>JANXZZ010000018.1 GCA_025355245.1 Pseudomonadota bacterium | reverse complement strand
AGCTCGCGCGCGAATTCGCTGCGCGCTTCCCGGAGCGAATTCGCGCGCGAATTCGCTGCGCGCTTCCCGGAGCGGCGCGGCCGCGACCGAGTCAGGTAAGCGTCTGGCGCCCGGCGAGCGCGTGCGCGAGCGTACCGCCGTCGACGTACTCGAGTTCACCGCCAACCGGCACGCCGTGGGCGATCCGGCTCGCGCGCACCTTGCGTCGCGAGGCCAGTTCGCCGATGAAGTGCGCGGTGGCATCGCCCTCGACCGTCGGGTTGGTCGCGAGGATGACTTCGCGCACCAGTCCCTCGTCGAGCAGTGCCTCGAGCGCATCGATGCCGAGTTCCGCGGGCCCGACGCCGTCGAGCGGCGACAGGTGTCCCATCAGCACGAAGTAACGCCCGCGGAACCCGCCCGACTGCTCGACCGCGACCACGTCGGCCGGGGACTCGACCACGCAGACGAGTCCGGTATCGCGCTGGGTGCTCGAACAGATCGGGCAGAGTTCGCCGTCCGTCAGCATCCGGCAGCGCCGGCATTGCCCGATCGTCTCGACCGCGCTCGCCAGCGCGCGACTGAGATCGAGCGCGCCGTCGCGGTCGCGCTCGAGGAGATGGAAGGCCATGCGCTGCGCGGTTTTCGGACCGACACCGGGCAGGCGCCGGAACGCCGCCATCAGACGCGCGAGTGCGGGCGAGTAATTCACGGCCTCAGAACGGCGCCTTGAATCCGGGCGGCAGTTGCATGCCACCCATCATGCCTTGGAACTTGGCTTGCGTGGTCGCCTCGACCTTGCGCACGGCGTCGTTGAACGCGGCGGTCAACAGGTCCTCGAGCAACTCGCGATCATCGGCCGCGACTGACGGATCGAGGATCACGCGCTGCACCTCGTGCTTGCCGTTCATCCTCACCTTGACCATGCCGCCGCCGGACTCGCCAGTGACCTCGAGGTTCGCGAGTTCCGCCTGCGCCTTCTGAAGATTTTCCTGCATCTGCTGCGCCTGGCGCATCAGATTGCCGATCCCGCCTTTCATGTCGTCTCCTCGAATTAGCGAACCGGTTTGACCGTCTCCGCCTGGATGCTGGCGCCGAATTTCTCGCGCAGCGCGCGCACCGTCGGGTCGGCCTCCAGCGTGGCCCTGGCCTGCGCGAGCTGCGTCTCCGCCGCCCGCGCCTCGCGCCGCGCCGGCGTGTCGGCGACCTCGGGCGCCTGGATTGCATCGTCGCGCTCGATGACCAGACGCACGCTACCGCCGAAGTGCCGGTTCAGGGCCTGCGCGAGGCGATCTTCCGTCGCACCGGTCCGCAGGCCCTCGCTGCGGCGATCGAGACGCAGTCGCACCGCGTCGCCGTCGCGGCCGAGCCACACGCAGTTGGCGGCCAGTTGCTTCGCGGCACCACTGATGTCGAGCGTCGCGAGAAGTTCCTGCCAGTCGACGCCGGTCGCGGCCGAGACGCTCGCCGCGGCGGCCAATGCCGGTGGCGCGCCACTGCTCGGCAGCGTCGCTGCGCGAGCCGGCGCCGGGACCGCGGCGGTGGCCACGCGCGCCGCCGCGCGCGGCGCGGCGACCTCGATCGCGCCGACCGGCGCCGGCCGGAACGCGAGCATGCGCAGGACCGTCATCTCGAAGCCGACGCGCGGCTCCGGCGCGAGCTCGAGGTCGCGTCGCCCGACGAGCGCGATCTGGTAGTAGAGCTGCAGGTCCTCGGCGGGTACTCGCGGAGCCAGCGCCTCGAGCGTCGCGAGGTCGAAGCCGCCGTCGGCGCCGGAGCTGGGTACGATCTGCTCGAGCGCCACGCGTTCGAGCAGCGTGGCGAGTTCGACCAGCACCTGGTCGTAGTCGGGCGCCTGCTCGTCGAGCGCGCGCAGCACCTCGACGAGACCCGCCGCATCGCCGGCCGCGAGGCGCTCGAGGATCCGGACGACGTGCCCGCGATCAATCGTGCCCAGCATCGAGCGCACGTCCGCTTCCCCGACCTTGCCGGCCCCGAAGACGAGCGCCTGGTCGAGGAGCGAGAGCGCGTCGCGCAGGCTGCCGTCGGCGGCGCGCGCCAGGAGCGGCAGGGCCGGCGGCTCGAAGGCGATCTTTTCGGCGCCGAGAATCGTCGCCATGCGCTCGTTGATCAGGGCGACCGGCAGGCGCTTCAGGTGGAACTGCAGGCAGCGCGACAGCACCGTGATCGGCAGTTTCTGGGGATCCGTGGTCGCCAGCAGGAACTTGACGTGCGGCGGGGGTTCCTCGAGCGTCTTGAGGAGCGCATTGAACGAGTGCCCCGACAGCATGTGCACTTCGTCGATCAGATAGACCTTGTAGCGGCCGCGCGCCGGGGAGTACTGGACCGTCTCGAGCAGCTCGCGCGTGTCCTCTACCTTGGTGCGGGAGGCGGCATCGATCTCGATCAAGTCGACGAAGCGGCCTTCGTCGATCTCGCGGCACGCCGAGCAGATGCCGCAGGGGCGTGCCGAGACGCCGGTGTCGCAGTTGAGGGCCTTGGCGAGGATCCGCGCGACGGTCGTCTTGCCGACCCCTCGGGTGCCCGTGAACAGGAATGCATGGTGCACCCGGCCGCTGTCGAGCGCGTTGCTGAGGGCCCGGACCACGTGATCCTGGCCGACCAGCTCCGCAAACGAGCGCGGCCGCCATTTGCGCGCCAGCACGAGATAGCTCATGACCGTCCGGATCCGGTTCGCACCGGTTGCAAGTGGGTGGCGGCCCGCGCCAGCACCCCTCCGGCACCCGATCGCACCGCTGCCGCTGCTCCCTTCCGGGCCTGACGGGGTTTACGGCTGATCGTCGCGGAGGAACCGACGCGGGCCACCATGGAAAAAAGGGTCTGCCAGACGAACGCTCGCGGCGTGACCCGCGCGGGCCTGGGCCGGGATTCTCGAGGCCGCGCGACGTTACACGGGGCTCCGGCGAGCGTCAATTCGCACTCCTGACGCCTTCGCAACGCCATTCGCCTGCCGTTGCCGCGCCCCCGTCCGGACGCTGCCGGAGGCTTGCCGACGCTCAGGAAGGTGGCGGAGAGGGTGGGATTCGAACCCACGAATACCTTTTGGGTATTACTGGAATTCCAGTCCAGCGCCTTCGACCGCTCGGCCACCTCTCCGGCGGATCGCAAGCCTAACCGCGGCCACGCGGCGAGGCAATCCAGCGACCCCGCTGCGGCCTCACTTGGCCGGTGCGGGCTTGGGTTTGTCGGCGTAGAAGCTGGGCGGCGCATCCAGGCAGGCCGTGCCCGCCTTGTGCGGCCGGGCGGCAGCCACGTCATCCGGCACCTTGAGCGAATTGCGCGTGTTGGGGGCGGACAGCCCCTCGGCCGCGTGCAGGCCGACCACCGATTGCGCCCGGTTGTAGGGGGCGCCCGGCGCGCATTCGTCCGGGCGCACGGAGTGGCGCAAGTGGCAGCCGCCGAGCACCGGCAACGCAGCAGCCAGGACGATCGTCATCAATGCGCGCATTCGACCCCCGCGGCGCGCATCGCTTCGCGCACCGTAATTTGACCGTCAGCCGATAACCGCGTCAGCGGCAGGCGGATGCCTCCGCGCATGAGGCCGAGCTGCTCGACCGCCCACTTGGTCGCGATCGGATTCGATTCTACGAACAGCCCACTGTGTAGGACCTGCAGCTTCCCGTCGAGTTCCCGGGCGCGCGCGGCGTTGCCCGCGAGCGCGGCCGCGCAGAGCTCGTGCATCGCGCGCGGCGCGACGTTGGCGGTCACCGAGATGACCCCGCTCGCGCCCGCCAGCATCGCCTCCGCCGCCGTCGGGTCGTCGCCCGACAGGAATTCGAGTTCCTCGCCGCAGCAATCGAGCAGCGCCTGCATGCGCCCGAGGCTGCCCGTCGCCTCCTTGAGCGCGACGATGCGCGGGTGTGCGGCGAGACGCGCCACGGTGGCAGGCAGCAGGTCGACTCCGGTCCGGGACGGGACGTTGTAGAGAATCACCGGCACGCTCGATTCCTCCGCCAGCGCCGTGAAGTGCTGGAACAGCCCTTCCTGGGTCGGCTTGTTGTAGTACGGCGTCACCGCCAGCACCGCATCGGCGCCCGCCTCGGTCAGCCGCCGCGTGCGCGCGATGCTGCCGGCGGTATCGTTGGTCCCGCTGCCCGCGATCAGCGGAATGCGTCCGCCGAGGCGCGCGGCCGCCCGCCGCGTGAGCTCGACGACCTCATCGAGGCTGACCGTCGGCGACTCCCCGGTCGTGCCCGCGACGACGATCCCGTCCGTACCCGCGGCGAGGTGCCAGTCGAGCAGCGCATCCCAGGCGTGGAAGTCCACCTCGCCCGACTCGACCATCGGCGTGACGATGGCGACGATGCTGCCGCTGTACATTCGAGCCTCGCAAAACCAGCCCGCGATGGTACTGAGCGGGGGCCCGGCGGCGCAAGCCAAAAGCGCCTCGGGGCCCCCACGCCCCGGTCGGCCTGGAGTAGAATGGTGGTTTAACCGCCCCTCCCCGAGCCTCCCCCACGGATGAAGCAGCTGATCGCTCTCTCTGCCATTGGCAGCGACCGCACCGGCATGGTGCACGACCTTACCCGCGTGATCGCCGACTGCGGCGGCAACATCGTCGAAAGCCGAATGTCCGCCGTTGGCAGCGAATTCGTCATGGCGCTGCTCATCTCCGGCAACTGGCACTCGCTCGCCAAGATCGAGACCGAGATCAAGAAGCTCGGCGACGGCGGCGAGATCTCGCTGCTGGCCCGACGCACCGAGCAGCGGCCGGTGCGCGCGGACATGCTGCCCTACTCGGTCGACATCGTCTGCCTCGACCAGTCGGGCATCGTCTCGAGCGTGTCCGGTTTCTTCTCGGCGCGCGGCATCGACATCGCCGAGCTCGACACCCGCAGCTACGCCGCGGCCCACACCGGCGCGCCGATGTTTTCGCTCCGCCTCGTGATCAACGTACCGAGCCGCATCCACCTCGGGGTGCTGCGCGAGGAGTTCATGGACTTCTGCGACCACCTGAACCTCGACGCGATCCTCGAGCCCGTCAAGAACTGAGCGGATTCGCGGAGCGCGCCATGGCCAAGCCCTCGATCGGCAAGAAAATCCCCGACTTCTCCCTGCAGGCAACTGGCGGTCCGTGGCGCCTCAAGGACGCTGTCGGCTCGAAGCTGGTGCTGTACTTCTACCCGCGCGACAACACCTCCGGCTGCACGGCCGAGGGCGAGGCGTTTCGCGAGCTGTTTGCGGAGTTCAAGAAGGCGAAGACCGTCGTGCTCGGCGTCTCGCCCGACTCCGTCGCCTCGCACATCAAGTTCCGCGCCAAGTACCGGTTCCCCTTCGACCTCCTCGCCGATCCCGAAAAGGAAGCCTGCATGCGGTTCGACGTCTACAAGGAGAAAAGCATGTACGGCCGCAAGTACATGGGCGTCGAGCGCAGCACCTTCCTCCTCGACGCACGGAACGTAATGCGCGCCGAATGGCGCAAGGTGAAGGTCGGCGGCCACGCCGACGAGGTTCTCGCCGCCGCCCGGTCGCTGTAGGAGCGCCGCGTAGATGACGCGCGCCGCGCGCGCCCGCCGCTCGATCTTCGTGCTCGACACCAACGTCCTGATGCACGACCCGACCGCGATCTTCAGGTTCGACGAGCACGACGTCTACATACCGATGATCGTGCTCGAGGAACTCGACGCCGGCAAGAAAGGCCTCTCGGAAGCGGCGCGCAATGTCCGCCAGGTCAGTCGCTTCCTCGACGAGCTCATGCAGGGCGCGACCAAGGAGGGCATCGACCGCGGCCTCGCGCTGCCGACCGCCAAGAACGGCGACGGCGACAACCGCGCGCCGAGCGGCCGG
>JANXZZ010000012.1 GCA_025355245.1 Pseudomonadota bacterium | reverse complement strand
CGCGCTGGCCACCGTTCAGTCACCTCGCGGTGTTGCGCGCCGAAGCCGCCGACCGGGCGGCGGCGCTCAAGTTTCTCGGGGTCGCGCGCCAGGCGGCGCTCGACCTCCAGCCGAAGCGCCTCGAGATCCTGGGCCCCGCCGTCGCCGCGATGGAACGACGCGCGGGCCGCTACCGCGCGCACCTGCTACTCGAGTCGCCCGAGCGCGCGGCATTGAAGCGCCTGCTGCGCGACTGGCTGCCGTTGGTCGAGGCGCTGCCCGCCGCGCGCGGCCTGCGCTGGTCGATCGACGTCGACCCGATCGAGGTTGGCTGAGCGCTCCGCTGCCGAGGGCGGCGCGCTAAGCTTGCAGCATGCTCGGCATCCACGACCTGCCGCTCTTCCTGCTGTCGGGCGTACTCCTCAACCTGACGCCGGGCCCGGATACGCTGTTCATCCTGAGCCAGGCGACCCGCGGCTGGCGCACGGGCGCGATGGCGGCGCTCGGCATCGGCGCGGGCTGCCTCGTGCACATCGTCGGCGCCTCGATCGGGCTCTCCGCACTGATCCTCGCCTCCGGCCGCGCGTTCGCGATCGTGAAGGCGGCGGGCGCGATCTACCTGGTCTGGATCGGTATCTCGCTCCTCCTCGCGCGTCCCGCCCCCGCCGCGGCGGCGCCGGCAGCCGGCGCGCTTTCGAGCGACGCGCGCGTGTTCCTGCGCGGCGCGCTCACGAATGCGCTCAACCCCAAGGTCGCGATGTTCTTTCTCGCGTTCCTGCCGCAGTTCGTGGACCCGACGGCCGAGCACCGCGCGTTCGGATTCCTCGCGCTCGGCTGCCTGTTCAACGTGACCGGCACGATCTGGAACCTGACGCTTGCGCGCCTCGCCGCGGGCGCCATCGCTCGTGGCCCCGCCGCGCGCGCGGCCGCGGCCTGGATCACGCGCGGGGTCGGGGCGCTGTTCGTCGCCCTCGGTATCAAGCTCGCCTTCGCGACGCGCGTGACGGCCTGAGCCCACCGCCCGCCCGGGCCGAATCCGTTAGACTTCGCGCGGGCGCCACCGCGCCCGTCCCCGCGGAACCCCTGCCTTGAAAGCGACGATCGAAAGACTCGTGAGCGCGGCCCTCGCCGCCCTGCCGCCCGAGCTCATGAGCGCGGAGGCGCGGCACCTGCCGCCCGAGGTCGAGCGCACACGCGACCTCGCCCACGGCGACTACGCGAGCAACGTCGCGATGCGCCACGCCAAGGCCGCCCGCAGAAATCCGCGCGAGCTCGCGGCCGCCATCGTGAACGCACTCCCCGCCGATCCCGCCGTCACGCGCGTCGAGATCGCGGGTCCGGGATTCATCAATTTCCATCTCGCGCCCTCCGCCTACCACGCCGAGCTCGGCCGCGTGCTCGATGCGGGCGCGCGTTACGGATCCGGCACCGCGGACTCGCGCGAGAGCGTTCTGCTCGAGTTCGTGTCGGCGAACCCGACCGGCCCCCTTCACGTCGGCCACGGCCGGCACGCGACCTACGGCAGCGTGCTCGGCAACCTGCTGCAGGCGGCGGGCCATCGCGTCGCGCGCGAGTTCTACGTCAACGACGCCGGCCGCCAGGTCGACATCATGGCGGTCAGCGTGTGGCTCCGGTACCTCGAGGCGCTCGGCGAAGCCGTGCCCTTTCCCTCCAACGGCTACAAGGCGAAGTACCTCTTGCCGATCGCCGCCGGGCTCGTCGCAAGCGCCGGGCGTGCCTACGCGAAGGACGCCGCGGCGGTCAGCGCCGATCTTCCGGCCGATGAGCCGGCGGGCGGCGACAAGGACGTGTTCGTCGATGCACTCATCGCGCGCATGCGCGCGCTGCTCGGCGCGGCCGGCTTCCGCGCCGTCGTCGAGCACTCGCTTGGCGGCATGCTCGCCGACATCCGCGAGGACCTCGCCGAGATGGGCGTCGTCTTTGACCGCTGGTACTCCGAGCGCTCGCTCGCTACCAGCGGCGCGATCGACGAGGCGCTCGCGCGCCTCGCGGCGAATGGCCACACCTACCGCAAGGACGGTGCGCTCTGGTTCCGCGCGACCCAATTCGGTGACGACGAGGACCGGGTGGTCGAGCGCGAGAATGGCGTGCGCACCTATTTCGCCTCCGACATCGCCTATCACCTCGACAAGCGCCTGCGCGGCTTCGCGCGGCTCATCGACGTGCTCGGTGCCGACCACCACGGCTACGTCGCGCGCGTGCGCGGCGGGCTCGCGGCGATGGGCGAGCCGCCCGAGAGCCTCGAGGTGTGCCTGATTCAGCTCGTCAGCCTGTACCGTGCCGGCCAGAAGGTCGCGATGGGCAAGCGCGAGGGCAACTTCGTGACGCTCAGGCAGCTGCGCACCGAGGTCGGCAACGACGCGGCGCGGTTCTACTACGTGATGCGCTCGCACGACCAGCACCTCGACTTCGACCTCGAGCTCGCCAAGAGCCGCACCACCGAGAACCCGGTGTTCTACATCCAGTACGCGCACGCGCGGGTCGCAAGCGTGCTGCGGCAGCTCGCCGAGCGCGGCCTCGCGCACGATGCGGCGCGCGGCCGCGCCGCCCTCGCCCGGCTCACCGAGCCGCACGAGCATCGCCTGCTAGTCGCGATCACGCGCTACCCCGAGGTCATCGAGCTCGCCGCCGCCACGCGCGCGGCGCACACGCTCGTCAATTACCTGCGCGAGCTCGCGACCGAGTTCCACGCTGCCTACGCGGCCGGCAACGAGAACGCGGCGCACCGCGTGATCGTCGAGGACGGCGAGCTTCGCGATGCGCGCCTCGCGCTCCTGCTGGGCGCGCGCCAGGTCATCGCGAACGGGCTCGCGCTCCTCGGCATCTCGGCACCGGAGACGATGTGAGCCCACGCGACTACCGCAAGGGCGCGGGACGGCGCAGCCGTGGCAGCGGCGCCGGGTTCTCCGGCTGGACCGGGCTCGCGCTCGGGCTCGCGATCGGACTTTGTGTCGCGGGCGGCGTGTGGCACTTCAAGTCGCGGCCGCCCGCCGATCCCACGGCCACCAAATCGAGGAAGCCCGCACCGCTGTCGGCGCGCGACGAGGCGCCCGACAAGGACACGCCCGGCGCCGGTACCGACTACACGTTCTACGACCGGCTCAAGAATTTCGAGCTCGTTATCCCGGAGAAGGAAAAGGACGTGCACCGCGACGTGAAGCCCGCGCCCGAGACGCGTCCCGGCAGCTACGTGCTGCAGGCGGGCTCGTACCGGAACTTCAACGACGCGGACGCGGTGCGGGCACGCCTCGCGCTGCAGGGCGTCGAATCGAAGGTGCAGAAGGTCACGGTCGACACCGACACCTGGCACCGCGTGCGGATCGGTCCGATCACGAACCTCGATGAGCTCAACCGCATCCGCGCGCGCCTCAGGCACGCGGAAGTCGATGCGCTCGTGATCCGCGTCGGCGACTGAGCCTAGGTCGCGGGCGCGAGCTGGCTGGGGTTGACCCGGCGGTGCGCCGCGACGAGTGCGATCAGGAACGCGACCAGGGTCAGCAACGAAGCGACCACGAACGCGGCTCCCGGAAAGATCGCCGCGCCATCGGCTCCGGGCTTGATGCCGGCCGCGAAGCTGAGCCCGAACACGAGCGGACCGACCAGCCCGGTGAGTCCCATCAGGCTCGAGTTGATGCCCTGCAGCTGGCCCTGCTGGCTCGCCGACACGCGCTCGGTCATGAGTGCCTGCGCGGCCGCGCCGTACAGGCCCGGCAGCGCACCGAGCGGCACCGCCGCCAGGAACCAGAGCCCGCTCGGCGCGAGTCCGTAGCCGAGGTAGGCGCCCACCGCCGCGAGCAGACCGATGAGCGCCGCGCGTCGCTCGCCGAGCCAGCGCACGGCCGGTCCCACCAGTCCCGCCTGCACGATCGCGGAGCAGACCCCGACGAAGGCGAGCGTGTAGCCCATCTGCTGGGTACTCCAGCCGTAGCGGTAGCTCGTGTAGAGCACGAACACGGTCGGCAGCGAGTAGTGCGCGAGCGTGTACAGCACCTGCATCGAGATGAGCCCGGCGAGGCCGTGGGTCTCGCGGACCAGGGCGAGCGCGCCGACCGGGTTGGCGCGCGACCAGCGAAGCGGCGTGCGCCGCTCCGCGGGCAGCGATTCCGGCACGACGAACCAGCCGTAGGCGGCGTTGGCGAGCGTGAGCGCGGCCGCGACCCAGAACGGCAGCCGCAAGTCGATGCCGCCGAGCAGTCCGCCGATCGCGGGCCCGACGATGAAGCCGACGCCCCAGGCGGCGCCGACGTAGCCGAACGAGGCGGCGCGTTTTTCCGGGGGCGTGACGTCGGCGATGTAGGCGGCGGCGGTCGAGTAGGTCGCGGCCGTGATGCCCGAGATCACGCGCCCGACGAACAGCCACACGAGGTTGGGCGCGAGCGCCATCAGGATGTAGTCGAGCCCGAGTCCGACCAGCGACAGCAGCAGCACCGGCCGTCGTCCGAAGCGATCGGACAGCAGCCCGAGCACCGGCGAGAACAGGAACTGCATGAGTCCCCAGGCGGTCGCGAACACGCTGTAGGTCGTCGCCGCGCGGCCCGTGTCGCCGTGGCGGAACGCCTCGATCAGCTTCGGCAGGATCGGGATCACGATTCCGAAGGCGATCACGTCGAGCAGGATCGCCATCAGGATGAACGCGACCGCGGCCGGTCGCGCGCGGGCCCCGAGCGCCTCAGTCATCGGCCGATTGGCGGAAATCGACCCCGAGCGACCGCAGCTTGCGGTACAGGTGGGTGCGCTCCATGCCGACGCGCTTTGCCAGCTGGCCGACCTTGCCGTTGCAGAGCAGCAGCTGCTGCTGCAGGTAGGCGCGTTCGAAGGCCTCGCGCGCCTCACGCAGCGGCAGTGCCAGCAGGTCCTGCTTCACGAGCGGCTCGTCCTGCGGCAGCTGCGTCGCGAGCTCGCGCTCGATCTCCTCGAGGCGGATCTCCTCCTCGCCGCCGAGCAGCAGCAGGCGATGCACCAGATTCTTGAGCTCGCGGATGTTGCCGGGCCACGGGTAGTTGCGCAGGCGGTTCTGCGCCGCGACGCCGAAGCGGCGGAACGTAAGCCGCTCCTCGTCGACCAGGCGATCCACGTAGTAGCGCAAGAGCTCGGGCACGTCCTCCGCATAATCGCGCAGCGGCGGCACGCGCAGCACGATCAGGTTGAGGTGCGACAAGAGGTCGCGCCGGAACGGCTCGTTCTCGCCGCTGAGATCGAAGCTCACCTGCGCCGAGCTCACGATGCGCGCATCGAGGCGCGCGGCGTGGTGGCCGCCGACCCGCGTGTAGCTGCCGGCATCGAGGTCGGCCAGCAGCACCCGCTGCACGCCGGGGCCGAAGTCCTCGAGCCCGGCGAGGTAGAGCGTGCCGCCCGCGGCCTGCTCGTAGAGTCCCGCGTCGATGGCGCCGTTCTTCTCGAGGCCGTGCAGGCGCTCCGCGGCATTGCGCTCATCGAGGCTGCCGCCGGCGGCAACGACGAAAGGCCGCTCGGCGCGCGCACTCAGGGAGTGCAGGTAGCGCGCAAAGGCCTCGCGTCCCGTGCCCGACTCGCCGAGCAGCAGCACCGAGGCGTCGCGCCCGGCGACCTGCTGCACCTGCTCCCGAAGCCCCTGCATCAGCCGGCTCTTGCCGACCGGGGCGAGCAGCGGCGGCACGAGCGCGCGCGTGGCGAGGCGCTTGCGGCGTCCCGCCTCGAGCGCGCGCTCGACGACCCGCAACAGCTTCGCGAGCGAGAGCGGTTTCTCGATGAAGTCGAAGGCACCGAGGCGCGTCGCCTCGACCGCGGTCTCGACCGTGCCGTGCCCGGACATCATCACGACCGGGCAGCCGAGCAGCCCGGCCTTCGACCACTCGCGCAACAGCGTGATGCCGTCCGTGTCCGGCATCCAGATGTCGAGCAGCACGAGGTCGGGCTCGTGGCGGGTGCGCGCGAGCCGCGCCTGCGCGGCGTCGGCGGCGATGTCGACGTCATGGCCTTCGTCGGTCAGCACCTCCTTGAGCGTGCTTCTGATGTCGGCTTCGTCATCGACGACGAGAATACGGGGGGCGCTCATGCACGCTCTCTCCTCGGCTCGGGTCTGCGGGCGTCACGGGTCGTTGCGGTGGCGAGCGTCTCGCGCCCCGCGTCATCGAGCGGCAGGAGGATGCGCACGCGCGCGCCTCCGCCGCGGGCATTGTCGGCCTCGATGCGGCCGCCATGTTCCTCAACCAGCTTCTTGACGATCGCAAGCCCGAGGCCGGTGCCCTTGGGCTTGCTGGTCACGTAGGGATCGAACACCTGGCCGATGATCTCATGCTGGAAGCCGGGGCCGTTGTCCGAGACGACGAGATCGAGAACCGGGTGGCCGCCGATGGCGGTGCGGTGGGTCTCGACGACGACGGAGCCGCCGTTCTGGCCCTCGAGCGCCTCGAGCGCGTTGGTCAGCAGGTTGTTGAGGATCTGCCGGAGCCGTCCGCGGTCCGCCTCGACGAGGCCCAGGTTCACGTCGAGGAACAGCTGGAAGCTGACCCCGGAGCCCTGCGCGCGGTAGAGCTCGGCGACCTCGGTCACGAGCTGGTTGAGGTCGAAGCTCACCAGTTCCATGGCGGGCGCGCGCGCATAGTCGGAGAACGCGTTGACCATCTGCTTCATGGCCTCGACCTGCTGCACGATCGTGTGCGTCGCACGCTCGAGGACCTCGGCGTCCTTCGCGTTCATCTGGCCGAGGAAGCGCCGCCGCATGCGCTCGGCCGACAGCTGGATCGGGGTCAGCGGGTTCTTGATCTCGTGCGCGAGGCGCCTCGCGACCTCGCCCCAGGCCGCGTCGCGCTGCGCGCGCAGGAGCGTCGAGATGTCGTCGAACACGATCACGAGTCCGGGCTGGCCGCCCTCCGCCCCGGGCAGCGCCGTGCAGGCGGCCATCAGCTCGCGCCGGCCGCTCTCGCTCTTGAGCGTGAGCTGCTCGCGCCACTCGGTCTGGCCGGCGTTGAGGTGGCGCCGGCAGGCGGCCACGAACTGTTCGGGCAGCACCTGGCCAACCGCGACGTCGGGGAAGCTTTTGCCGATCAAGGGTTCGAGGTCGATGCCGAGGATGTCGGAGGCCGCGGCATTGGCGGTGCGCAGCGTCAGGTCGGCCTCGAGCGCGACGACGCCGGTCGAAAGGCGCGCGAGGATGACCGCGAGGCTGGCGCGCTCGCGCTCGACGGCGGCGCGGCTGCGCTCGGCGTCGGCGCGCGCGCGGCCGAGGCGCTTGGTCATGTCGTTGAAGGAGTGCACGAGGAAGCCCATTTCGTCCCGCGAGGGCAGCGGCAGGCGCGTGTTGAGGTCGCCCTTGCCGACCGCGCGGGTGCCGG
>JANXZZ010000311.1 GCA_025355245.1 Pseudomonadota bacterium | reverse complement strand
GTTGCGCGCCATGATCTCGAACTCGGCGATCTCGCCGTGGATGTCCGAGCGCGGAATGTCCTTGCAGGCGATGCAGACGCCGTCGATGTTCGGCAGCGCGTCCGCGACGCGCGTCACGGTGGCGAGGTCCATGGCCGTGCTCGTGCGAGCGATGCCCGTTTCGAGGTCGTAGACGCGGATGCAGGTCATGCCCGGGAAGAACCAGGTGTGTTGGTCGTCGAGCTCGATGTAGCGCGTGCCGCTGCGGTCCCAGAGGCGCGCCTGCTTCGCGACCGAGGCGAGCGCACCCTCTACCACCGCGCGCGGAAAGCGCACGACCCCGTCCGCGGACACGTCGCAGCCGGCCGCGCGAAACAGCGGCAGCGCGGCGCTCGTCGGCTGGAAGCCGACGCCCGTGTCGGCGAGCAGCAGCAGTGCGGCGTCGATCAGCCGGCGCGGCGCGTCCGCGACGAGCGTGGAGTAGGAGGCCGTTCCGCCGAAGTGCAGGCCGGGATCGGCGATCGCCGGTGCTGCGGCGCGTGATTCGCGCTTGCGCGCACTTGCCGATTCCCGACGCATACGCTCCCCCTCCCGGTCTTTCCTTTGACATGGCTTGCACGCAATATGCTGCGTCGGCCGCCGCGAGTGAACAGCGGCCGGCTGTGGAAACTACGGATGCCGATTGTGCAGGATAAATCGCGCTACGCGCCATTGTTCGAGAGTGTCCGGATCGGGCCGGTCACGGCGCCGAACCGCTTCTACCAGGTGCCGCACTGCACCGGCATGGGCTACGCCCTGCCGCAGACACTGGTCGGCATGCGCGCGATGAAGGCCGAGGGCGGCTGGGGCGTGGTCTGCACCGAGTACTGCTCGATCCACCCGAGCTCGGACGACCAGCCCTATCCGTTCGCGGCGCTGTGGGACGACGGCGACCTCGGCAACTTGGCCGCGATGGCCGACGCGGTGCACGTGCACGGGGCGCTGGCCGGCGTCGAGCTGTGGCACGGTGGCAGCTACGTAGCGAACCTGGCCTCGCGCCTGCCGTCCGTCGGCGTGCGCTCGATGCCGAGCCACCGCGATCCGGTGCAATCGCAGCGCATGGACCGCGCCGACATCCGTGCGCTGCGACGCTGGCACCTCGACGCGGCCAGGCGCGCGCGCCATGCCGGCTTCGACATCATCTACGTGTATCCGAGCCACAGCTACCTCATCTCGGAGTTTCTGTCGCGCAGCTTGAACCAGCGCACCGACGAGTACGGCGGCTCGCTCGAGAACCGCATGCGGCTGTTCCGCGAGCTGCTCGATGAGACGCGCAGCGCGGTCGGCGACCGCTGCGCCGTCGCGGTGCGCTTCGCGGCCGACGGCCACGGCGACGAGCACCTGTCGGCCGATGAGGCGCACGACGTGGTGGCCGCGCTCGGCCAGCTGCCGGACCTTTGGGATGTCGTCGTCACCGACTACGAGGAGGAGATGGGCTCCTCGCGCTTCGTCCGCGAAGGCGCGCTCGAGGACCGGGTCGCCTACGTGCGCAAGCTGACCGGCAAGCCGGTCGTGAGCGTCGGGCGCTTCACCTCGCCGGACAGCATGCTCGGCCAGCTGCGCCGCGGCGTCGTCGATTTCATCGGCGCTGCGCGGCCCTCGATCGCCGATCCGTTCCTGCCGACCAAGATCCGCGAGGGGCGGCTCGAGGACATCCGCGAGTGCATAGGCTGCAACATTTGCTACGCGAACAACTCGCGGGGCTCGGCACTGCGCTGCACGCAGAATCCGACCATGGGGGAGGAGTGGCGCTCCGGCTGGCACCCCGAGAACGTGCCGCCGGGCACGGGCGGCTCGGTGCTGATCGTCGGCGCAGGACCCGCCGGGCTCGAGGCCGCGCACGTGCTCGGCAAGCGTGGCTACACGGTCTCGCTCGCCGACGCGGCCCGCGAGGCGGGTGGGCGCGTGACGCGCGAGAGCCGGCTGCCCGGACTCGCCGAGTGGGCACGCGTGCGCGACTATCGCCTCGGGCAGATCCGACGCTTGCCGAACGTCACGCTGTTCCTCGACAGTCGGCTGGGCGCAGACGAGGTGCGCGACTTCGGTGCGGACTACGTGCTCGTGGCCACGGGCG
>JANXZZ010000296.1 GCA_025355245.1 Pseudomonadota bacterium | reverse complement strand
CGCGACGTCCAGGATCAGGCCACGCTCGTCAGGAACGCGATCTAGGTCGACTGGCGCTGGCGCCCTGTCCGCCGTCGCTAGTGTAACAAGCCCGTTTTCGCGAGCGCTTGGAGGTATTCGACGACAAGTTCGAGGGGAACGCTGCCATATTCCGCTGAAAGCTCGTCCGCGATCTGTCTCGCCGACCGCCTCCCATCCGCGAAATTGAGCGCCTCGTACGCATACTCCTCGCCGGCACCCCATTCGCCCTCGAAGCTGAGCAGCTTAGGGGTAGCCAGCCCCGCTGCTTTCGCACGATTCTCGAAGTAGTCGTAGCCGAACACGACCAGGGGACCGCGCGGCTCCTTCGTCCGGGCGAACACCACGGCGCCGTCGCCCGAGGTGCCCGACGATTTCGGTTGCGCTGCCACTGAGTGTCCCGCCAGGAATGCGCCGACCGAGGCCCGCACCGCCTGCTCGAATTCGTCCGTCGGCGCAGATGCGGTGTGGCGCTCCATCGCCGTTACCGACCGGAAAAGGCCGCCCAGTGCGACTGCCCGCTGCGTCGCCTCGACGTCGCGCGAGGAAAACTTGGCGAGGAAATACCCGCTCGCCGCACCGATGAACGCGGCGCGCTTGAGCTTCGTCGGGTCGATGTTTGCGGCGGTGTCCAGGTTCGTGTGGATATACCGGTCCGGCCAGTCATTCATATAGATGGCGGGAATGCCGAAGGACGAGTCCTGGTAGACGTCGTGGTCGCTTCCCATCGTGAACGAGGAGTACGCGGCGCGCAGCGGCTCCTTGCCGCCCTCCGGCGCGACCATCGGATATCCGGCCACACCGGTCGCCGCGAAGTCGTAGGACTCCTCGTTTAGCCAGTTCGCGAAAGCCCACGCCACGTCGTGCACGAACGAGGGCAGGCTCGCGGGTCCGCGCGTGATGTGGAATACGGCCTTCGTTTCCGGGCCGCCGCCGACCATGTCCATGTGCACGACCGCCTTGATCCGGCTCGCGAATTCCGGTCGTGCGTTCAGCAGCGTGACGGTGCCTTCAACCTCCGGCGGCCAAATGAAGCGAATCGTGCGGGCCGGTCGCGGCAGTGCGCCGCTCGCGATGAGCGTCTGCAAGGTCCGCGCGACCTCGAGAATCGTCACACACCCGCTCGCATTGTCGTTGGCGCCCGGGCGCTGGTGATCGAGATGGCAGGAGAAGGCAATCTCGGCATCCTTGAGGCGCGGATCGGCTCCGGGAATGGTGGCGGTCACGACGTCGTAAGCGCTCGGATGCTGCCCGGCCTTGACGGCGGCGTGCAGCCTGATCGACTCGCCGGAGCGCAGCCTGAGCTGCAGCGCGCGGGCCGTGCGCAGCGAGACCATGAAAGCGAAGGTCTTGTTCGGGGAGAACGACTCGAGGTGTCCCCACCGAACCTGGTTGTCGTTGTCGCCCGACCACGCGGTCTTCTGGTTCTGCGCGTAGCTGACGATGCCGGCCGCGCCGAATTTGCCGACAGCAATATCCTGAACAGAGCCCGGCTGCGCGCCCGCCAGAACCAGCTTCCCGCGCACGTCCTTGCCGGCGTAGTCGCTTTCGGCGGCGCCGGTTCCGACATCGACCAGTTCGGCGACGACGTCGCCCGATTCGCTGTCCTCGGCCAGCGCCACGGGTGAGGCCGCGTAGCTCGCTATCTTCACGGCCCCTTCGGGTCGAAGCTCGATGAGCTCGCCATCCTGCGCGTCCCAGCCCTGCCTCGAGCGCTGCGTCCCGTACATGGTCGCGCCGTCCGCAGGAAACTGCAGGATCTCGGCATTGCTCAACCCGTACGCGCGGGCGCGCTCGACGATCAGGGTCGCCGCGGCATGAAATCCCTGCGAGCCGCGCTGCCGATGCAGGCGCGCGAGCCCTTCGAGGTTCCGTTTCGCGGTTTCCCCGCTCAGCTCGTCGGCCAGTACCGCGACCTCCTTTTCCGGAAGGAGCGGCGGCGCATGCGCGTACGCCGACACCGCAACGAATGCAAGCATCGAAATGCTCAGGGAATGGATCCTCATGGGAGCCTCATGCGGAAAAAAATGCACGACGCCGGGGGCGTCGACTGAACGAAATGCCTAGTGACCGGCGCCAGCCGCAACCGCATAGCGACGAAAGAAGCTGTCCGGCTTCCACGCTGGCGGCTGGGGGGCATTTGCGACCGCGACCGTGAGACGAAAAACGATCTCCTCGAACTGCGCGGCCGCCGGGAGGTCGACCGGTTGGTTCGTGTCGTCCGACGGCGCGTGATAGCGCTCGGTCAGCCAGTCCTTGAACAGTGCCTCCTCCGGGGTGCCCGGTTCAAAGCCGACCGCCATCATCAGCGAAGGCACCCCCTTCAGGATGAAGTTGTACTGGTCGCTGCGAATGAAGATATTGCGCAGCGGCTCCGGGTCCGCCTGCACCTTGATCCCCATCCCCGCCGTCACCTTGAGCAGGCTGTCGCCGAGGTCGGATTCGGAGAGGCCGTAGACCGTCAGCACCTTCAGCGGCACGATCGGCAGGAATTCGTCCGTGTTTATGTCGGCGACGATCGATGCGATCGGCACTGTCGGGCGGGCGGCGAAGTACCGCGACCCCAGCAAGCCCTTTTCCTCGGCGGTGACCCACACGAACAGCACGGAGCGACCGAGCTTTTCCGGTAGCCGCTGGAGCGCCCGCGCCATTTCCAGCATCAGCGCAGAGCCGGATGCGTTGTCCATCGCGCCGTTGTTTATTCGATCGCCATTGATGGGCGCGCCGATCCCGAGATGGTCGAGGTGTGCCGAAAGGACGACGTACTGGTCGCGAAGTTTGGGATCTCGGCCCGCGATCCGGGCAACGATGTTTCTCGACTCGACGTCGCGGGATGCGATGCGGGTCTGCGCGCGCAGCGAGACCGGCAGCACGAAGTGCGGCATGGGCGCGCGGTGCTTCCCGAGTGCCGCGATCTCCGCGAAGCTGTGTCCCGACCCCTGAAAAAGCTGTTCGGCATATGCCGGGTTAAAGATCGCCGCGAATCCCGCGCCGGCCGTGTCGTCAAATTCCTCGCCGACCAGGTACATGCTCGGTTGCGAGCGGTTCACGGCAATCCGGCTCCAGGGAATGTCCATCGACGCGGGGTTCGGCAGCACGAGGAAACCCACCGCGCCCGCGGCCTTCAGGGACTTCCAGCGAACGGCCAGCGACTGGTAGTGGGCCGCGAGCGCCGTGGGGGCATCGGCCGGTGACCCCTGGATATAGACGGCAATCTTCCCCTTGAGGTCGACTCCGGCGAGATCGCTGTAGTTGCGCTCCGGAATTTCGAGAGCGTAGCCGACGAAGGCGAGCGGCGCCTCGAGCGTCGGAGCGAGCGCGACGCGGGCACTGAGGACGAACTGCTCGCCGACCTTGAGAGGCTCGACGTTCCCGTTCCGGACCAGCGCTGCGCTCGATGCCCGCTCGACGAGTTCGCGGGAACGAAGCGTGACGGCTTGAAAGAAACCGTTCGAGCCCGCGGGCTCGACGCCAAGTTTCTTTAGCTGGGCGACGATGTAGTCCTGCGACTGACGCTCGCCGCGGCTGCCCGTTTCGCGTCCTTCCATCCGATCGTCGGCGAGCACTTTGACGGTGTCCCACCATCGGTTGCCGTCGAATTGGGTCGCCGAGTGGGCCGTGCCGGCTGCGAAGACAATTAGAGCGAGCAGCGTTCGATGGCGCATGGGGCACCTTGTGGAGATCGGGGAGATCGGGGAGATCGGGGAGTTTGGGAGACGGGGTAGCGGCGACGGCCGGCGCGAACTCCGGCTGAGTCCGCAGGCAGCGATGCCGGGTTCGCAATTGACCGGGTGCTCAAGGGGCGCAGATCTCGTCCGCCGGCATTACGAACGTCGCGGCCTTCAGCCGCGGTGAACGCCCTTCCCATTCGAGCTGCGCATCGAGGCGCCCGTGCTCGCAGTCGAATCGCACAGTTGCGAGCGCGCCGCCGTCGCCACTCAAGGTCGCGCCCGGTCGGCAAGTTCCCCAGCGTGCGGCGGCGCCGATCGCGCGCTCGATCGCGTGTGCGTCCGCGTTCGGCGCCAGCATCGCGGCGATCACGTGATCGGCGGGGATTCCGAAGCGCGCGGCGAGTGCCGCGACGCTCGTCGACCGCTCCGGGTCCAGGGTCACCGCGGGGACGGACTCCAGGTACTGAATCGTGGGCGCGGTCGTTGGCGCAAGCGTGACCGTGAAGCGCGCTTTGCCGCGCTCGCAATCGAGGGTCCAGCTGCCGCGCAGCGCGTTTTCGGCCTTGAGGTCGGTGTGGGGGTCGGGCGGCGCCACGCAGGCGCCCAGCAGCGTCCGCAGTTGCGCGAACTCGGCGCGGCGCGTCGCGAGTTCGCGGTCGAGGAACAGATTGGCCGCCGCGGTGCGGGCAAGCGCGGCGTCGCTCCAGTTGGCATAAAGACCGTCCACGGCCTGCCGTGCCGCGAGCAACGCAGGGGCGGGTTGCGGTACGCGCGGGACGAGCGCGCCCGTCTTGGCGAGCGCCTCTAGCGCCTGGCCGACCGGGACGCGAAGGTTTGCGTAGGTCCGGTTCTCGAGGACGACGAGCCCGACGCCGTACTCCGGCAGCCAGACCATGCGCGAGCCGAATCCGGGGAGACCGCCGGCGTGCGCGACGATCTGGCCGAAGCGGCAGCTCTGCGTGATGCCCAGGCCGAAGGCGTAGCCGCCGGCGGACTCCTCGAGTGACGCCTCGACGGTCGCGCGTCGAGCCGAGGCGCGAAACGGGGTCACGGGTACCTGCATTTCGCGCCGGCTGGAGCGGCCAGCGGGGCCGCCGTCCGCGCCGTCCCGCGGCGGATATGCATCGAGGAAAAAGCCGATGTAGCGCGCGAGATCGGGAACGGAGGAGAACAGGCCGCCCATCGGGCTGCCCGCGCCATAGCCGAGCGCGGGCTCCTCGAGCCATCCCTTCGGATCGGGCCGCTGGCCCTTGGCGAGCTTGGCCTGCGGGACGTCTTTCTCTTCCCAGACCGTCGAGTTCATTTGCAGCGGGCGAATGATGTTCGCATCGACGTAGGCACGGTACGGCTGGCCGCTCGCTGCCGACACGACGCGGCCCAGGATCATGAACGCGTAGTTGGAGTACTCGTACGCGGTGCCCGGGGCGTGCGAGAACGGAATACCGGCGCGGAGCCACTCGGCCAGCGTCGCCGGCGAGATCGCAAGCTGTTGATCGCCCCAAGGATTGTCTTCCGGAAACCCGGCCGAGTGCGACAGCAGGTGACGAATCGTCAGCTTCGGCGAATCGGTCGTCGGGTACGCGAGGTGGGCGAGTTCCGGCACGAATTTCTCGACAGGATCGTCGAGACGCAGGCGGCCGTCATCGCGCAATCGCAGGATCGCGAGCGCTGTGAAGCTCTTGGTCATTGATGCGATGCGGAACACCGAGTCGGTCGTGGTCGGCGCTTGCCCGGCGACATCGCGCTGGCCGAAGGCCGCGGCGTGCACGAGCGTCCCGTCGACGATCAGCCCGTAGGCGAGGCCCGGTGCGGGCTCGTGTTCCTGCCACTCACGAAAGATGCGGTCGAGTTCCGGCGCGGCGCCGAGCAGCTTTGCCGTGCGTCCGGAGTCTACAAAACGCGGCACGGGCAGTGCATCGCCCCGCCCGGATGCCGCCGTCGCGGCGCAGGAAGCGCCGACCGTGCACGCCAGGAAGCAGGCGAGGATCGCGGCGGGACTCTCGAGTCGCATGCGATTCGTCATAGCGTTGTTATCAGATGCGACGGGACATGCGTCGCTCGCGCCCGCCGCATCATAGCGCGACGTCGGCCGTGCACAGCGGGCGCTCGAAGGCGCATCGCGCGGGATCGATCCCGCGGCCCTGCTGCGGGTACACG
>JANXZZ010000293.1 GCA_025355245.1 Pseudomonadota bacterium | reverse complement strand
GTAGTGGTAGCCGACCAGGAGCTTCATCGCATCGGCGGCGATCTCGGGCGCGGGCACCCGCGAGCGGCGCGCGAGGCGTATCAGGATCGCGCGCGCGAGGTCGGGCACGTCCTCGAGGCGCGCGCGCAGGCTTGGCACCTTGATCTCGATGACGTTGACCCGGTAGTAGAGGTCCTCGCGGAAGCGCCCCTCGGCCACGAGTGCCGCGAGATCGCGGTGCGTCGCCGACAGGATGCGCACGTCGACCGGCACCTCGCGCGACTCGCCGACCGGTCGCACGGTCTTCTCCTGGATCAGCCGCAGCAGCTTCACCTGCATGTGCAGCGGCAGGTCCGCGACCTCATCCAGGAACAGCGTCCCGCCCTCGGCCGTCTGCACCAGACCGGGCTTGTCCGCGACCGCGCCGGTGAAGCTGCCGCGCTTGTGGCCGAAGAACTCGCTCTCCATCAGTTCGGTCGGGATCGCGCCGCAGTTGACCGGCATGAACGGCGCATCGCGCCGTGCGCCCGAGTCGTGGATCAGCTGCGCGACCAGCTCCTTGCCGGTGCCCGACTCGCCGGCGATGTGCACCGGCGCCTGGCTCCGCGCCACGCGCGTGATGAGCTCGCGCAGCTCCTCCATCGCCGCCGACTGGCCGAGAAGGCGCGGCGCGACGATGACGCCGGTCTCGGCGCCGATGTCTCGGCCGGCGAGCTTGATCGCCTGGGCGACCAGCTTCCTGAGGTCCGCGAGGTCGAGCGGCTTGGAAACGAAATCGAAGGCGCCGAGCTTCAACGCCTTGACCGCGCTCTCGACGTTGCCGTGCGCGGTGATGACCGCGACCGGCAGCTCCGGGCGGTTGGTCTGCAGCCATTCGACCAGCGAGAGGCCGTTTCCGTCCGGCAGCTGCATGTCGGTGAGGCAGAGATCAAAGCGCCCGTCCTTGATCGCGGCACGCGCGCTAGCAATGTCATGGACCGACCGTGAATCGATCGACATGCGTCCGAGCGTGATCGACAGGAGCTCGCACAGGTCCGGCTCGTCGTCGACGATGAGTACGACCGGGCTAGCCATCGGCGCGACCTTCCCAGCGCGAAGGATCGGCGAACACGATTCGGAAGATGCTGCCTCCGCCCGCGCGCGGCTCGTACAGGAGCAGCGCGCCGTTGCACTGCGCGAGTTCGCGCGCGATGAAGAGCCCGAGCCCGGTGCCGCCGCGGCGCCCGCTGAAAAACGGCTCGAAGATCCGCTCGGCGGACTCGTCGGGGATGCCGGGGCCGCGATCGGCAACTTCTAGAAACGGGCGACCGGAGGACTGGAAACGCGCGATCAGCACGTCGACGGGCGGCGCGCCGGGCATTTCGCTGCTGTGGCGGGCCGCGTTCTCGCACAGATTCCAGACGATCTGGTGCAGGTGCGTGGGATCGACGCGCACTTCGATGTCGGGCCGCGGCAGTACCGCGTGGATCCGCGCGGCATCGATCTGCAGCGTCTCCTGGAACTCCTTGATGAAATCGCCGAGCCAGTCGCCCACGTACAGCCGCTCGGGCCGGGTTGTCTCGCGGCGCGACAGCTGCATCACGTTGCCGATGATGGTGCTGACGCGCTCGCCGTTGGTCGTGATGATCTCGGTGAGGCGCCTTTCCTGCGCGCCGAGCTCGCTCGTTTCCGCCAGCAGCTGCGCGGCGTGGCTCATCGCGCCGACCGGGTTCCTGATCTCGTGGGCGATGCTCGCGGACAGGCGCCCGAGCGCGGCCAGCTTGGTCTGCTGCACGCGCTCGGCGAGCTCGCTCGTGTCGGTGAGGAAGGCGATGACCGACGCCGGCCGCTGGCGGCCGAGCGCCGCGAAATGCGCCTCGATCTCGCGGCTGCCGTCGCCGGCGACGAAGGAGGCGCTTTCGCTCGAGTTGCCCTCCGGCCTGCGCCGCCAACTTTCGACGTGATAAAGGAGCCGCGGCGAAATCTCCCCCAGCAGCGCGCCGGCCTCGGCATCGGGTCCGAGCAGCTGGCCCGCCGATTCATTGATCAGCCGGATCCGGTCCTCGGAGTCGATGACAATGATACTTTCGCGGAGGTGCTGGACGATGTATTCGGAGAGCTGCGCGAGGTTCGCGACGTCGATGTCGCGCTGGCGGATCACCGCCTCGGTGTCGCGCAGGCGCCGTGTCATGAACGTGCCGCCGGCGGTCACGAGCAGCAGCACCGCGCCGTAGTAGCCGGCCTGGGCGAACCCAACCGGGCCGACCCCATCGAGGAGAAAGGCCGCGAACTGCTGCGCGAGCAGCCCGAGCGTCGCCGATGCCGCGACCACCAGCGAGCCGCGCGTTCCGGCGATGACCGAGAGCGCCCCGACCGGAACCACCAGCAGGATGCCAAGTCCGCTGTCGGCACCGCCGCTCGCGTAGACGATCAGGCACAGGATCGCGATGTCGAGCACCACCGGGATGTAAATGTGCCAGGCGGTCGTGTGCGTGCGTTGCTTGAGGACCGCGATCAGCACGGCGCCGGTCAGCAGGTAGCCGTAGCAACCGGCCCGTAGCAGGTCTGGGTGCGCATCGCCCACCGCGTGCGTCTGGCCGACGAAGGCGGCGACCGTGAGCAGTACCACGGGCACCAGCAGCCGGAACAGGTTGAGGAGACCGAGCACGCGCCAGGGAAGCTCCGGGGTCTCGAGATTGGCGCGCTGGCTCTGCTGCATGGCCCGGACCTCCTCCGCGCTCGCATCGAGCGTGGCGGTCGCGAATGTAGCATCGATCCGGCTGCCTGCGCCGGGCACTCGCTCGCAGTTCCTTTGCTTATGGGCGTCCGCTTCGCGCAAAATACCGCCGGCGTCGACAGCTGGGAGCGCGCACGCAGCGCGGCCGCGATGAACCTCCACGAATACCAGGCGAAAGAACTGTTCCAGCGCTACGGCGTCGCCGTGCCGCGCGGCCAGGTCGCGGCGAGCGCCGCGGACGCGGGAGCCGCGGCAACCGCGCTCGGTGGCGCGTTGTGGGTGGTCAAGGCGCAGGTGCATGCGGGTGGTCGCGGCAAGGCGGGCGGCGTGAAGCTCTGCCGCAGCGTCGCCGAAGTCGAGCAGGCGGCGCAGGCGATGCTCGGCATCCGCCTGGTCACGCCGCAGACCGGTCCCGGCGGCCTGCCGGTCCACCAGGTCTACGTCGAGCAGGGTTCGCCGATCGCGCGCGAGCTCTATCTCAGCCTGCTTCTCAACCGCGATCGGGGCCGGCTCGCCTTCATCGCCTCCTCGGCCGGTGGCATGGACATCGAGGAAGTCGCCGCGCACACGCCGGAGAAGATCCTGCGCGTCGAGATCCATCCGGCGGTGGGCCTGTCGGGCTACCAGTGCCGCGACCTCGCCTTCGGCCTCGGGCTGGCGGGCCCGCAGGTCGCGGCCTTCGAGAAGATCGCGCGCGGCATCTACCAGCTCTACATCGACAACGACGCGAGCCTCGTTGAAGTGAACCCGCTCATCGTCACCAACGACGGCGCGGTGATGGCGCTCGATGCCAAGATCAACATCGACGCGAATGCGGTGTTCCGCCAGCCGCTCGTCGCCAAGTACCGCGACCCCTCGCAGGAAGACCCGATGGAGCGCGAGGCCTCGGAGCACGACCTCAACTACGTATCGCTCGAGGGCGACATCGCCTGCATGGTCAACGGCGCGGGACTCGCCATGGCGACCATGGATCTCATAAAGCTGCACGGCGGCCAGCCAGCCAACTTCCTTGACGTCGGCGGTGGCGCGACCCCGGAGCGCGTCACGGCTGCCTTCAAGCTCATCCTCTCGAACCCGAAGGTGCGCGCGATTCTCGTGAATATCTTCGGCGGCATCGTTCGTTGCGACATCATCGCCGAGGGCATCGTCGCCGCCGTCAAGACCGTCGGCGTGTCGGTCCCGGTCGTCGTCAGGCTCGAGGGTACGAACGCTGATGTCGCGCGGCGCCAGCTCGCGGCGAGCGGGCTTGCGATCACCGCCGCGAGCGATCTCACGGATGCCGCGACCAAGGCCGTGCGCCTCGAGCCTGACGATGACCGGCACCGAGACGCCGACGGTCTTCACGGCCGCGACGATGCCCTCGGCGATGATGTCGCA
>JANXZZ010000287.1 GCA_025355245.1 Pseudomonadota bacterium | reverse complement strand
GTCGCGGTGCTCTACGGCGCCAATCGCGAGCACGCCGAGAGTGTTGCTCGCGCGCTGGTGAGCTCGGTCGAGCTGCTGCGCGTGCCGCACGTGACGACAGCCCGCGGCATCGTCACGATCAGCGTGGGCGCCGCTATCGAGGCGCCGCTCGCAAGCACCTCGCTGGCCGCGCTGATGAAACGCGCGGACGATGCGCTCTATGCGGCCAAGGCGGCGGGACGCAACAGCTTCGTGATCGCGGGCAAGGCAGCTACAGAAACCGGTCGAGCCCCGGGATCCAGCGCATAGCGCCGGCGACGAAGCGCTGCCAGCGCGTGGCGCCCGGCTCGCCGTGCAGGTGCACAAGCTCGTCGTCGCGCTCCCCCGTCCAGACCATGCGCCCGGTGCGCGAGCCCGCGGGCTCGACCGACAGTCGCCAGGCGCGATCCGGCGCGAGATCCGTCTCGACCAGCGCGGCCGTGGCGGCGGCGAGCGCCGGACTTTTCACGAGCACCGCGAGCTCGGTGTTGATCAGTGCCGAGCGCGGATCGATGTTGAAGCTGCCGACCCAGGTCAGCGAACGGTCGATGACCATCACCTTCGAGTGCAGCGCCGCGCCCCCGCCCATGCGCCGGAAGTAGCGGCGCTCGCCCGGTCGCTGGCGCGCCTCTGCCTGGAACTCGTAGAGCTCGACGCCGGCGGCAAGCAGCTCGCGACGACGCTTCGCATAGCCCGCGTGCACCGGCACGACGTCGGTTGAGGCGAGCGAGTTCGTGAGCAGCGCAACCCGGACGCCGGCACGGGCGCGTTCGGCGATGAGATCCGCGCCCGCGCGCAGCGGCACGAGGTAGGCCGACTCGACCAGCACCTCCGAGCGCGCCGCGCGCCACAGGCCGTAGACCCGCGTCAGCAGCGGCGAGGGCGTGCGCCGGCTCTCGTCGATCTTCTCGGGCGGATCGGCGACGAGTTCGGCCGGGCCCCAGTACTCGAACTTGGAGCCGAGCACCAGCTCGCGCATGTCGGCGAGCACCGGCCCGTAGCTCTCGCGCACGTCGTTATTGGCGCTCGCTTGCGCTGCGAATTCGTCGGCCACGACATCGGCTTCGGCCGCCGTCGGCATGCGCTTCAGAAACGCTTCGATGGGCACCGCCCAGGCGCTGTTCCAGTAGTCATCGAAGCTCGCCACCGCGTCGTGAGCGACAGGGCCGGCCGCCAGCAACTCGAGGTCGCTGAAGTTGACGCCCTTGTGCAGGTCGAAGTAGTTGTCGCCGATGTTGCGCCCGCCGATCACCGCGAGCTGGCCGTCGACCGCGAAGATCTTGTTGTGCATGCGCCGCTGCACGCGCCCGAAGCTGGTCACGAACTCGAGCGGCCGCATCCAGCGGACGCGATTGCGATAGGGATTGAAGACCCGGATCTCGAAGTTCGGCTGGCCGGCAAGGGTCGCGAGGCGGTCTTCGCTGCGCACGAGGTTGCTGTCATCGACCAGCAGGCGCACGCGTACGCCGCGTCGCGCCGCTGCGAGCAGCCGGTCGGCGAGCACGAGGCCGGACTCGTCGGCCTCGTAGATGTAGTACTGGACGTCGAGCGAACGCTCCGCGAGGTCGGCGAGGGCGGCGCGTGACAGGAACGCGAGTGCACCGTACTGCAGCAGCGAGAACGCCGACTCTCCCGGGTGCGCGTCGAGCTCGGGCTTGAGCGCGCGACCGATCGCGGTATCCGCATTCGCGGGTACCGCGTAGCTGGCGGGACGGGGAACGTTGAGCCGGTACGTGGCGCAGCCGCTCAGTGGCAGTGCGGCGACAGCCGCGAGCGCGGTCGCCACGATGCGCGTTGCGCGCGACTGGCGGGCGCCCAAGCGCTAGCGCCGGCCGCCGTCCAGCGGGCGCCGAATCTCGATGCAGGCACGCGCGCCTCGCGGGGTGGTCGGGGTAGCGGGCGAGCATAGCAGCGCGCGGTGCGCCGTCCTCGCGGAGGCCCCCGTCCCAAGGGAGCTGTGTGGGCTGCCGGGCATGCGCAAAGTGTCGCGCGCCCGGACGGGGTTGTCACGCTAGGGCCAGGTGGTCGCGGTCGTCGCGAACGCGGCGGAAAAGGCACGCACCACGCAGAATCGCTGGCCGGTCGGGGCCTGCATCACGACCCAGGTGCGGACCGGCCCGACACGCGTCGCGCCGAGCGCCTCGAGGCGGCGAACCTCCGCCTCGATGTCGTCGGTCTCGATGTCGAGGTGGACGCGGCTCGGGTGGTCGACGATCTGCACTTCGGCATCAATGGCACCGTTCGGGTCCCGGAGGCGCATATAGGTCTGCCCTTCCTGCCCCGCCAGCGGCTCGGCCGGCATGCCGAGCGCACCGCCCCAGAAGCGGGCGGCCCCGGCAAGATCCCGGGTCTGGCAATCGATGATGAATCCCGAAAGCTTGCTCTTGTGCACGACCGACTCCCCCTTGCGCTACCGTCCGACCCTCAGCCCCTCGAGAAAGGCGACGGGATCGCCGCCGCGCTCGAGCACCTCGACGAGCGCCGAGCCGACGACGACGCCATCGACGTGCGCAGCGAGCCTCTCGACATGCTCGCGGCTGCGGATCCCGAAGCCCGCGCACACCGGGATCTTCGCGAGCGCGCGCAGTCCCGACAAGTACGCGAGCACCGCATCGGGCACGACCACGCTCTTGCCGGTGGTGCCGGTCATCGTGACCGCGTAGATGAACCCCGCGCCCTGGGCGCACAGCATTGCAAGGCGCGCCCGCGGAGTCACCGGGGTCACCATCTGCACGAGGCCGACCCCCGCCGCCGCGAGTGCGTGCTTGAGATCCGCGGACTCCTCGAACGGCAGGTCCGGCACGATGAAGCCGCTGACGCCGGCGGCACGCGCGGCGCCCGGCAGCCTGTCAAGCCCGAACGCGAGGAGCGGATTCAAGTAACTCATCAGCAGCAACGGCGCGACCGGACGCGGCGACAGCGCGCTGAGCTCATCGAGGATCCAGCGCAGCGAGACGCCCTGCGCGAGCGCGGCGTGGCTCGCGCGCTGGATCGTCATGCCGTCGGCCATGGGGTCGGTGAAGGGCACGCCGATCTCGAGCACGTCGGCCGCGGCGGCGACCCGCATCACGTCCGCGGCAAACTGCTCCTTGCGCGGGAATCCGGCCGTCAGGTACGCAACGAGCGCCGGACCGCCGCGCGCGCGCGCGCCGCGGATCGCGGCTCCGATCGTCTCGTGGCCGGTCGCGGCGGCCGCACTCGCGCCCGCCATCACAGTTTCCCCTTGAGCAGCGTCTTCTGCAGCGTCGGCATGTCCTTGTCACCGCGGCCGGAGACGCAGATCAGGATCGTGCTGCCCGGGTGCGCCTTGGCCCAGCGCCGCGCGCCGCTGAACGCATGCGCGGTCTCGATCGCGAGCAGGATGCCCTCCGCCTCGCAGCACTCGGCGAGTGCCGCGAGCGCCTCATCGTCCATCGCGTACTCGTAGTCGACGCGCTGCGCGCGCTGCAGCAGCGCGTGCTCGGGACCGACGCCCGGGTAGTCGAGGCCCGCCGACACCGAATGCGTCTCCTGGATCTGGCCGTCGGCATCCTGCAGCAGAATCGAGAAGCTGCCCTGTAGGACGCCGGGGCTGCCGAGCGACAGTGTCGCCGCGTTGTCGCCGAGCGCAGGACCGCGTCCGCCCGCCTCGACGCCGACGAGGCGTACGCCGCTATCTGCGACGAACGGATAGAACATGCCGATCGAGTTCGAGCCGCCGCCGACGCAGGCGAAGACAGCGTCCGGCATGCCACCGGCCTGGCGAATCATCTGCGCGCGCGCCTCGCGGCCGATCACCGACTGCAGCTCGCGCACCAGGTACGGGTACGGGTGGGGACCGACGACCGAGCCGAGCAGGTAGTAGGTGTCGGTGGGATCGGAGACCCAGTCCCGCATCGCCTCGTCGATCGCGGCGCGCAGCGTCTGGTCGCCGCCCGTGACCGGAACCACCGTCGTGCCGAGCAGCTTCATGCGCCCGACGTTCGGTGCCTGCCGTTCGCAGTCGATGGCGCCCATGTAGACCGTGCAGGGCAGGCCGAGGCGCGCCGAGGCCGCGGCACACGCGACGCCGTGCTGACCCGCGCCCGTCTCGGCGACGATGCGCTTCGCGCCCAGGCGCTTGGCGAGCAGCGCCTGCCCGATCGCGTTGTTGATCTTGTGCGCGCCCGTGTGCGCGAGATCCTCGCGCTTCAAGAACACGCGCGCGCCCCAGCGCCGCGACAACGCGGCGGCGTAGCTGAGCGGCGTCGGCCGCCCGACCCACGTGCTGAGCTGGTCGTTGAGCTCCGCGGCGAACTCCGGGTCCTTGAGCCAGCGCCCGATGCCCGCTTCAAGCCGCTCGAGTGCCGGCACGACGGTCTCCGGCACGTAGCGCCCGCCGAAGGGGCCGTAGCGGCCGCGCGCGTCGGGAAAATCGCCTGCGACTTCGTGCTTCAAAAGGGTCGCCGCCTCGCCTGCCGCCATTGCTGTTGTCATCGCACCGACTCCCGAATTCCTGCTGTGAGAGTTGCCGCCGCACGTGCGGTGGCGACGAACGCATGAATCATCCCGACGTCCTTGATGCCGGGCGCCGACTCGACGCCGCTCGACACGTCGACACCCGCAGGCCCGACGGCCGCGATCGCCGCGGCGACGTTCGCCGCGGTCAAGCCGCCCGCGAGAATGAGCTGGCTGCCTGTCGCGAGCGCGCGCGCCGCGCGCCAGTCCGCCTGGCGACCGCTGCCGCTCGCGGCGCTTTCGTAGAGGCACCGCGCGGGCATGGGCGAAGGCGGGTTCAGACCCGAACGCAGCACCGGCAGCGTCGCGAGGCTGGCCGGCAAGCGCAGCGCTGCGATGTCTGCCGCATCCGTCTGCAGAAGATCCGGCGCGAGCGCGGCGAGAATCGAGTCGACGAGTGCCTGCGAGGGATGCAGCGTCACCGCGACCTTGAGCACGCCGCGCGGCACGCGCGCGCCAAGCACCGCCGCGTGCTGCGGGCTCAGGTTGCGCGGCGAGGCTGCGTGGAACACGAAGCCTACGGCGTCGGCACCGGCATCGAGCGCCGCCGCGAGCGCCGCTTCCGAGCTGAGGCCGCAGACCTTGATGAGGAAGCTCATCGCGACGCCGCCCCCCGGCCGGCGCGGATCATCTCCCGTACGAGCGCCTCGGGCTCGGGCGCCGACATAAGCGCGGAGCCAACGAGCGCGAGCGTGAAGCCCCTGGCCGCGAGCCTTGCCGCGTCGGGCGCCGCGGCGAGCCCGCTCTCGGCGACACGCGGGAAATCGGCGGGCAGCCGCGCGGCCAGCGCCTCGAGGCGCTCGGGAACCACCTGCAGTGTCTTGAGGTCGCGGCTGTTAATGCCGATCAGGCACTCGCCCGGCGCGCCGCGCCAGCCGCGCGCGAGCCCAGTCGCGCTCTCGATATCCGCTTCATCAAAAGCCTCGAGCAGCACGAACAGCCCGAGTTCGACCGCCGCCGCCAGCAGTTCCTCGAGGCGCGCGCGCGGCAGCATACGCACGATCAGGAGCACGCCGCCGGCACCCGCGGCGCGCGCTTCTAGAAGCTGGTAGGAATCGACGAGGAAATCCTTGCGCATGGCCGGGACGCCGAGCGGTGCGAGCAGCGCGCTCGCGCGTTCGAGGTGGGCGAGTGAACCGGCGAAGTGCTCGGGTTCCGTGAGCACCGAAACGACCGCCGCACCGCCACGCGCATAGCCGGTCACGCGCTCGGCGAGATCGCCATCGGAGGCCGAGAGCACGCCCTGCGCCGGCGAGCGCAGCTTCAACTCGGCGATGAGGTCGAAGCCACTCGCATCGAGCTTGAGTCGTGGCGCCCTCGCCGCCGTCGCGGCGCGGACCGCGAGCGCGGCGTCGGACTCGCGCGCGCGCGCGCCGCTCACGCGCGCGCGTGATGATCGCGCCATGGTGTCGAGAAAGTCGCCGGTGCCGGTCGCGCTCATGCGCGGCTCCGCGAGAACGTGGCGAGTGCGTCCACGACCTGGCGTGCGGAACCGTCGTCGATCGCGGCCGCGGCGCGGAGCGCGCCGTCCCGCGCCGTGCCTGCAAGCCCCGTCACCTCGAGCGCGAGCGCCGCGCCCATCACGAGCGCATCGCGGTGCGGGCCGCGGTCGGAGCCGTCGAACACGGCGCGCAGGCAGCTCGCGTTGTAGCTCGCATCGCCGCCCTTCAGCTGCTCGGGCAGGCACGCAGGCAGGCCGTAGTCGGCGGCGCTGCGCACGCTCTCGCGGACGCTCCCGGGCGTCACGTCATAGAGCAGGAAGGGGCCTGCCGGGGTCGGCTCGTCCCAGCCGGGCTCGCCGTGCAGCACGAATGCACGACGCATCGAGGTACCGGCCAGCGCGTCTGCGATCAGGCGCGCCGCCTCGCGGCTGAACGCGCCGATGACGTGGTACGGAGGCTCCGCGGGGTTGGTGAGCGGCCCCAGCAGGTTGAACACCGTGCGGATGCCGAGCGCCGCGCGCACCGGCGCAACCGCCTTCATCGCCGGGTGGTAGTGCGGCGCGAACAGGAACGTAAATCCGGTCGCCGCCAGGCAGGCGCCGGCGGCATCCTCATCGAGTGGTATCGCGAGCCCGACCGCCTCGAGAAGATCCGCGCTCCCCGAGCGGCTCGAGACCGAGCGGTTGCCATGCTTGGTCACGCGCGCGCCGGCCGCGACCGCAAGCAGCGCCGCGCCGGTCGACAGGTTGAAGGTATGCGACGCATCCCCTCCCGTGCCGACCACGTCGACGGTCGGGCCGACGTCGGGAAGCCGCGGCCGCCGCGCGAGCCCGCGCATGCCGCGCGCAAAACCGCGCAGCTCGTCCGCCGTCACGCCCTTCGAGCGCAGCGCCGCGAGCAGCGCGCCTGCGAAGGCGGGCGCGAGTGCCCCGTCGGTGAGCGCGATGAGCAACTCGCAGGCCGCCTGCTCGGTCAGCGACTGGCGCTCGAGGAGGCGCTCGAGCGTGCCGCGCAGTGCCTGCATCGGGTTGCTCACTCGGCACCGCCCGTCGGGCGTGCGCCGGCCGACATGCCGAGGAAATTTCGCATGAGCGCTGGGCCGTCGGGCGTCAGCACGCTCTCGGGGTGGAACTGAACGCCCTCGACCGCGAGCGATCGATGGCGCATGCCCATGATCTCGCCTTCCGCCGTACGCGCGCTCACCACGAGCTCGGGCGGCAGGGAGCCGGGTTCCGCGACCAGCGAGTGATAGCGGCCGACCTCGAGCGCGGGTTCGAGTCCCGCGAACACGCCGGCGGCATCGTGCTCGATGCGCGAGGTCTTGCCGTGCATGAGGCGCCAGTTGCGGACCACCTTGCCGCCGAACACCGCGGCGATCGACTGGTGACCGAGGCAGACACCGAAGACCGGGATGCGCCCCGCAAAGCTTTCGATCATGCGCATCGAGACGCCGGCATCGGCCGGCGTGCCGGGCCCGGGCGAGATGCACAGGTGCGTCGCGCCGAGGGCCTGCGCCGCCTCCACGCTGATCTCATCGTTGCGGTGCACGAGCACCTCCGCGCCGAGCACGAGGAATGCCTGCACGAGGTTGTAGGTGAACGAGTCGTAGTTGTCGATCAGCAGCAGACGCGGCGCTTGCGCTTTCATGTCACAGGCCTTCTTTGGCGAGCGCCAGCGCACGCCGGAGCACCGCGCTCTTCGCGAGCACCTCGTCGTGCTCGCTCTCGGGCACGCTGTCGGCAACGATGCCGGCGCCGGCCTGGTAGCGGTAGCGCCCCTCGTGGAAATTGAGCGTGCGGATCGTGATCGCGTGGTCCATATCACCGCCGTGACCGAAGTAGCCGTAGGTGCCGCCGTAGAAACCGCGCCGCACGGGCTCGAGCTCCTCGATAATCTGCATCGCGCGCACCTTGGGCGCGCCGACCAGCGTGCCGGCGGGGAATGCAGCGGCGAACAGGTCGAAGGCATCCGCGCCCGGCGCCAGCGTCCCGCCGACGCCGCTGACCATGTGCATGACGTGGCTGTAGCGCTCGACGATGCGAAACGGATCGACGCGGATGCTGCCCGCGACGGCAACGCGCCCGAGATCGTTGCGCGCGAGGTCGACGAGCATGACGTGCTCGGCGTGCTCCTTGGCGTCCGCCAGCAGGTCGCGCTCGAGCGCGAGATCCTCGGCATGGCTTGCACCGCGCGCGCGCGTGCCGGCAATCGGCCGCAGCTGCGCGTGGCCGCCGTTCAGCTTCACGAGCGCCTCGGGCGATGAGCCGACCAGGGTCTGGTCGCCGAGCTCGCAATAGATCATGTAGGGCGAGGGGTTGATCAGCCTGAGCGCGCGATAGGCCTCGAAGGCGTCGAGCTCGCACTCGCCGTCGAAGCGCGAGGACAGCACCAGCTGGTAGGCATCGCCGGCGGCGATGTATTCCTGTGCGCGCCTGACGCCGTCGATGTAGGCGCCGCGCGAGAGGCTGGGTGTCGCGGGGCCAAGGCGCGCCGGCGGCCGTCCGCTCGACAGGCCCCCGCGCAGCGCGCGGACGATTTCCCGGCGCAGGTCGGCGCGCTCGGAGTCGGGCCCCGCGTGCAGGAGCGCAATGCCGCGCGTGACGTGATCGAAGATTAGGAAGGAGCGCGGCGCGAGGTAGCAGGCCTCCGGCACCTCGGGTTCGGCCGCCAGGCGGCTCGGAACGCGCTCGAAATAGCGAACCAGGTCGTAGGAAGCGGCGCCTACCAGCCCGCCGGCCAAGGGTATGCCGGGCATCTCGGGAAGCGGCCGCGGTGCGCGGGCGAGCTCCGCGCGCAGCGCACCGAGGAGCGCCTGCCGGTCCGCGGGCCGCGGCCGCGTCGAGCGCGCCTCGCCGGCCGCGCGCACGTGCAGTCCCGCCTGGTCGAGGCGGACTTCCAGGCAGTCGCCGAAACCGATGAACGAATAGCGCGCGAGACGCTCGCCCCCCTCCACGCTTTCCAGCAGAAAGCGCGGCTTGAACGGACGCAGCTTGAGATACGCCGAGACGGGCGTATCAAGGTCCGCGGGGATATCGAAGGGCGGTTGCATAGGCTCCTCGTCGGGGATACCGGGGAGCGGACGACAAAAAACCCACCCCCGGCGCTGGTCGGAGATGGGTTCGTGGTCGGGTCCAGAATCAGTTGGCTAAGCCGGTACCCCACACGCCCACTCCATGGAGGGGCGCCACCACCAGCCGCTGCTCTGCGCGGCGGTCGTTGCGGTCAGGTTGGTACGGGACACAATCATGGCCCGAGTATGGCGCGAGGCCCGAAAACGGGTCAAGCGGTCCCGCCGACCGCCTCGTCGGGCCGTCCGGACGTGCTAGGGTCGCGACTTTCCCGGCAGAGCCGAAACGCAGGATCTCGATGCCAGCGCGCTTTCTAGGGCCTCGCTATTGGGCGACCTGGATCGGAGTCGGTTTCCTGCGGCTCGTCGAGCTGCTGCCGTTCCCGGCCCTGCTCGCCATCGGCCGTGGCCTCGGGCACTTCACCCGCTGGCTGCCACTGCCCTACGCGCGGATCGCCCGCCGCAACATCGAGCTTTGCCTCCCCGAGCTCAATGCCGAGGCCCGCGAGGTGCTTCTGAAGCGGCACTTTGAAAGTCTCGGCGTCTGCGCGCTCGAATCCGCGATGACCTGGTGGAGCAAGGACGCGCGGATCGACGCGCTCTCGCAGATCGAGGGGCTCGAGCACCTGGCGACCGCGCTCGCCGGCGGTCGTGGCGCGATCATCCTGACCGCGCACTTCACGACGCTGCAGATCGGCGCGCGCATCCTCAATAACCGCGTTCCGATCAACGTGCTGTACCGGCCGCTCAAGAACGAGCTGCTCGCGCACGTGTCCGGCGGCAGCTTCGGTCGCCAGGCACGCAAGGCGATCCAGCGCGACGACGTGCGCGCGATGATCGGTGCGCTGCGCCGCAACGAAATCGTCTGGTACGCGAGCGACCAGAGCTACCGGAAGAAGGGCGCGATGATGGTGCCGTTCTTCGGCCATCCGGCGGCGACCAACGTCTTCACCTCGCGCCTGGCCGCGATGACGGGCGCCGCGGTCCTGTACTTCTCATCGGAGCGTCTGCCGGGAACGCAGGGCTGGCGGGTCCGGGTCCACCCACCGTTCGTGGACTGGCCAGGAGCCGATCCGGTGGCGGACACGCTGCGCTACAACGCCTGCATCGAGGAGCAGGTGCGGCGCATGCCGGAGCAGTACTGGTGGATCCACCGCCGTTTCAAGGGACTCAGCGCCGACTATCCGGACTACTACGGCCCGCGTCAGCGGATCACGCGCCAGCAGAACGGGTAGCGATAGAGGACGCCTTCGCTCGACTTCACCGCCGCGACGATCGTCGCGATGAAGTGGAAGAGCAGCAACCCGAAGAAAATCGGGATCCCGATCACCACGATCATCAGGATGCCGGCGCCGACGAGCGCGAGCAGGATCGTGATCTGGAAATTAAGCGTCTCGCGACCCTGGTCGTCGACGAAGGGCATAGCGTCGCGCTTCACCAGCCAGATGACCAGCGGGCCGATGAAGCCGCCGATCACGGTGCAGTAGAGCAGCATCGCACTCACGTGGCAGAACATCGCCCACTGGCGTTCTTCCGCGGTCGGTATAACGGCCGACGGCGCTCCCATGCCTGGGCTCGAAGTGGCTTCCATCACGACTCCTTGCGGGCCGGATTCCGGATAGCGCTGACGCTAGCACGGCCGCTGCGCCGCCGCGCGCCCGCGCGCGGCAGGCCGAGCTGTCCGTGCGACCGGCGGTGCGCCCCTATAATGAGCGCCGGCCCGCCATCCGGCCACTCGCGGAGTCCATTTTTGAATCTGAAGGAACTGCTCCGTTCCTGGCAGCCGCCGCCGGCCACGGCAGCGTCGGCCGCGCGACCACCGATCGGAAACATCTTCCGCTACGGCCGGCACGCCGTGGAACTGGCCTATACGACGAGCCCGACGCTGTGCATAGCGCTCGGCATCCTCACGATTATCGCGGGCGTGCTGCCGGCTGGCGTCGCGTGGATCGGCGCCCACATCGTCGATGCGGTGATCGGCGCGATGCGCACCTACCCCGCGAGCGGCAGCGCCGTCTTCCGCCCGGTGTACGTGTTCGTGGGTCTCGAGGCGCTGCTGGTCGCGATGCTGGCGGCGACGCAGCGCGGACTATCGACCTGCCAGTCGCTGCTGCGCGCACAGCTCGGGCAGCGCGTGAACGTGATGATCCTCGAGAAGGCGCTCACCCTCGGGCTCGAGCAGTTCGAGGACTCGGAGTTCTACGACAAGCTGTCGCGTGCACGGCGCGAAGCATCGAGCCGGCCGCTGTCGCTCGTGATGCGCACCTTCGGCCTCGTGCAGAACGCCGTCTCGCTCGCGAGCTTCGGCGCGATCCTCGTGCAGTTTTCGCCGGCTGCGGTGCTGATACTCGCGCTCGCCGGACTGCCCGCGTTCTTCGCCGAGGCGAAGTTCTCGGGCGATGCGTTCCGGCTGTTCCGCTGGCGTTCGCCCGAGACGCGCATGCAGTCCTACCTCGAGACCGTGCTCGCGCGCGAGGACCATGCAAAGGAAGTGAAGCTGTTCGGGATCGGGCCGCTGCTGCTCGGCCGCTATCGCGACATCTACGAGAAGCTCTACCTCGAGGACCGCGCGCTAACGCTGCGGCGCGATGCGTGGGGCTTTGCACTCGGGCTGGTCGCAACGCTCAGTCTCTATGGCGCCTACGCGTGGATCGCTGTATCGGCGGCGCGTGGCGTGATCACGCTCGGCCAGATGACGATGTACCTTGCGCTCTTCCGCCAGGGGCAGAGCGCGCTGTCCTCCGCGCTGTCGGCGGTCGGTGGCCTGTATGAGGACAACCTCTATCTATCGAACCTGTACGAGTACCTCGAGCAGGAGGTCGCGAGCCCGCGCGGCGCGGTAAAGCATGGGCCCTCTCCCGCCGACGGCATCCGCTTCGAGAAGGTGTCCTTCAGCTACCCCGGCGCCGACTCGCCCGCGCTCTACGGCGTCGACCTCGCACTCAGGCCCGGCGAGAGCCTCGCGCTCGTGGGCGAGAACGGGTCGGGCAAGACGACGCTCATCAAGCTGCTCACGCGCCTCTATCACCCGACCGAGGGACGCATCGTCTTCGAGGGACAGGATCTCGAGGAATGGGACGAGGCGACGCTGCGCGAGCGCATCGGCGTCATCTTCCAGGACTTCGCGCGCTACCAGCTCCCGGTCGGGGAGAACGTCGGCGCCGGTGATGTCGCGCATTTCGATGAGCGCGAGCGCTGGATCGACGCCGCCGAAAAGGGGCTTGCGGATCCTTTCATCCGCGAGCTGCCTGCCGGCTACGACACGCAGCTCGGCAAATGGTTCAAGGGCGGCCGCGAGCTGTCGGGCGGGCAATGGCAAAAGATCGCGCTGTCGCGTGCGTTCATGCGCTCGCGCGCCGACGTGCTGGTGCTCGACGAGCCGACGGCGGCCATGGACGCCGCCGCGGAGAGCGAGGTATTCGAGCACTTCCGCACGCTGACCCGCGGTCGGATGACGATCCTGATTTCGCATCGCTTCTCCACCGTGCGCATGGCGGACCGGATCGCGGTGCTCGAGGGCGGCCGGATCGCCGAATGCGGCTCGCACGAGGAGCTGATGCGGCTCGACGGCCGCTACGCACGGCTCTTTTCGCTCCAGGCGCGCGGCTACCGCTGAGGACACGGCAACGCAATCGGGGCCTTGCCCTCGCCGACGGTACTGGCCAACATAGCGAGTCCGGGAGCGACGATTTGCCGCTCCGGACGCACCCTCAAGCCCCGCATCAGGCCCGCACGCGCACCGGCGCACAACATGAAACTCCACCAGCTCCGCTACCTCACCGCCGTCGTCCAGAACGGGCTCAACATCACGACGGCCGCGCGCAAGCTGCACACCTCGCAGCCGGGCGTCAGCAAGCAGCTGAAGCTGCTCGAGGATGAACTGGGGTTTCCGCTGTTCGAGCGCGACGGGCGCAACCTCGTGAGCGTCACCGCCGCCGGCCAGCAGGTAGTGGACCGGGCGCTGCGCATCCTCGAGGAGGCGCAGAACATCCGGCGTCTCTCCGCCGACCTCAAGGACGACCGCACCGGATCGCTGTCGATCGGCACGACGCACACGCAGGCGCGCTACGTGCTGCCGCCGATCGTGCAGCGCTTTCGCGGCGACTACCCGGAGGTCGACCTGCACCTGCACCAGGGGACCTCGGAGCAGATCGCCGAACTCGCCAAGGTCGATCGCATCGACTTTGCGATCGCGACCGGCGCGGATCCGCTGTTCCCGGGCCTCGTCCTGCTGCCGTGCTACCGCTGGCAGCGTCGCATCGTGGTGCCGCGTGGCCACGCTCTCGCGACCGAGAAGGACGTGAGCCTGAAGGCGCTCGCGCGCTTCCCGATCGTGACCTACACGTTCAGCTTCGGCGGCCGTTCCTCGCTGCCCGCGCTCTTCGAGAGTGCCGGCCTCAAGCTCAATGTGGCGTTGACGGCGAGCGATGCGGACATCATCAAGACCTACGTGCGCCTCGGTCTCGGTGTCGGCATCGTCGCCAGCATGGCGATCGACCCCCGCGAGGACGAGGACCTGGTGGCGCTCGACGCCTCGCACCTGTTTGCCCCGCACGTCACGTGGATCGGGTTCCGCCGCGGCAGGTTGCTGCGCGGCTATATGTACGAATTCATGAAGGCGTTCGCCCCGCACCTCAACCGGCGCCTCGTCGACCAGGCCATCCGCGCGGGCTCGGGCGAGGAACTCGCGGCCCTGTTCGCCGATGTCGAGCTTCCGGTCCGCTGAGCGCCGACGCCGAGGATCGTGCGAGATGGAAGCTACTGCCGGACGACTCTGCAGCGCCGCGTTCGCCGTTTGCCTGGTGGTGTCGGCGTGCGGGCGGTCGCCGCATCCGGCGGTCTCGAAGGCGCTCCTTCTGCCCGGCGACTACCGGGCGACGCTAACGCTCCCGGGCGGCGAGCTGCCGTTCGCTTTCGAGGTCGTCGAGGAACGCGGCCACAAGAGCGTCTACGTGCACAACGGTGCCGAATCGATCCACGCGACCGAGCTCGACGACCGCCCCGGACACTTCGTGCTGCGATTCCCGGGCTACGAGAATCGGATCGAGGCGTCGCCCGATGCGGGCGGCTACAGCGGCTACGCAGTCATGGTCCGGCGCGGCGGCCGCGAGGTACGATTGCCGTTCAGAGCGGTCGCCGGCCGCCACTACCGGTTCTCGGCGGAACCGGTGGCGAAGCCCGCGGACGTTGCCGGCCGCTGGGCGGTCACGTTCACGGGCAAGGACGGCGCCTCGGCGCCCGCGATTGCTGAGCTCGAGCAGCAGGGCGCGCACGTCACCGGCACGGTCCTCGATCCGACCGGTGACCATCGCTTCCTGGAGGGCGACGTCGGCGAGGACGGGCTCTCGCTGTCGCGCTTCGACGGCGGCATGGCGTTTCTCTATCGCGCGAAGTTGCTGGCCGATGGCACACTCGCCGGAGGCTTCTGGTCCGGAAGCTGGTCGGAGCAAAGATTTGTCGCGCATCGCGAGGAAGGCGCATCGCTGAGCGACCCCGCCGTTGCCGCCGCGGAGAACGCCCGCGACGTGCCGTTCGCATTCAGCTTCCCCGACCTCGACGGCCGGACGGTGGCGTTCCCGGATGCCAGGTTCAAGGACAAGGTCGTCATCGTCGCGCTGGGCGGCAGCTGGTGCCCGAACTGTCACGACGAGGCCGCCTTTCTCGCACCCCTCTATCGCGAGCTCCACGGCCAGGGCCTCGAAATCGTCTACCTGCAGTTTGAGTACTTTGGCGACTTCCCCTCCGCCGTCGCGGCCAATCGCCGCTTCGTCGAGGAGTTCGGAATCGACTGGCCGGTGCTGATCGCCGGGGTTTCGGACAAGGACGAGGCGACGCGCAAGCTGCCGCGCCTCGGCAAGGTGTTCGCGTTCCCGACGACGCTGGTACTCGACCGGAAAGGCGTGCTGCGCAATGTACACTCCGGCTTCTCGGGGCCGGCCACCGGCAGGTACTACGAAGAATATCGGCAGGAATTCACCGGGCTCGTCGAGTCGCTGCTCGCGGAGCACGATCGCGGCTAGGAGCAAAGCGATGTTGCAGATTAGCGAACTCACTTCACCACCGAGCCTCGAGCTCTTCAGCGAACTCGTGGAGCTGCTGCAGGACTCCGTGGCCGGCGGTTCGTCGATCGGCTGGACCGAGCCACCGACGACCAAGGAAGCGCGCAACTACTGGACCCAGGTGCTCGAGGCGGTCGGCCGCGGCGAGCGGATGCTGTTCGTCGCAACGGACAACCACGTGTGCGCGGGCGCCGTGCAGGTGGCGTTCGCACCGCGCCAGAACGCGCGGCACCGGGGCGAGGTGCAGAAGCTGATGGTGCACTCGCAGTACCGGCGCCGCGGCACCGGCCGCGCGCTGATGACCGCGCTCGAGGGCCCCGCGGCCGCGCGCGGCATCGCGCTGCTCGTTCTCGACGTTCGCAGCGGCGACCCCGCCGAGCACCTGTGTCGCCGCGCGGGCTACCAGCTGGTCGGCACGGTGCCCGGCTTCGTGCGCTCGACCAAGGGCACCTTCGACCCGACGACGATCTACTATCGCCAGTTGAGCCCGGCGGCGGTCGAAGCCTAGGAGCGCGCGTGCCATCCTTCGACGTTGTCTCCGAGCTCGACTACCACGAGCTGACCAACGCGGTCGACCAGGCAACCCGCGAGCTCGAGGGTCGCTTCGACTTCAAGGGCAGCGACGCGACATTTTCGCTCGAGAAGAACGAGCTGACCCTCGATGCGCCCGCCGATTTCCAGCTTAAGCAGATGCTCGACATCGTGAAGCTCAAGCTCACCAAGCGCGGCATCGACCTCGTGTGCCTCGAAATCAAGGACCCGGAGATCAACCTCGCGCGCGCCAAGCAGAAGGTCATCCTGCGCGAGGGCGTCGACGCCGACAACGCCCGCAAGATCCAGCGCGCGATCAAGGATTCCAAGCTCAAGGTGCAGGGTGCGATCCAGGGCACCAAGGTGCGGGTGACGGGCAAGAGCCGCGACGAGCTGCAGGCAGCGATGGCGCTGTTGCGGCAGCAGAAGCTCGAGGTCGCGCTGCAGTTCAACAACTTCCGCGACTGATGCGCGGCGTCTTCCTCGATTTTGGCAGCGTCAGCGAAGGCAACGACCTGGATCCGGAGCCGATCCGCGCGACGCTCCCGGAGTTCGTGATCCACGACGCGACGTCCGCTGGGCAGCTGCGCGAGCGCCTGTCCGGTAGCACGGTCGCGGTTGCGAACAAGACGGAATTCTCGAGCGAGCTGATCGCCGCGACGCCCAGCCTGCGGCTCATCGCACTGACCGCCACCGGCACCAACAACGTCGACATCGAAGCGGCACGCGCGCACAGCGTGGCCGTCTGCAACATCCGCGAATACTGCACGCCCTCGGTGGTGCAGCACGTATTCGCCGTGCTGCTCGCGCTCACGCACCGCATCCGCGAGTACGACCGCGCGCTCAAGGCCGGCGCGTGGGAGCAGGCCAAGCAGTTCACGATGCTGAACTTCCCGGTGCGCGAGCTCGCCGGGCGCACGATCGGCATCGTCGGCTTCGGCGCGCTCGGGCGCAGGGTCGCGGAGGTCGCGACGGCCTTCGGCATGAAGGTGGTCATCGCCAACCGGCCGGGCGGCGCGCGCGAGCCCAATCGCGTCGACCTCGAGGAACTGCTGCCGATCGTCGACGTGCTGACCCTGCACTGCCCGATCACCCCGGCCACGCGCAACCTCATCGGCGCGCGGGAGCTTGCGTGCATGAAGCGGGACGCGGTGCTGATCAACACGGCGCGCGGCGCGCTCGTCGACGCGGCCGCGCTCGCGCAGGCGCTGCGCGCGGGCCGGCTCGGCGGCGCGGGCATCGATGTGCTCGCCGAGGAGCCGCCCATCAGCGGAAATCCACTGCTCGCCCCCGACCTCGTGAACCTGATCGCGACGCCCCACACCGCGTGGGCCGCCCAGGAGTCCCGGCAACGTGCCATCGACGAGGTCGCCGCGAATATCCGGGATTTCCTCGCGGGCGGTCGCCGCTGCCGGATTGACTAACCGGCTTATGTTCAACGGATCTAGACTGTCATTTAGTAATTGACACTTTGTCAATAGTATTCTAGAGTTCAAGCATGTCGTACATCGCCGAGCGCCGGGTCGAGGAGAAGGAACGCCGTCGCGGCGAAATCGCGGACGCCGCCGAGCGTCTGTACGCCGACAAGGGCTGGGAAGCGGTGACGATGGACCAGGTCGCCAAGAGAGCCCGGTTGTCGCGGGCGCTGGTGTACGTCTACTTCCGCGACAAGGAAGAACTCCTGTTCGCGATCGGCCAGCGCGCGATGTCGGTGCTTCGCGAGCGCTTCACGGAAGCCGCGGGGCGGCACGTCCGCGGCATCGACCAGGTGCATGCGATCGGCCGTGCGTACATGGCCTACGCACACGAATTCCCGCATTACTTCGACGTCTGCGCGCGCTTCCAGGCGCACTCGGTGGCAAGCGATCCCGGCTCCAACGAAGGTGCCTGCCGCGTCGCGGGTGACGAGGCGATCGCGGTCGTGGTGCGCGCGATCACGACCGGCATCGCCGATGGCAGCGTGCGCTCCGACATCGGCCCGCCGATGCTGGTGGCGGTCTCCATGTGGGCTTTCACCCACGGCATCATCCAGCTCGCGATGGCCAAGGGCAGCGACCTCGCGCACCTCGGCATCGCGCCGGCCGATTTCGGCGAGTTCGCCTTCGGGCTCGTGCACGAGATGGCGATTCCCCGGACGCCTGCCTGACCTTTTTTTGGCTACGGCGTGACACATGTCTAGCATCTCAACACGTGACTACCTGCGGGAGCTGCCCGCGGTCCTGGCGCTCGCCGCGATGCTGGCGCTGCTCTTTGCGATTCCCGCCGCGCGCGCGGCCGAGCGCGATGCGCCCGCGGAAGTAGCGGGGTCGGTCCACGCGGTGGTCGACGCTCTGGTCGGCCAGGCGCTGCGCGCCAACCTCGAAATCGCCGCGGCCGGCACCGGCGTCGGTGAACGCCTCGCCGCGCTCGATGCGGCCCGCGCCCACTACCTTCCGGTCCTCGACTTCAACGCGCGCTATTCCGCTGCGCACGGCGGCCGCACGATCGACTTCCCGGCGGGCGATCTCTTGAACCCGGTCTACTCGACGCTCAACCGCCTGACGGGCACTTCGCAGTTCCCGACCGTGCAGAACCAGGACATCAGCTTCCTGCGCAGCCGCGAGCAGGACACGAAGCTCACGCTGACCCAGCCGCTCTATGACGCGCGCCTCGGGCCCGCCCGCGCCGCCGCGACAGCCGACTTTGACGCCGCGACCGCGGGTCGCGGGGCGCTCGCGAGCCGCATCGAGCGCGACATGCGCAGCGCCTATTACCGCTGGCTCGAGACACGCGCGCAGGTCGCGATCCTGGTCGCGACGCTGGACCTCGCGCGCGAGAACCGTCGCGTCAACGAGAGCCTGTTTCGCAACGGCAAGATCACCCGCGATCTCGTGTATCGCGCCGAGGCGGACGTCCTCGAGGTGGAGCAGTCGAAGCTCGCGGCCGAGAACGGCGAGCAGTTGGCGCAGAGCTACGTGAACGTGCTGCGCAACGTGAGCTTCAGTGAGCCGTTACCGTTGGCAGCGGTCGATGATGCGGACGTCGGTGAACTCAAGACCGGGCTCGTCGCGCGCATCGGCAACGGTGGCTTCGGTTACGACGGGCTCGCGGCGACCGCCCTCGACCGGCGCCTCGAGCTCAAGGAGTTCGATGCCGAGCTCGCCGCGGCACAGGCGAGCGAGCGGCTCGCGCGCGCCGCGTACAAGCCGCAACTCGCGCTCTCCGTCGATGCCGGCACGCAGGGCCCCGGCTACGGGTTCACCAGCGAGGACCGCTACCTGCTCGCCTCCGTGGTCCTCAAGTTCAACCTGTTTGCCGGTGGCTCCGACCGTGCCGGTGTCGCGAGCGCGCACGAGCGGCGGGAGAACGCCGAGATCGGCAAGAGCCTCGCCGAGCAGCGCATCCGGCTCGAGGTGCAGCAGGCACTGCAGGGCTTCAAGGTCGCGGAGGCCTCGCTCGGCACCGCCGCGAAGCGCGTCGAGGCGGCCTCGGGCGCGTTCCGGATCGCTGCGCGCAAGCGCGACCTCGGCCAGATCAACCAGGCGGAATTCGTCGACGCGCGCCGCGTGTTGACGGACGCCGAGCTCAATCTCAACGTCACGCGCTTCACCGCGCTCGGCGCCCTCGCCGACCTCGAATACGCGGTCGGCCCCGGTCGTCGCGCCCTCCTTCCGGACAGCCCGCCATGAAACCCCGCCGCCTCGCCATCCTCGCCAGCGTCCTCGCCGTCAGTGGCGCGACCGTGCTCATCGCCTGCGGCCAGCGCGCCGGGACGGGCGATGAGGCGACCAGTCTCATCCGGCCGGTGCGGGTCGCGCCGGTGGCGACCGCCCCCGTGAGCGGCGCCGTGCGCGCGGTCGGGCTGCTGGGCCCCAAGGACGAGGCGCGGCTCGGCTTCAAGATCGGCGGCGTGATCGAGGCGATCCACGTCGAGGAGGGATCGCGCGTGAAGACCGGCCAGGTGCTCGCGCTCGTGAAGCAGACCGAGGTCGGCGCGCTCCTCGACCAGGCACGCCAGGCCGCAGGCAAGGCGGACCGCGATCTAGTGCGCGGCAAGGCGCTGTTTGCGGACGGCGTCGCCACCGAGGAGCAGGTACAGGACCTCAGCACCGCGGCGCACGTCGCGGCTGCGACGCTGCGCACCGCAGAGTTCAACGCCGCGTACGCGCGCATCGTCGCGCCCGCCGACGGCGTCGTGCTCAAGAAGCTCGCCGAGCCCAACGAACTCGTGCAGGCCGGCCAGCCGGTGCTCATCGTCGGCGGCAGCACGCGCGGCTGGGTTGTCCGCATCGGTCTCGCCGATCGCGACATCGTGCGCTTCCAGATCGGCGACCTGGCGCGACTCGACTTCGATGCCTTCCCCGGGCAGTCCTTCCCGGGACGCATCAGCAACATGGCCTCGAGCGCGGACCCCGCGACCGGAACCTTCACCGTCGAGGTGCAGGTCGAGCCCGGTGCCGCGCGCTTCGTGCAGGGCCTGGTCGCCCGGGTGAGCCTGAGCCCGAAGGACACCGCGGTCGGTCGCGTCGTGCCGGTGAGCGCGCTCATCGAGGCGAACGGCAGCGAGGCCAGCGTGTTCGTGTTCGACCCCAGGCTCAAGGTCGTGCACCGCGTCGCGATCCGCATCGGCCGGCTCCAGGACAACCAGGTGGAGGTGCTCGACGGCGTTGCGGTCGGTGCCGAGGTCGTGATTGACGGCGCGGCGTTCCTCGAGAACGGCGAAACGGTGCGGATCGCGGCCGATGCCAGCGGCGCGCCGGCGCAGGCCGGCTAGGAGCCCCTGCATGAGCATCTGGGCATTCGCGGTCCGGCGCTGGCAGTTCACGCTGGTCGTGTTCGGCCTCCTGATCGCGCTCGGTATCGCGAGCTACTCGAACATCGCCCGCTCCGAGGATCCGAACTTCCCGTTCCCGGCGACGACGATCACGCTCGTCTGGCCGGGCGCCGACCCCGCGGACATGGAGCGCCTAGTCGTCAAGCCCGTCGAGGACGCGGTCAATACGCTCGACAACATCAAGAAGATCGTCGGCAGCGCGCACGATGGCATCGCCGTGGTCCACGTCGAGTTCTACTACGGCTCGGACCCGGAGAAGAAGCAGGACGAGGTGATCCGCGAGTTCAACCGCATCCGCACCACGCTGCCCGCGGACATCTCGCAGATCGACATCCGCAAGAACAACCCCGGCCTCGTCAACATCGTCGAGATGGCGCTCGTGAGCGATAGCGCGAGCTACCGCACGCTCAAGGAGCAGGCCGAGCACCTGAAGGACCTCTTCGAGACGGTCAAGGGCGTGCGCACCGCCGAGACCTGGGCGTTCCCGACGCCGGAGGTACGCGTCGCGATCGACCTCGAGCGCCTCGCCCAGGCGGGCGTCACGCTGGGCCAGGTCACGCAGTCCATCCAGGGCCAGAGCCTGAGCGTCCCGGGCGGCGCGGTCGACGTGGGCCTCCGGCGCTACAACCTGCGCACTTCGGGCAGCTATGCCTCGCTCGATGAGATCGCCGCAACCGTGGTCGGCTCGGCCGCGGGGCGGATCGTGAAGCTGAGCGACGTGGCGGCCGTGAGCTGGGATACGGAAGAATCCGCGTATACCGGCCGCTTCAACGGCAAGCGGGCGGTGTTCGTCACCGCGAACCAGAAGGACAACACCAATATCTTCAAGGTGCGCGACGGCATCTACGGCAAGCTCACGGAGTTCGAGCGGGCGCTGCCGCCGGACATCCGCCTCGAACGTGGCTTCGACCAGTCCGCGAACGTAGCCAACCGACTTGATCGGCTGGGCGCGGATTTCGCGCTGGCGGTTGGCCTCGTACTGCTGACACTGCTGCCGCTCGGGCTGCGTGCCTCCGGTGTCGTCATGATCTCGGTCCCGCTCTCGCTCGCGATCGGGCTCGCGCTGCTGTACGCGACCGGCTTCGGGCTCAACCAGCTCTCGATCGCGGGCTTCGTACTTGCCCTTGGGTTGCTGGTGGACGATTCGATCGTGGTCGTCGAGAACATCGCTCGCTACGTCCGCGCCGGCTACAGCCGGATCGATGCCGCGATCAAGGCGACCGACCAGATCTACCTCGCGGTGCTCGGCTGCACCGCGACGCTGGTGCTGGCCTTCGTGCCGCTCCTGTTCCTGCCCGAAGGCGCGGGTGAGTTCATCCGTTCGCTGCCCGCATCCATCCTCTACACGGTCCTGGCCTCGCTGTTCGTCGCGCTCACCGTCATTCCCTTCCTCGCGAGCCGGATGCTGAGGGGCGGCGTAGCTGCAACCGGACACGAGCACTCGGAGCGCGGGGTGCGCGCCCGGCTTCGACGCCTCATCGAGCGCTTCGATGTCATCGCCGACTCGGTACTTGCCAGGGTCATGGACACGATTCACCGGGTCTACGGCCCCGCGCTCAAGTGGGCGCTCGCCCGACCGCTGAGGTCGCTGCTCGGGGCGCTCGCGCTGTTCGCGCTCGCGGTCGCCGCAGTGCCCGTCATCGGCTTCAGCCTTTTTCCGTCGGCGGACGTGCCGCAGTTCTTGGTGCGCGTCGATGCGCCGGACGGCGCGAGCATCATCGAGACGGATCGCGCGCTCGGCTATGTCGAGGCCGAGCTAGCCCGTCATCCGGAGATCAAGCGCTGGTACACGAACCTCGGCCACGGCACACCGCAGGTCTACTACAACGTCTTTCCGCAGGGTCGCGCCGCGAACGTCGGCGAGGTGTTCGTCGAGCTCAAGGAGTTCGAGCCGCGGCGCACGCCCGCGCTGTTCGATGCGCTGCGCGCACACTTTCGCGAATATCCGGCGGCGCGAATTGCCGTCAAGCAGTTCGAGCAGGGCCCGCCGATCGACGCGCCCGTCGCGATCCGGATCGTGGGTCCCGAGATCGACGGCCTGCGGACGCTCGCGGCGCAGGTGGAGAAGGTCATCAAGGACACCGCCGGCACGCGCGATGTCGACAATCCCGTGCGCCTGCTGCGTACCGACCTCAACCTCGGCATCGACACGCAGAAGGCGGGGCTCGTCGGCGTATCCGCACTCGAGGCCAACCGCACCGTGCGTCTCGCGATCGCCGGTCTCTCGGCCGGTGAATTTCGCGCGCCGAACGGCGATGAATACGACATCACGCTCAGGCTCAAGATGAAGGAGCGCCCGACCATCGCGGCGCTCGATGAGATCGAGGTGAGCTCGCTGGGCGGCCGGCAGGTGCCGCTCAGGCAGATCGCGAACCCGCGCTTCGTGACCGCGCCGAACGCGATCAACCGCTACAACCGCGAGCGCCAGGTGACGGTCTCCGCACAGACCCTGACCGGGTTCAATACCGCGCGGGTCACCGCGGCGGTAGTCGCGAACGTCAGCCACATCGAATTTCCGCCGGGCTATCGCTTCGTGGTTGCCGGCGAGGCGGAAGCGCAGCAGGAGAGTTTCGGCGGCTTGCTGCCGGCGGTGATGGTGGCGATTTTCGGCATCCTCGCGGTACTGGTGCTCGAGTTCGGCAGCTTCCGCTCGACGCTGATCGTCGCCGGTGTGATACCGCTTGGCGTGACCGGCGGCTTGTTCGCGCTGCTGGCGACGGGCTATACGCTTTCGTTCACCTCGATCATCGGCATGATCGCGCTGATCGGCATCGAGATTAAGAACTCGATCCTTCTGGTCGACTTCACTAACCAGTTGCGCGCGGACGGAATGGCGCTCGACGAGGCCATCGAAAAGGCGGGCGAGATCCGCTTCCTGCCAATCCTGCTCACCTCGGCCACCGCGATCGGCGGACTCTTGCCGCTCGCGTTGCAGGGGTCCGGCCTCTATTCGCCACTGGCGGTCGTCATAATCGGCGGACTCATTTCCTCCACCCTGCTGGCTCGCCTCATTACGCCGGTCATGTACAAGCTGTTGCCGCCGTCGATCGAGGCGCGGGCGCCGCTCGCGCCGAACCCCGCCTGAGTCCAGCGGCCGCGAAGGGATACACTCGCCGGCCGCGTTGCCGGGCCCGCGGGCGGGGCCGCTTGCCAGCCGAGGCCCTCCCTCGGCAGACTGCGCGCCCGCCCTCCACGACCCGGTTTCCCTGCCGTGACCGATCCTTCCCTGCCGCCCACCCGTGCCATCGGGATCCTGCGCGTGATCGCGGTCTTCAAGTTCGTGAAGGCGCTGTTCGTCATCGCGACCGGCTTCGGTCTCCTCAAGTTCTACGATCCGGTCGTCACCAACTTTCTGTTCCGGCTCGCGCACGAGCTGCCCTACGCCTTCGAGCAGCACCTGCTGCGCGATGCGATTGCCTTCCTGAGCGGCATCAGCCCGCGCAATATGCAGCTCATCGCGGCTGCGACCTTTGCGTACGCGGGACTCTTCTTGGTGGAGGGCGTGGGCCTGTGGATGGGACTGGTGTGGGCCGAGGTGCTGACCATCGTCGCGACCAGCTCGCTGATACCGTTCGAGATCTACGAGCTGCACCGCCACACGACCCCCACGCGCGTGCTGGTGCTGGTCGTGAACGTCGCCATCGCCGGCTACCTCGTCTGGCGCCTGCGGCGCGAACTCGCCGCCCATCGTGCCGCGCTGGCGTCTACGCCGCGGACGGAATAGGCTGCGTTGCTCTTAGGGAGGCAATCGCCATGCGTATCCTGACCTGTCTGCTCCTCGCCGCCGCCGCCTCGTCCGCGGGTTGCGACACGATGCGCCAGCACGGGGGTGGGGCCGTCGCCACGCTCGAGTCACGCAGCGGCAGTACCGTCCTCGGCACTGTCACGCTCCACCAGCGCAGCGGCTTCGTGCACGTGCGCGTCGACGTGAACGGCCTCGTCAGCGGCAGCGAACACGGCTTCCACGTCCACGAGAAGGGCGACTGCTCCGCGCCCGATGCACTCAGCGCCGGCGGTCACTTCAATCCGGGCGGCGTTGCGCACGGTCGCGCTTCGGCGGCTGTCCATCACGCGGGCGACATGCCGAGCCTCATTGCCAATGCCAACGGTCGGGCGATCGCCGATTTCGACATGGCGGGCGCGACCCTCGATGCCGGCCCGAACTCGCTGCTCGACCGCGCCGTCGTCGTGCATGCGGGGGCGGACGACTTCACGACCCAGCCGTCCGGAAACGCCGGCGCGCGCGTGGCCTGCGGAGTCATCCGCTCGAAGTAGCCGCGGCGGCGCGACGTCGGTTCGCAATCAGGACGCCCAGGCCGATGGCAGCGAGCGCGACGACGGTCGGCGTGTCGATGCGATCGCCGAGCAGTAGCCAGCCGAACAGCGCCACCAGCACCGGCGACAGCGGTATCACGCTTGCGGCGCTCGCGGCACCCAGCCGCCCGACCGCGAACGCGAAGGCGACGAGCGCCAGTACCGCCGTCAGCACGCCCTGGTAGAGCCCCTGCAGCCACAGGTCGCCCGCGGGCAGCGCTGCGAGTCGCGCCGCCCCGCCACAGGCGAGGTAGATGGGCACGTAGAACACGCCGTTCACGACCGCGACCACAGCCGCATTCACGAAGGGATGTAGGCCAAGCGCGCGGCTTCCTGTCGTGTACGCCGCCCAGTGCAGGGACGCACACACGATCATTGCGTAGCCCGCGATGCGCGTGTGACCGTTCGCGAGGTCGTGACCGAGGACGAAGGCCACGCCCGCGAGCGTGACCCCAAGGCCGACGAGCTGCGCCCGGCGCGGCCGCTCGCCGAGAAAAATCATTGCGAGCAGCGTGACCAGCGCGCTCACGAGCCCCGGCCCGAGCACCGCGGCCTGCCCCGAGTTCGCGATCCCGACCCCGTGGCCGAACAAAAGCTGGTAGGGCACGCCGGCGCCGATGACGATCGGCAGCAGGATCGATACGCGCCGCCACGGCACTTCGCGCCAGCGCAGCAGCAGCACCGGCGCCAGCAGCAGGCCCGACATGCCGAAGCGGATCGCAGCGACGTCTTCCGGCGTCAGTCGCGCGGTGACGGCGAGGCGCGTCATCGGGATCCAGCCGGCCCAGATGCAGACGGCGCCGAGAGCTGCTGCGAAGCCGGCGAGCCGGCGCGAGCGCTCAGACTGACGGGTCATGGAAACGGGGCCGCCCGGAGGCTGATTCGGGGGCGCCATGGTACCCGGCGGAACGCGCCGGCGGCGTTGGCGCGCTAAAGAATTGGCCGCGCCTGCCGTCAAGGGAGGGACCCCGCCGTATCGCGCCGACACCGACCTGATGACCGATACATCGAACAAAGAAAACGGGGCGCTCCCGCCGCCGCGTCCGCTACAGCGACTGGCGCTTGACTGGATGGGTGCAATCACCCTGCTCACCGGCGTGCTGGCAGCCGGCGCGATGGCCCTCTGGTATCGCTACGGCCTCGGCCCTACGACCGCATTGGCGGCGGTAGCAGCAATTTCTGCAAACGTCGGCGCGATTGCGCTGTGGCGCCGGTTTCGCGGGGCGCTCATGCAGCACGAGCAGCTGCTCAAGCAGCTCAACCTCGCCCAGGCGCGCGACGCGCGCCAGGCGCTCGAGCTCAGCAAGCTGTCCTGGGTCGCCGAGCGCACCAGCAACGCGGTCATCATCACCGATCGACGCGGCCGCATCGAGTGGGTCAACAAGGGCTTCACCGATCTCACCGAGTGGCAGCCCGAAGAGGTCCTCGGTCGCTCGCCCGGCGAGGTGCTGCAGGGCGCGGGTACGGATGCGACCACGATTGCGCGGATTCGCGCGCAGATCGCGGCGCATGCGGCGGTCGATGAACAGGTGCTCAACTACTCGAAGAGCGGGCGCATCTACTGGGTGCGGCTCGACATCCAGCCGGTCACGGATGCCGGGGGCAACGTCACGCATTTCGTCGCGGTGCAGACCGACGTCTCCGCCCAGAAGTCGATCGAGCGGCAGCTCGAGCGCGCCCGCGACCTGGCGCTGTCGGCCGCCAATGCGCGCGGCCAGTTCATCGCCAACACGAGCCACGAGATCAGGACGCCGATGAACGGCGTGCTCGGCATGACCGAGCTTTTGCTGCGCACCTCGCTGGACGACCGGCAGCGTCGGCTCGCCGACACGATCCTGCGCTCGGGGCGCCACCTCCTCGACCTTCTCAACGACGTCCTCGACTATTCGAAGATGGACGCCGGCCGTTTCGAGCTGGTGACCGCACCTACCGACCTCGAGCGCGTGCTTCGCGATGCGCAGGGTCTCATCAGCGAAGCCGCGCGTTCCAAGGGGCTGACGCTCGATGTGCAGGTGCTGCCGGGGAATGCGCCCCGGCTGATCGCCGACGGCGCGCGGCTGCGCCAGGTGCTCGTCAACCTGCTAGGCAACGCGGTCAAGTTCACGGCACAGGGCCGCATCGCGCTCACCGTCACCGTGCAGCAGGGCCGGCGCGAGCAGTTGCGCGCCACCTTCAGTGTCGCCGACACCGGGATCGGCATCGCGCCGAAGCTGCAGCGACAGATCTTCGAGCCCTTTGTGCAGGCCGACGCCAACATCGCGACCCGCTACGGCGGCTCGGGGCTTGGGCTCGCGATCTCCGACAAGCTCGTGCGCCTGATGGGCGGCGAGCTCACGCTCAAGAGCGACGTCGGCCAGGGCGCGACCTTCTCCTTCGCGCTCGACCTGCCGATTGCCGTCGACAGCGACGCGACGCAGAACGGCCTCGTCGCACTCGGCGCGCTCGGCCTCAACGTGCTCGTCGCCGAGGATTACCCCGTGAACCAGGAAGTCATCCGCGAATTCCTCGGCGAACTTGGCTGTCGCATGTCGCTCGCGAGAAACGGCCGCGAGGCGATCGAGCTCTACGTCGAGGCGGGCGGCATGTTCGACGTCGTGCTGATGGACTGCCGGATGCCGCGCATGGACGGCTTCGACGCGACGCGCGCGATCCGCGACTGGGAGCGCAGCAGCGGCGTGCGCCAGGTGCCGGTCATCGCGCTGACGGCCGGCGCTTTCGCGACCGAGCGCGAACGCTGCGCGGCGGTCGGCATGAACGCCTTCCTCGCCAAGCCCGTGACTCTCGGGGAGCTCTTCGACGCGCTCACGCCGTACGCGACGCCGCACGAGTCTGCACCGGACACCGCGATTGCCTGAGCCGCGGACGGCTAGCCCGCGACGGGCGGCAGCTCCAGTCCGATCCGCGCGGCCGCCCAGCGCAGCACGCGCTGCAGGCGCGGCACCGTCAGCGCCAGCGCTCCTGGAAACGCCATCCAGCGGAACTCGTGGTGCTCGGCGCGCCCGATCTCGGGGTTGATCGGCAGGCTCACGGTCGCGCCCGGCGTGCGCGCGACGTAGAAGCGCACGACCTTGCCGCCCGCGTAGGGTTCGGTGTCGACCGAGTGCTCGCCCCACGCGAACTCGAGATCCGCAAGCCCGGTTTCCTCCCGGACCTCGCGCATCGCGCCCTCGAGCGGCGTCTCGCCGTCCTCGAGGCGACCCTTCGGCAGGTCCCAGTTACGGTACGCCCGCAAGAGCAGCACTTTAGGACCGTCGGGTGTCTCGCGGACGACGACGACGCCGGCGGCATGTTTCTGTCCCCGGCTTCGCATCACCCGAGTATATATCGCCGCCGGCCGGCGTCAGGCGGCGGCCTCGTAGGCGAGCACGCCCGCGACCGCGTGCACGACCGAGCCGATCCGCACCGCGCTCTGGATCGCCTCGCGCGGCACGCCGTGTTTCTTGAGCACCGCATCGTGCGCATTCACGCACATGCCGCAGCCGTTGACGGCCGAGACCGCGAGCGAAATGAGTTCGAAGTCCACCTTGTCGATGCCGGGGTTGCCGATCACGTTCATGCGCAGGCGCGCCGGCATCGTGCGGTAGTCCGCATCCTCGACGAGGTGCGTGAAGCGGTAGTAGATGTTGTTCATGCCCATGATCGCGGCCGCGGATTTGGCGCCCGTGAGCGCGGGCTCATCGAGCACTGCGCGGGCGAGCGCCTCGATGCGATGGCCGAACGCGGCGTTGCGCGAGGCAATCGCGGTCGCAAGCGCGACCATCCATATCTGGCGCTCGCTCAAGCCCGGCGCGCCGGTCGTGGCGAGCACCGAGCCAAGGTTCAGTTTCAGGTCCTTCGCATAGTCGGGAATCTGCTCGCGCAGTTCATCGAGTGTCATGGCACTTTCTCCGTCTTGGAGCGGTCACCGGGCCGTCAGCGTCTGCACTGTGGGGGATGGACGCTGGCCGACCCGGTTCCGCACGAACCGCGTGCCGCCACAGGCCTCAGGCGGCCTTGAGCGTGTCCTCGCCTTTCTTCCAGTTGCAGGGGCAGAGCTCGTCCGTCTGCAGCGCATCGAGGACACGCAGCACTTCATCGGGGCTGCGGCCCACGTTGAGGTCGGTCACGTAGGCAAAGCGGATCACGCCGTCGGGATCGACGATGTAGGTCGCGCGCTGCGCGACGCCGGCCTCGGGGTCGAGTATGCCGAGCGCGCTCGTCAGCTCACGCTTCAGGTCGGCGAGCATCGCGAAGGGCAAGTCGCGCAGTTCTTCCTTGTCCTTGCGCCACGCGAGGTGCACGAACTCGGAGTCGGTCGAGGCGCCGAACACGATCGCATCGCGCGCGTTGAACTCCTTGTTGAGCTTGCCGAATGCCGCAATCTCGGTCGGGCAGACGAACGTGAAGTCCATCGGCCAGAAGAACACGACTGCCCATTTGCCGCGGATCGACTTGCTGTCGAACGGCTTGAACGCTTTGTCGAGGTCGTTGGCGACAACTCCGGTCAGGGAAAAGTCGGGAAACTTCTGTCCTACGCCGAGCATTGATCTCTCCTTGGAAACACAGGGTCACGCCGGCGATTCCGGCGACTGGGCGGGATTCTCCGCCCCGGGTGTAAATAGATCCAGTCGATTGTCTCTATCGCTATGATAGGATTTGTGTATGACAAACCAAGGCCGACCGTGAACCTCCGTGACCTCGGCTACCTGGTGGCGCTCGCGGAAACCCGCCATTTCGGGCGCGCCGCCGAGCGTGCGCATATCAGCCAGCCGACGCTGTCGGCGCAGATCAAGAAGCTCGAGGACCAGCTCGGCGTGCAGCTCGTCGAGCGCCAGCCGCGCAACGTCACGCTCACCGACGTCGGCGAGCGAGTCGTCGCGCGGGCGCGGCGCATCCTGCGGGAGGCCGAGGACATCACCGAGCTGGCGCGCGAGTCGCGCGATCCGCTTGCGGGCAGCCTGCGAGTCGCGTTCATCCCGACGCTCGGTCCCTATCTGCTGCCGCTCGTGACGCCGCGCCTGCGCAAGCAGCTGCCGCGCCTGCAGCTCTTGTTGTACGAATACCAGACGGGTCCGCTGCTCGAGAAGTTGCGCGCCGGGGAACTCGACCTCGGGATGCTCGCGCTCGGCGTCGACGTCAGTGGCCTCGAGGTCGAGGCGCTACACGACGAGGCCTTCACCCTTGCTGTTCCGGCGACACACCGGCTCGCGAAGAAGACGAGCGTGCGGCCCGAGGACCTGACCGGCGAGACGCTGCTCTTGCTCGAGGACGGCCACTGCCTGCGCGACCAGGCGCTCGACGTGTGCAGCCGCATCGACGTCCGCGAGGCAGAGGATTTTCGCGGGACCAGCCTCGAGACGCTGCGGCAAATGGTAATCGCGGGACTCGGCGTCACGCTCCTGCCCGAGCTCGCAACCCAGGGACCGTTCGCCGCGGCCAGGAATATCGCGATCCGCCCGTTCGCGAAACCCGCCCCGCGCCGGACGCTCGGCGCGGTCTGGCGCAAGAGCAGCACGCGCGGTCCCGCGATAAAGGCGGTGTGCGCGGCACTTCGCGAAGTGCTCGACGGCCGGCGCTGACGCCGGCCGTCCAGTCCCTCAGCTGCCCGACGACGTACCCGCAGGAGGGTCGCCGAGAGCGCGCTGCGATTCCCGGCGTCCCTCGACGAAGTAGTAGAGCAGGTACGCGAGACCGATCGCCGCGGGCAGAAGCCCGAATAGATACGCCTCCTCGTGATCCTGGCCGAGCGCGACGGTGAGCGCCACGCCGCCGAAGAGAAGAACCAATCCCCGCAACAGGTGACGCGGGCGCCGGATCGGCGTCGGCGGGCTGACCTCGATCGGGTCAGGCGGCAGCTCCAGGCCCTTCTCGATCGCGGCAAGGCGCTCGCGGTGCCGGAAGTCGGCGCGCTGCATGCGCTGGCGATGGGACGCGTAGATCCACGCGACTGCGACCACCACCCCGCATACGATCGCGACGATGGGGACGAACACTCCGATGACACCTACATCCATAGCAAGCTTCTCCTCGAACCTGGCAACCGGCCAGTATCTGGAATCATTTGGGGGCGTTCGCGATCCAGAGTAGCCAGTCGAGCTGCGGCACGGCGCCATTGACGCACAGACCGAGCACGAAGCCCAAAAGCGCGACCGCCCAGGTATCGACGAGCGAGCCTCCGGCCCTGGCAGTGGATCGAAATACGTTCACGGCCATTGATACGCAGGCGCGGGCCCGGCGGTTTCACCCCTGCCGGCGGCCTGAAACCGGGCTCGCGTCGCCCGCGTATCATCACTTGTACAAGGGGTCGCGGGACAGGAATGGACGAGGCCATCATCAATGCGTTGGCGGCCGGTCGTTCCGAGGCGGCCTTCGAAGCACTCGTCGCCGGCTACCGGCGGCGGGTGTTCGGGCTCGCGTTCTCGATCCTGCGCGACCGCGCGGCTGCCGAGGACCTGGCCCAGGAGGTCTTCGTGAAGTTGTGGAAGATTCTGCACAGCTTCGACGGGCGCGCCAAGCTGTCGACGTGGGTCTACGCGATCACGCGCAACGCCGCGATCTCGGCGCTGCGCAAGCGCCGCGCCTCGTCCTCGCTCTCCGAGCCGCACGTGCTCGCCGAGGCGGAAGCCGCGACCGCGAGCCACGACGAGGTCGGCGCGGACGATTCGACGCTGTGGCGGGCGGTCGCGAAGCTCCCGGATTCCCAACGCCAGGCCGTCACGCTCTATTATCAGGACGAACGACCGGTCGAGGAGGTTGCGGCCATGCTCGGACTCCCGGTCAACACGGTAAAGACCCACCTGCACCGCGCGCGGGCGCGTCTTGCGATCGAGCTCGGCGCCGCCACCGGCGGGGAGAACGCGGCATGACCAACCACAAGTTCCCGGAGTCCGCCCTCGAGCTCCGGCTGCGTCGCCTGCACGGCCGTCTCGACACGAGCCCGGAATTCGAAAGCAAGGTCCTCGCACGAGTCGATGGCTTGCGGACCCTGGTCGATGAGAGCGCGCGCCGCGCGCTGCGCGCGCGCGTCGATCGCGAGCGCTTCCAGACCGAGGCGCGCCTCAAGCAGCGCTTCTGGCGCGGGCTCGGCATCGCGCTCCTCGCCGGCGGCGTCGCGACCCTGCTCGCCTCGGCCTTCGGCGCCGAGTTGGGCCACGTCCTCGCCTCGCTAGGCATCCAGAACTCCTGGAACCCGATCGCGCTCGGCAGCCTGGCGCTGCTGGCGGCATGGCTGTGGATCGCGGTCAGGGGCGCATCGGCCGGGGAATCGCCGCGGACCGTGCTCGGCTGAGCGTGCGCTCTCCGCCCTGAGGGTACGGCCCTTGAAGCCCAAGACCTCTGCGAAATCCTCGAGGAACGCTCGGTCGGCAAGTCCACCGTCTTCACCACACAGCTGCCGCTCGATCACTGGGCCGAGGCCATCGCCGACCCCGTCATCGCCGACGCTATCCGCGACCGGCTGCAGCACGCCGCGCTCACGATCACCATCACCGGCGAGAGCTACCGCGGCGTCAAAGCCCGAAAACTTTCAGAGAACCGCAAACACAGTTAAACATCGTCGCCTACGGCTCCGCCGACATCCCATCCACGGTGGGCACAATCGGGGAAATCAGCCGGGCTCAATCACTGGAATCGCGCATCAATCGGTGGACACCACGGAGGAGTGCAAAATGACGCAGAGCAAATTGGGGAGACTCGCGACCACTTCGATCCTAGTCGCATCCGCTTCGCTCGCGGTCGGTACGGCCGCGGCGGAGGGCCGCGTGGGCAACTGGGTGATGTTCGACGTCCCGGGCGCGGGCGGCGGCACCTACCCGGTCGCGGTGAACGACTTCGGAGTCATCGTCGGGCAGTACTACGACGCCAATTTCAACTCGCACGGCTTCGTGCGAAAGCCGGACGGGACCATCACGACGATCGACGTTCCAGGCGACGGCAACCAGACCGAGATCAACGACATCAACGACCTCGGAGTCATGGTCGGCGACTACCTGGACGCGGCGGGCAACGACCACGCCTTCGTGCGGTCCGTGAGCGGCAAGATCACGGCCTTCGATGACGTAAACGCGGTCGCCGTTACTGTGGCCTCGGCGGTCAACCTCGAGGGTGTGATCGCGGGCCGCTACCACGATGTCAATGGCAACGCGCACGGCTTCGTACGCACGCCAAATGGCGCGATGCAGACCGTCGACGGCGCGGTGACGCCGACGGGCCAGACGGTGTCGACCGGCTGCTTCGACATCAACATCGAGGGGCAGATGACCTGCAAGATCCGGGACGACTCCGGAACCTGGTACGCGCTGAAGTGGTATCCGGATGGACACTCGGAGGTGATCGCTGCGCCCGGGGCAGGGACCGGACCCGGCGTTGGAACGTTCGACGGCGTGGCCAAGTCGCTCAATGACCTCGGGCAGAGCTCGGGCGTTGACTACGACAACAACGGCGGGGCGCACGGCTATTACCGGGATGCGAAGGGTCGCATTACGGTGTACGACGTCGCCGGCGCGGGGACGGACGGCGATACGGGAACCTACGGCGGTTCGATCAACCTGTTCGGGACCGTGGTCGGGTGGACGTACGAAGAGAACTTCGCCTCCAGCCGGGGCTATGTGCGCTACCACGACGGGACGCTGAAGGCGTTCACGGTGCCCGGAGCGCCGAGCACCGGGACGTACACGCAGCCGAACTGCGTCAACCTGAGCGGTGAGTTCACCGGCGCGTACACCGATATCAACGGGATCGCGCACGGGTTCATCGGGCGCGTCGCCCAGTAGACCGTTGAGCTAACGGCCGGCCGCCGTCGCCCGTGAATCGCGGCGCTGCCGGTCGGCTGCCGCCCTTCGGACGCCATGTCAGAACGTGGCGCCGGAGGGCGGCGTTCGCGCTGCGCGCCGGTTCCGCGTTTCCCTCGGCACTGGCACCACATCAACCTGACCGGCGATTACTCCTGGCGCCAGAACAAACGAGTCGGGAAAGGGTGCCTCCGGCCGCTCCGAATCCCGAAGGCTTAACGTACTTTATTTTCCCTTTCGTCAAGTGACCCCTAATAGTCTGTGGCGCCGGTAGCGTGCTGAATCTTCCGCTGCGCGCGACGACTAATGATGGGTGCCAGGGCGCCCCTATTTGTCGCTCAATTTGCGCGCGCCAGTCAGCAGTTCAACGAGTGTCCGGTCGCGCCACAGCCTAAGAATCCCTTCCGCGTCTGGTGCGAATGATGTTCGCGCAAGCGCCGCCTCAAGATCCTCCCGACCGAGCAGAAGCACGAAATGCTCGTCGGCCCTCACCCGAACGGTTGCGAGCTCCTCGGACGGACGAGAGGAAATCAGCATTCCGATAACTATGGTGGCAGTATCGGTGCGTGCCGCGTTTCGCAGGTTCTCGCGCAATCTGGCAGCTCGGGAGACCAGCTTCGTGAGTTTGACGTCATCGGGTACCCCCGTCGTACATTCCACAACGAGTATCTCTCCCGTCGGCCCCATCACAAGAGGATCCGGCTCGTCCTTTAATCCGCTCATCGCGCTGACGTGGACCGGCGCGAAGCCAAGCAATTGGAACAGCCAGCCAATGCCTGCTTCGAAGTCCTCAGCCTGGTTTCGGTTGGGGTTTACCAAGGCCTTTGTGAGTCGCACGAGTCCCGGATCGACGAGTTCGGTCATCATTCTTCGCGCGTTGGGAAGCGCGGCGATGTCGGCCAGGCGGATGTCGTCCTGCGCGCGTCCGTCATAGAGAATTCGACAATCAATCACGGCGCCGCTGGGAAGATCGAATGACCAATGGCCATGCTGGAAGCCCTCTAGCCGCGTCCATTCGACGGCGTCACCTCGCAACGTTGCGATCGGCCCGATTACCCGTGAGTCCGCATTTCGAATATTTATTCGTATGCGCTCCACCGACAATCCGCCTGCTATACGAAAGTGCAGCTGAACCCGTCGGCCGGCCAAACGCGAGTCCGCGCCGAACATCGCGACCGGGCCGGTCGTGATTTCAAGCGTTGTCTCATCTGATGCACCCAGATCGTAGGCGCGCATCAACTCATCAGGTGAGTCGATGCCGCTATCGTGCAGTTCTCTCTCGATCTCGCGTGGACGCGCGTTGAGGATCTGATGCCGGCCGATTCCGCTGATGGTGAGCGCGTGGTTCTGCCGGCCAGAGGGAGAGGAAAGCTGGCGTGGGGCCTGGCAGTACCATGAATAGCCATCGGAATATTGCAGGGGAGCCCTAGGCAAGAGCTTGAAGAGATGCTCCCCAACGGCAGGCAGCCAGCTGCCTGACGCGACGCTCCGCAGACAGGCGTCAAGCGCGCCTGCGCCGACGCCGACGCCGACGCCGACGCGGACTTGGCCCGCCCAAACGTCTCGGTCGATAGAGAATGCTTCAATGAGAGGGGCTCTTCGCAGGAAAGCTCAAGCCGCGCTCTCAGGATGACCTTCTCACCCCCATGCGTCACGGCAACATACGAGAACACGCCCACTCGATAGGCAGGCAGCATCGGGTGAACGGCCTCGACAAAGTCTCGTGCCTGCGGCGAATTCGCCGTAGTGTTACTCGCCGGACCAAAGCCGTCGGCGGAGTTCATTGCTGCTGGTCGGCAGTCACCGGTGAGGGCTGCCACCGCCTCAGCTCGCGGCTTCGGCGAATGTACGTGGGATTGGGGTGATCGCGCGCGTCCGCTGGCAAAAGAATGGCCGGCCGCAGCGCCGCCTTGAACGGCGAAAGGCCGCCGAGTCGCTTCGCAGATCGGAGTTCTGCTTCCGTTGCGCGGCTTACTTCGACGCGGTACCGTTCTGTAAAGGAGACGAGACTGCGGTCGTACGCATCATGATGGCACTCATACTGCCGGCGATGTTGCTGATCCCGAAAGACGTGACCGAGACCGTGGATGGGGAACCGGCACCGACGCGCGACGGTAACTAGGCGCCGGTCAATCGACGCGGCCACTTCGGTACGCCCAAAGCGCTCAACGCTCAATCCCGGACGGAATGCGTGATCGATCGTGGGTCAAGCAACAATGGATTCTGTGTCCGTGCTCTAGCCTCCTGAGGCCTTCTCCCCGGCGGAACGTCCGTGGCCCGGCCCTCGAGACTCCAAGCCCCTCCTCCGACCCGGTAAACTCCTCGGATGACCTCCGAGCTCGATGTCCTGCGCCTCGTCAGCGAACGCCTGTCCTCGACCGCCGTGCCGTTCATGCTCACCGGTTCCTTCGCACTCGCCTACTACGCGACGCCCCGGATGACCCGCGATCTCGACCTCGTGATTGCGCTCGATGCGGACACCGTCCCTGGACTCATCCGCGCTTTCGAGGGCGACTTCTATATCGACACAGACTCCGTCCGGGAAGCCGTTCGCGCGCAGCGCCTCTTCAACCTGATGCACCTCGAGAGTGGCATCAAGGTCGACCTGATCATTCGCAAGGACGCCGAGTACCGGCAGGTGGAGTTTGCCCGCCGTCAGCCCGTCAACCTCGCCGGAGTCGAGACGTGGATCGTGAGCCGGGAAGACCTCATCCTCTCGAAGCTGAGCTGGGCCCGGGATTCCGGTTCCGAACTACAGCGCCGGGATGTAGTCTCACTGCTGGACGGTCCCCTCGACGTCCCTTACCTGCGACGCTGGGCTCCCGCGCTTGGCATTGCTGGCGACCTGGAACAGCTCCTGCCGTGATGGACACCTCGCCTGCCGTTGCCTCGCTTGTCGCGGACCATCATCGCGCGCTCACCGCGGACGACCGGTGTCGGGCCGCCTCGTCGATGTTCGACTCCGCCCGTGCGATCGTTGAGTCTTCCTTGGCCGCCGACCTGACTTCGGGGCAGCGCCGCCTCGCGATCGCGCGCCGCTTTTATGGCAACGAGCTGCCCGAAGCCGCCTACGCAGCTCACGGCGCCTTCGCACCCGGATCGACTGATCGGTAGCCGTTGGAATTAATGGGAGGCGCAGCGGATCCCGCCGCCGCGCCGCAACATGCCGTTCCACGGCTTATGTCCAATCCGCGCGCTGTAACTATTGCTCGCGCGCGTGGCGCTACACTCCCCCGACAGCGCTGGCTCGGCCGGCCATAACGAATCGGGTACCAAATGCGATCCCTTGCGTCTGCCGCTCCGGCGGTTCACGCGTCGGTTCGATCCGCGGCGTCGCCCTCGGTCGCGCTCGATGCCGTCTTTCGGTTTGCGAACGACGCGCGATGCACGATCCGCCACCTGGATTTGCGCTCGCGCGACATCGTGCTCGGTGAGTGCGACGCATGGGACGATCCTGATAGCGGCTACGCATTCCCGCTTTGCATCCGCCCGCTCGAACCGGCCGGCTCGATGATCGATGTTGGCGTCGTGGAACGCGCCGCGATTCCAGCGGCGGTCATCCAGCAGCGCCTCGAGAAGTTTCTCCAGGAACTTAAGCGCGCCCTTCCCCGGGCGCCAACCGACGCCTAGCGAGCGTCCGACGTTCGGCCCGCGTGCCCACCGAAGCAAAAGTCGGACCGCTTCCAAGACTTTACAAGAGGACGACATGGTCGACTTCATTCACAGGGTTCCGATCACTGCGAGCCCGAAGGCCGTCTATGCAGCGATCGCGACCCGAAAAGGCATGCGGGGCTGGTGGACGCGCGACACGAGCATGCAGGCGCGACGCGGCGGCCGCGCGGAGTTCGGCTTCGACAAGCGTTCCGCCGTCTTCGTGATGAAGGTACTCGCGCTTAAACCCGGCAAGGCCGTGACGATGACCTGCGTCGGCGGCCCGCCCGAATGGGTCGGCACGAAGCTCGAGTGGACCCTTACGCGCGAGGGCAAGGCGACGATCCTGAGCTTCCGTCACCGTGGCTGGCGCCGGGTGACGCCGTTCGCCGCCAGCTGCAACACGATGTGGGGCCGGCTGATGTTTCGCGTGAAGGACTACGCCGAGACCGGCAAGCCCAAACCGCAGTGGAAAAAATAACCGTAAGGCGCTGGGCACGCGGCGGCGGGGCCGCGGTCGACACGCTCTCGGCAACGCGGGTATCGTAGCCGCCCGCTTCGTTGCCGCCCATCCGCTCGGCATCGCGCTCCTCGCCGGCGGCGTTGCGACCCTGCTCGCCTCGGCCTTCGGCGCCGAGTTGGGCCACGTCCTCGCCTCGCTCGGCATCCAGAACTCCTGGAACCCGATCGTGCTCGGCAGCCTGGCGCTGCTGGCGGCATGGCTGTGGATCGCGGTCAGGGGCGCATCGGCCGGGGAATCGCCGCGGACCGTGCTCGGCTGAGCGTGCGCTCTCCGCCCTGAGGGTACGGCCCTTCAGTGCCCGGCGCGGATCTCTGCCGGCAGTCCCCGCGCAGCCGCGGCATCCGCGTAGACGATGGACGACTCCCGCGCCACCCGCGCCGCCGGGATGCCGCGGTCGCCAGCCCAGAGCTTGCCGAGCGCGACCGCCTTGTCCTCGCCGGTGACGAGCCACAGGCGATGGCGCGCGGCCTCGAGTACCCTAAACGTGAGCGTCATGCGCCGCACGCCCTGGTAGGGCCCGCTAACGCCGACATCCGCCGTGAGGTCATCGAGCAGCCGGTCGCCCGGCACGAGTGAGGCGGTGTGGCCGTCGGCACCGAGGCCGAGCTGGACGACGTCGAGCACGGGTGGCGAGCTGCCCGCGCCGATGAGGAGCCGCGCGTATTCCGCCGCACCCGCGCCCAGGTCCGCGCGCTCGACGGGCATCGCGTGGAACTGGCTGGCGCCGAGCGCGTCGGGCGCGATCAAGAGGTCGGCGATCTGCCGGGCGTTGCGACGCTCGTCGGTTGCGGGCACGACGCGTTCGTCGACCTGGAACACCGACAGGTCGTGCCAGTGCACGCGCAGGCGCTTGAGGTCGCGCAGCATCCGCCACGGCGTGTGCCCGCCCGACAGCGCGAGGCGGCACTCGCCACGCTGCGCGCTTGCGCGGCCGATCTCGGCGCGCAGCCAGTCGGCCGCGCGTTCGGCGGCGTCTTCGGGTGTCGGCAGGACCTGGATGCGCATGCTGGCTTGACTCTTGGGGTACCGGGAGAGCAGGCCAAGCCGCCGGCGGCCCGCTCGACGACGGAACGCGTGCATTTTGACCGTTCAGCGCGAGACTGCAATGCTGGGCCCCCGTCACCAGGATCGCCCGCCGCCATGGCCGCCAGCACGCCCGCGAGTCCGCTTACGCCCGAGATCGTCGCCGCACTCGCGAACCTCGAGGGCTACCCCGCGCTCGACGCCGAGACCGTGGCACGCATCGCCGTAGGCGCGACCAACGCGGTGCGTGCAGTGAGTGCGAGCAGCGGCGAGAGCTACTTCGACAGCGAGCCTTCCGACTACCTCGCCGAGCTCGAGCGACTCGCGGAGCCGCGCTGATGCTGGACGTGCGTCGCGCGACGCTGACCGAGGCCGCGACCGCGATCGCCGCGGGCGCGGTGTCGAGCGTCGAACTCACGCGCGAGTGCCTAGAGCGGGCACACCGCCTCAACCGCGACATCAACTGCTTCGTGCGCATCGAGGACGAGGCGGCGCTGCGCGAGGCAGCGAGCGCCGACCGCGCACGCGCGGCCGGCCGCATGCTCGGTGCGCTGCACGGCGTGCCTCTCGCGCTCAAGGACATGTTCTATACGCCCGAGCGCGAGATCAGCGGTGGCTCGCGCGTGCGCAAGGGCTTCCGCGCCGGCACCGAGGCAACCGTCGTCGGCCGGCTCGCCGCTGCGGGCGCCGTGAACCTCGGCGCACTCAGCATGACGGAGTTCGCGCTCGGGCCGACGGGTCACAACGCCCACTACGGCGCCTGCCGCAACCCCTGGAATCCCGCGCACATCGCCGGCGGCTCCTCGAGCGGCGCGGGCGCTGCGCTCGCCGCGCGCATCGCCTTCGGCACGCTCGGCTCCGACACCGGCGGCTCGATCCGCGGACCCGCGAGCGCGAACGGGGTGCTCGGCCTCAAGCCCACCTACGGGCGCGTGAGCCGAGCGGGTGCGATGCCGCTGTCCTGGTCGGTCGATCACGTCGGGCCCTTCGGCCGCACGGCCCGTGACCTCGCGCGGCTCCTCGGCATCGTCGCTGGCCACGACCCGCGCGATCCAAGTTCCAGCCGTCGCGCGGTCCCCGACTACGAGGCGCGGCTCGGCGAGGGTATCCGCGGCCTGCGCATTGGCATCCCGCGCAACTACTATTTTGAGGCGGTCGATGCGGACGTGCAGAACGTGCTCGATGCGGCGCTCGCCGTGCTCGCGGCGCTCGGTGCCGAACTGGTCGCGATCGAGGTGCCCGCCCCCGAGCACCTCACCGAGCTGAGTCGCGCGATCATGTACTCGGAAGCCGCGGCGCTGCACGGCCATTGGCTGCGCACGCGCCCCGCGGACTATTCGCCGCAGGTGCGGGCCCGCGCGGCGACCGGAATCGCGATCCCCGCCGCGAGCTACCTCGAGGCGCTGCAGCTGCGCGCGCCGCTGCTGCGGCGCTTCGTCGACGGCGTCTACGCCGCGTGCGACGTGATGGCGACGCCGGCGCTCTCCCTCGCGGTGCCGACAATCGCGAGCACGGACGTCGGCGCATCGCCAGCGATGTGGCAAACGATCGCGCGGCTGGTCCGCTGCTTCGCGCCGTTCAACTTCCTCGGCGTGCCCGCGCTCTCGGTCCCAATCGGCTTCACCGCGGGCGGACTGCCCGCGGGCCTGCAGCTGGTCGGCCGGCCCTTTGCGGAAGGGACGCTGCTGCAGGTGGCCGCTGCCTACCAGGGCGCGACCGACTGGCACGAACGGCTGCCCGCCATCAGCTAGCGCCGCGACGGGGGTTTCGGACAAGGGGCCGCGATTGGCCTAGGATCGTGAGTCGACGATCCCCGGGAACGAGCGCCCCCACGGACGAGCCCCGGGTGGTGACGATTGGCGACCGGGGACCAAAATTGAAGACGGCCCGCATTCTGATTGCGGATGACCACGGCCTGCTGCGACGCGGGCTGCGCGCTGCGCTCGCCGACAGCCCGCACCTCGTCGTCGAGGCGGAGGCCGAAGACGGGCGTACGGCGGTCGAGCTCGCGCTGCGCCTCAAGCCCGACATCGCGATCCTCGACGTATCGATGCCGTTCCTGAACGGCCTCGACGCGGCGCGCGCGATCGTCGCCGGCAGCCCCGAGACGCGCGTGCTGGTACTCACCGCGCACGAGTCGGAGCGCCTGGTCAGGGACGTACTGCGCGCCGGCGCCCGCGGCTACCTGCTGAAGTCGGATGCCGCCAGTGAGCTCGTGCCGGCGATCGATGCGCTGCTGGCGGATCGCTCCTATTTCACCTCCACCGTCGCCCAGGTCGTGCTCGCGGGATTTCTCAAGGGCGACGCCGAGGAGGGCGGTGAGGAAGGCGGCGTCCTCTCGCCGCGGGAGCGCGAGATCGTGCAGCTGCTGGCCGAGGGCAAGAGCAGCAAGGAGATCGCGCGGCTCTTGTCGATCGCGGTCAATACCGCCGAGACCCACCGAAGTAACATAATGCGGAAAATGGGTTTCGAATCGGTATCGGACGTGGTCCGATATGCCATAAAAAACAAGATGATAGATCCGTAAGCGCGCCGTTGCCGGGATAACGGATGACCGGTGCCTGCGTACAGGATTTTCGGTATTCCGTGCGGTCGAGCCGGTTGGCTATCGTGCGCGTCCTTATCCAGCCCCGCACGGGGCACGAGTCGCCGAGCCCCCCGTGGCACGGTGGCTCGCCCGGACCTGCAAGGACGCGACTACCGTGAACGAGATGATGAGACGACACCTGTGCCGTGGCCAGCGGATAGCCGTCCCGACCTCGCGCTGCCGCGCGGCAGCGGTGCGCCCGTGAGCGCGAGCTGCGCGCGCACGACGCCGATCCGCATCCTCGTCGTCGAGGATCACGACATCGTGCGCAAGGGCCTGGTGGCGGTCATCACCACCTCGCCCGACATGGTGTGCTGCGGCGAGGTAGCGACCGTCGAGGATGCGATCCGCGCGGTTGACCTGCTCAGGCCCGACGTGCTGCTCCTCGACCTGCAACTCGGCGGCCACAGCGGCCGGCAGGTACTGCAGGCGCTGGCCACGCATCCGGCGCGCCCGCGCGTGCTGGTGCTGTCGATGGCGGACGAGCACGTGTACGCGCGCGCGCTGTTGCGCGAGGGCGCGGACGGCTACCTGATGAAGAGTGCGCCGACGACGCTGATACCGGATGCGATCCGCCGGGTTGCCGACGGCCAGAGCTACCTGAGCCATCAGCTGCTGCAGCACTCGCTCGAGCAGGCAAGTCGCGGCCGCGCGCACGCCGGCGTTCTCGAGGCGCTCACCGACCGCGAACGCGAGATCCTCGATCGCCTGGCGCGCGGGCTCACGCTTCGCGATGCCGCGCGCGAACTGTCGATCTCGGAGAAGACGGTCGATTCGCACCTGCGGAACATCCGCGAGAAGCTCGGCCTCAGTTCCTCGCGTCACGTGCGCGAGTTCGCACTCGCGCACAGCCACACGGCGCAGTCGGCCTGAGGCCGGCGCGCGCTACCGGGGAACGGTCAACACGCCGTTCCGGTAGAGGATCGCATCGGCGCCGGGATCGGCGCTGAGCGCTCCTATGTGCCCGGCATCGAGCGGCGGGATTTCCCCGTGCTCGATGCCGCGCGGCCGCGAGCGAATGACCTGGCTCGGCGGCAGGGAAGTGCCCTTCGTCAGCCGGTCGTAGAGCGCATCGAGCGCGCGCACCGTCCACACCTGCATCGGCACGTAGCCGTCGGCGAAGCCCGGCAGCGCGAGCACCGCGTCGAAATGATTGCCGTGCTCGAGCTCGTAGTAGCGCAGCTCGTCGCGCTCGCCGCGATCGCGCTGATTGATCGCGTAGTAGGGGCGTGAGCTCTGGTTGACCGGAATGAGGCTGTCGGCGCGCCCGTGCACGATCACGACCGGACGGTTGCCGAGCCGCGCGGTCATCACCACTTCCTCCTGGCCGCGGCGCACCGACGCGAGCAGCGCGGCCACCGCGGCTGGCCGCCCGGCAAGCGCGCGCGGCGCGTGCGCGAGGATCCGTTCGGGCGCGAAGGCCAGCGCCGTCGCGGCGCTCGAATCGTTCGCGAGGCGCCGCTCGCCGTCCGCCCCGCGCGCGACGATCCCGATGCCGGCGGTCGGCGGGATGCCGTTGCCCTCCGCCCACAGGCTCGCCGCTTCCGTCTCGGACAGGCGCCGCACGCCACCGCTCGCATCGGTCGCGGCGAAGCTGATCCCGCCCGGCATCTGCCACGGCGCGAGCCGCGCGTAGGCGGCGGCGTAGACGAGGGTGATCGCGGACCAGAGGTGTGTCGCGACGTTGAAGTGCCCGAGACGCAGCGCCTCCGGCAGCATCCCACCCGCGAGCAGCGCCGCACGCGCGGCGCGCGCGGCCGCATCGACCGGCCCCTCGGGCAGCACGCCCGCCGCCTGCAGATCTGCGCACCACTGCTCGAGCGTGGCGCGCTTCGCCAGCGTTTCGCCGAAGAAGGGTGCGCCGGGATCCGCCTCGGCGAGTACCGCGCAGGGCTGGTACAGGAAGTGAAGGCTCGTGTAGTCGTAGAGCCCGATCGCCTCCGCCGTCAGGCGCCGGTCGCCCGAGTCGATCGCGATTCCGGTCGCGCGCCCGGATACGACCGCGTTGGGCTCGACTGCGACCGCGCCGTTGATCCAGCCGGCACGATCGCGCTCGAGTGCGCGCAGCACCGCCGCGCCGCCGTTGGAACTCCCGGCCGCGAGCACGATCGTGTTGTCGGGCGTGAGCGGCACCGCGCGGGCGCCGGCGAGTTCGCGGTTGAGCAGCAGGAAGGCGAGCTTGATCGCCTGCAGCAGGTACGAGCCCCAGTCGGCTTCGGGGTTGAGTCCCGAGTTCGCGTGCTTGAAGAGCAGCGAGTCGGATTCCTGCCGCCCGAACTCGGCGAGTTCCGGCGTCAGCGGCGGCGCGAAACTGAGGAGCGGATCCGCCGCATCCGCCGTCAGCATGCCGTCGATGCGATAGCCGCGGCCGCGGTCGACGTCCCAGACGCCGACGCCCGTGCCCTTGTCGGTGTAGACCACCGCGAAGCCGCGCCTGAGGCCCCACTCGCCCGCCGTGGGCAATCCGCCGTACACGCCGCGGGAGCCGGGTGAAGCGACCGCGAGCAGGCGGGGCTCGCGGACGTCGAAGTCGCGCGGCAGCTGTAAGAGAACCGTGGTCGTGCCCCGCCCGTCGGGAGTCCGCACCGCGAGCAGGTATTCGATGCCGGTCACGCGTCCGTCGCCGACCGGGCCGTACAACCGCCCGAATCCCCCCGCCTCGGTCGTATCGAGGAGGCCGCGGTAGGCGGCGTGGATCGCCCGCCGGCGCAGCTCCCGCGCGGTCGGCCGCTCCGGGTTCGCGGGCGCCGGCGCCGGGCCGCGGATGCCCTCCAGGCCGAGGCCGCCGGTCAGCAGGTCATCGTCAGGCCCCAGCGCCTCGTAGCGGATGGGACTGCCGAGGATTTCCGCGCTGACCTGCTCCATCCGTTTGACTCCCGCGCCCGTGCGTACCGAGACCGAAGTGCCTCGCCCGCGCGACCCGCCGCGCACGATAGTATCGAAGCAGAGGCACGGCGGTGGTGCGCGCAGCCACGAATCCGCCAGCGTCCGCCGGCCGGCGCGCCCGGCGCTGTCGGAGCGCGGCCCGATCTGGCAACTTAGGCCATCCCGGAGGAGGCTCGGTCGACGTGCACACCGCGAACTGCGCCAATTGCGAAGCGCCGCTGACCGGCCCCTACTGTTCGCAGTGCGGGCAGCATGCGCACGAGAGCTCGCGCAGCATCGGCACCCTCTTCCACGACGCCTGGCACGTCGTGACGCACGTCGACGGCCGCTTCTGGCAGACGATCGGCGCGCTGCTCTTCAAGCCCGGCAAGCTGACCGCCGAGTACTTCGCGGAGCGGCGGGCGCGTTACCTGCCGCCGGTGCGGCTCTACCTCGTGCTTAGCCTCGTGTTCTTCGCATTCGCATCGCTGGGCTCCCGCACCGCGCACTTCATCGACCTCGACTCGAAGCCGCCGGCGAAGCGCCTCGCGGATACGGCGTCCCAGGCCGAAGCGGATGGCGTGACCGGGGCCGTTGAGGACGCAAAGAAGATCGGCGCCGAGATCGACGCGGCAGTCAAGCAGGCGAATCAGCAGCAGAAGCCGAAGGCGGACGCCGCCGCTGGCGCGGACGAGGACAACGACAAGGACGGGGGATTCACGCTCGACCTCGCCAAGTGCGACTCGATGCGTTCCGACTGGAAGTGGCTCGAGCAGCCTATGCGCGACACGTGCCGTCGCAACGTGGCCGATCACGGCCACGCGCTGGGTACCGCGGTCGTCGCCAGCATCCCGAAGATGATGTTCGTGTTCCTGCCGATCATGGCGCTCGTGATGCTGCTGCTCTACTGGTGGCCGCGACGCTATTACGTCGAGCACGTGGTGTTCTTCCTGCACACGCACGCGGCGATCTTCCTGGTGCTGCTTCTCGAGCTCGTCGTGTCGCGCCTCGCCCACTGGTTGCCGCTGCTGTCGCCCGTGATCGGCTGGGTCGTGTTCGCGGGCTTCATCTACTCCAGCTGGTACATCTATCGCGCGATGCGGGTGTTCTACGGCCAGGGTCGCTGGCTCACGCTCACGAAGATCTTCGTGATCGGTATCACCTACCTGCTGTTCCTCTCGATCACGATCGCTGCGACCACGGTCCTCTTGGCGCTGGTCACCTGAGGGCACGCCCGTGCGCGCGATCCTGCACGTCGACATGGATGCGTTCTACGCCTCCGTCGAGCAGCACGACCACCCGGAGCTGCGCGGCCAGCCGCTTATCGTCGGTGGTGGCAGCGGGCGCGGCGTCGTCGCCGCCGCGAGCTACGAGGTGCGCCGCTATGGCGTGCACTCGGCGATGCCGACGCGCGAGGCGCTCGAGCGCTGCCCGCACGCGATCGTCGTCAAGCCGCGCATGGCGCGCTACAAGCAAGCTTCGGTCGAGGTGTTCGAGGTGTTCCGCGAGTTCACCTCGCTGATCGAGGGGCTCTCGCTCGACGAGGCCTTCCTCGACGTGACTGGCAGCCGCGCGCTGTTCGGCGAACCCGAGACCATCGCTGCAAGCATCAAGGCGCGGATTCGCGAGCGCACCGGACTCACCGCCTCGGTCGGCGTCGCGCACAACAAGTTGCTCGCCAAGATCGCCTCCGACCTCATGAAACCGGACGGCCTGTGCGTGATCGGGCCGGACGACGTTGCGAGGATCCTCGATCCGCTGCCGATCCGGCGCTTGTCCGGCATCGGCGCGAAGACGGCGCTGCGCCTCGAGGAATGCGGCCTGCACACCTTCGGCCAGCTACGCATCGCGAGCGAGGCGGTGCTGTGGCCGCTGTTCGGACGCTACACGCAGCGCGTGCGCGAACGCGCCGCAGGCATCGACGAGCGCCCGGTGGTCGGCGACTGGCAGGAGAAGCAGGTCAGCGCCGAGGAGACCTTCGAGACCGACCTCAGGCGTCGCGAGGACCTGTCGGCGGAACTCGCCAAGCTCGCGGACCGCGTGGGCTCGCGGCTGCGCGGCAAGGAGCTGATGGCCGCCAACATCACGCTCAAGGTGCGCAGGCGCGACTTCACGACCTACACGAGGAGCAAGAGCTTCAGCCCGCCGACCGCGGAGACCGCGACGATTCTTTCGATCGCGCGCGCGCTCCTCGACGCCTGGCTCGCCGAGCAGCCACGCTCGGCGGTGCGCCTGCTTGGCGTCGGCGTCGGGAGCCTGTCGCCGGCCGCGCAGATGGACCTGTTCGCGCAGCCGGCGGCGCGGGAGGGCCCGCTGGTCCGGCCGCAGCTGCGCTCGACCGCCAAGATCGACTCCACGCTCGATCGGATCCGCGCCAAGTTCGGCTCCGCGGCCGTGCAGCGCGCGAGCACGCTCGAGCGCCCGGAGAAGGACGACGGCTTCACGGGCGTGCACCGGCGCCGCTGAGGGCAGACGCTGCCCGTACTCTTGTAACTAGCTGAATATAAACAATAAAATGTGATTCCTGGCCCCGGCGGCGACCGTGCCCGGGCGGGCTCACCGGGCGTCCTGAGCTATCATCCGCGCACGATGTATACGAGTTTTTTTGGGCTCACGGAGAAGCCCTTCGCGATCACTCCGGACCCGCGCTACCTGTTCCTGAGCGAACGGCACGCGGAGGCGCTCGCGCACCTCCTGTACGGCATCGACGATGCCGGCGGCTTCGTGCAGCTGACGGGCGAGGTCGGTACCGGCAAGACCACGATGGTCAGGAGCCTGCTCGGACAGCTGCCCGCGCACGCGGACGTGGCGCTGATCTTGAACCCGCGCGTGACCCCGGAGGAATTCCTGCAGGCGATCGCGGATGAACTGCACCTGGACGTGGCCGGCGCGCCGAGCGGCAGCATCAAGGCGATCGTCGATAGGCTGAACGAGTACCTGCTCGATGCGCACGCGCGCGGCCGGCGGGTGGTGGTCATCGTTGACGAGGCGCAGCAGCTCTCCGCGGACGTGCTCGAGCAGGTGCGCCTGCTCACGAACCTCGAGACCGAGACCAAGAAGCTGCTGCAGGTGATCCTGGTCGGGCAGCCCGAGCTGCGCGAGGTGCTGGCGCGGAACGACCTCCGGCAACTCGCGCAGCGCATCACCGGTCGCTACCACCTGGACCCGCTGTCGCGCACCGAGACCGCCGCGTACGTGCGCCACCGCCTCAAGGTCGCCGGCGCCACGACCGACGTGTTCTCCCCGGGCGCGATGCAGGAGCTGCACCGGTTCGCACGCGGCGTGCCGAGGCTCGTGAACGTGATCGCCGACCGCGCGCTGCTCGGTGCCTACACCACCGAGCAGCATCGCGTGACGGCGGCGCTGGTGCGCCGCGCGGCGGCCGAGGTGCACGGTCGCAGCACCGCGCCCGTCTGGTTGCCGTGGACTCTGGGTGCGGTCGCGCTCGCGGGCGCCGCGGTACTGGTCGCGGCCCTTGTCGCGATGCGCACGCCGCACCCGGGTGCGCGCGCACCCGCGGCACGCGTCGCGGACGTGGCCGTCGCCGCTCCCGCCGCGTCGGTCGCGGCCGCGCCGCCAACGCCACCACCGCCGACGGTCACAGAGTTCATCGCCGCGCACGGCAACACCACCGGCACCGACGCGGCTTTCGCGCGCTTGTTCTCGATCTGGAAGGCACCCTTCGATCCGCACGGCGCGCGCCCCTGCGAGCAGGCGACGGCGCAGGGACTCGAGTGCCTCGCCGAGAAGGGTACGTTCGCGCAGTTGAAGCTCTTCAACCGCCCGGCGATCCTGTCGCTCGTAACCGCCGATGGCACCGAGCACCAGGTGGTGGTGTCGGCGCTCGATGAGACGACCGCCGACCTCGAGGCGGGCGATGCGCACCTGAAGGCCGACCTCCTCGACCTGCAGCGCTGGTGGTACGGGCCGTTCCTGGTGCTGTGGCGACCGCCGGTGCCGATGGCGCGACTCCTCAAACCCGGCATGCGCGGCGCCGAGGTGCATTGGCTGCGGCAGGGACTCGCGACGGTACGCGGCGAGCCCGCGACCGGGGGCTCCGATCTGTACGACAAGGACCTGCAGCAGCGCGTCGAGGATTTCCAGCGCGCGCACCGCCTCGCCGTCGATGGCATCGCCGGCGAGCAGACCCAGGTGCTGCTCGACGCGCTGGTCGGCGCACCGGGTGCACCCACGCTGCACGCGAGCGGAGGCTAGGTGTCCTTCATCCTCGATGCGTTGCGCAAGTCCGAGCACGACCGTGAGCGGCGCACGCTGCCGGGACTGGTCGAGCGACCGGTGTCGGGCGCGCCACCCTCGAAGCTGCCCTACGTGCTGGTCGGGCTTGGCATCCTGCTGCTCGTCAATTTCGTGGTGCTCGGCGTGGTGCTGTTGCGCGCGCCGGCACCCGCTCTGCCTCTCGCGCCGGGCGCGGACGCGCGTGCGGTCGCGCCGCCGCCCGCGGTCGTCGCCGTGCGCCGCGGCGTCGAATCCGCGCCGCGCACCCGGCCGCTCGACTCCGAGGCGGCCGACGCCGAGCCCGATGCCTATGAGGTGCGCCCGCCGCCCGGCTTGCGCGCGACGTCCGATCCCTCGCTCGGCGCGGAGCGACGCATCGTCACGCCGAGTCGCGCGGCTCCCGATCGCAACGCCGATCGCAGCAGCGAACGCGACAACGAGCGCGTCGCCGCGGTCAACGACCTGCCGGAGCAGGTCGCGGCCGGACTGCCGTCCTTCAATATCGACCTGCACGTCTACGGCGATACGCCGGCGCAGCGCTTCGTGGTGCTGAACGGCCAGCGGCTGCGCGAGGGCGGCCAGTTGCGCGAGGGGCCGATTCTCGACCGGATCACTCCAGACGGCGCGATCCTGAGCTTCCACGGCCACCGCTTCCTGGTTCCGCGTCAACAATAAAATGCGGCGGTCATCGCGACCGCCGCGCAACGGCACCGGCGCTCGCAGGCGCCGCCGATCTCAGGGGGCAGAACCATGCAGGCCAGCGCGATCGCTCGGCTCGGGGGCACGGAACTCGGCCGCGCGCTGCGCTCCGGCATCTGCCGGCTGCAGCGGGAGCGCGAACACCTCGACCGGATCAACGTCTTTCCGGTGCCCGACGGCGATACGGGCACGAACCTGGTCCTGACGATGGGCGCGGTGCTCGCGGTACTGAAACGGCAGCCCAAGGCGCACGCCGGCCAGGTTCTGACCGACGTCGCCGACGCCGCGCTCGACGGCGCGCGCGGCAACTCGGGCGCGATCCTCGCGCAGTTCTTCCTCGGCCTCGGCGATCACGCCGGGCACCTACCGGACCTGAGTCCCGCCGACTTCGCGCACGCGGTCGTGGGCGGCGCGAGCTACGCGCGCGAGGCACTCGCCGCTCCTCTCGAGGGCACGATCCTGACCGTGCTCACCGACGTCGGCGCCGAGCTCGTGCTCGCGACGCAGGCGGGACTCGATGACTTCCGGGCACTCCTCAACCGCGGCCTCGCGCGCGGACGGCTCTCGCTCGAGGCCACCCGCGCGCAACTCGACGTGCTGACGCGTGCCGACGTCGTCGACGCGGGCGCCGCGGGGTTCGTGAGCCTGCTCGAGGGCGTCGCCGATTACCTCGATACCGGCCGGCTGGATGAGTCGGAGCTGCCGGCCGAAGCGCTCGGCGAGGAACACGACGCGGCCGGCGGTGAGTCGAGCCTCGAGCACCGCTGGTGCACGGAGTGCATGGTGAGTGGCGCCGGCATCGACCGGCGCGCGCTTCGCGAACGGCTCGCCGCGATCGGCTCGAGCCTGGTCGTCGCGGGCACCGGCTCCAAGGTGCGCGTGCACGTGCACGCCAGCGAGCCCGCCCAGGTGTTTCGGATCGCGGCCGGCTTCGGCGCCGTCAGCAGCCAGAAGGCCGACGACATGCAGCGCCAGCAGGAGTCGGCGCTGCACGCCCGGCGCCGCCAGGTCGCGCTCGTGACCGACACCGCGGCGGACATTCCGGAGGAGGAGCTCGAGCGGCTCGACATACACGTGGTGCCGGCGCGCGTGCACTTTGGCGAGCAGAGCTATCTCGACAAGGTCGGCATCACGCCCGAGGAGTTCTACCGCCTGCTGGCGACGAGCCCGGTGCACCCGAAGACCTCGCAACCGCCGGCGGGGGATTTCAGGCGCGTGTTCGAGTTCCTGAGCTCGCACTACGCGCACGTGCTCTCGATCAATGTCACCGGTCGCGTCAGCGGCACGCGCCAGGCGGCGGCGACAGCCGCCGCGCGCCTCGTCGCGAGCGCGCGCGTCACGGTCATCGACTCCGCCAACGCGGCCGGCGGCCAGGGCCTCATCGTGATTCATGCCGCCGAGTGCGCGAGCGCGGGCCAGGGGCCCGCCGAGATCGCCGCGGGCGTCGAGGCTATCAAGAAGAAGACCCGCACCTGGGCCTGCCCCAGGACGCTCGACTACGGCGTGCGCGGCGGGCGGGTTCCGGCGTGGGCGCGCACGCTCGCGAACTTCCTGCACATCTCGCCCTTTCTGGCGGTGTTCCCGGACGGGCGCATCTCGATCGGGGGCTTCCTGCTCGGCCGCACCGACCTCACGATGAAGTTCGCCCGCTACGTGTCGCGGCGCATCGATGCCGGGCGCCGCTACCGCCTGATCGTCTCGCACGCCAATGCGCCGGACGACGCCGTCGAGCTGCTCGGCTTCCTGAAAGCGAACCACCCCGGCATCGAGGAGGCCTGGATCGTGCCGCTCGGATCCGCCATCGGCGTGCACGGCGGGCCGGGCACGCTCATTGTCGGGCTCCAGGAGCGCGCCGCGGTGACATCCGCAGTCCCCCGACCGCCCGCTGCGTAGGCGCCTCGCGACCCTTTGTATTGCCGCGCGAGCGCTGACATCATCGACACCCGCGGCCGCGCCGGCCCAGGGATTGCGACGGAGATGGCCATGACAACGAAGTTCGGACGCTGGCTGCTGGCGGCGATGACGTGCGTGCCGCTCGGCGTGCACGCCGATGCCCTCGGCACGGTCGAGAAGGAAATCGCGGGCCTCGAGCAGGCCTTCAACGCCGCCTATCTCGCCAACGACTTGCCGAAGTATTTCGCGTACTACGCGGACGACCTGGTCGCGATCTTCCCGGAGGGGCGCACCGACTTGAAGAGCTACCGCGCCGAGTGGACCGAGTTCCTGAAGAAGGGCAATCGCCTGACCGGGAACACGATCACCGACCTCGTGATCCGCGTGAGCCCGGCGGCGGACGAGGCGACCGCGAGCTATCTCGTGGCCGTGCGCACCCGGCTCGCCGACGGCAAGCTCACGGACGAGAAATTCCAGGAAACCGACGTGTGGCTGAAACGCGCCGGCAGGTGGCAGGTGGCGCACGTCCACTACGCCCAGGCGACGCCGGCCACCCCACCCTCGTCGACGCCGCCCGCCCCTGCGCACCCCTAGCCTCTGCACTCCCGCCGCGCGCCGCGGCCGGTACGCGCAGCCGATGAGGTCGTCGCGATGGAATCCAGGGGCTTTCCGCCGATCGAGGGGCCCGACGCCCGGGTCCTGATTCTCGGGTCGCTGCCCGGCCAGGAATCGCTGCGCCGCCGCGAGTACTACGCGAAGCCCGAGAACGCGTTCTGGCGAATCATGGAGTCGCTTGTGGGTGCCGGCCCCGATCTCGCCTACGCGGATCGCGTCGCGGTGCTGGAGCGGCGCCGGATCGCGGTTTGGGACGTCTGCGAGAGCGCGTATCGCGCTGGCAGCCTCGACACCGCGATCGATGGCGGCAGCGTCGTCGCCAATGATTTCGCAGCGTTTTTTGCGCGCCAACCGAGCATAAGGCTCGTTTGTTTCAACGGCGCGAAGGCGGAGAAGCTCTTCGAGGGCAAGGTCCTGAAGACGTTTGAGGAGCCGTCCGGGCCTACCGCCGCGTTGCCGCGCCGGCGCCTCCCATCAACGAGCCCGGCGAACGCCTCGCGCTCGTTCGCGGACAAACTTGCTGCCTGGCGAATCGTCGCTGAGGTCGCGGCCGACGCTCGCGAGCCGGACAGAGCTCACGGCTAGCGAGCGTCTGGAGCCGCCGATGGTCCGGGCACGTGGCCGCGCCGCTGCCCGGAGATTCGAGCGCGGAGCCCCTGCCGCAGTTCGCCGCTGACTCGGGGCGCGACAGCGAGTAGCATCGCGCGCCCCGGACAACAAGGAGTCGTCCTCCGTGCCCACGCTACCGTCGGAGATGAAGTATCTCGCCGTCCGCCAGCCGGGCGGCCCGGAGGCGCTCGAGCTTGCGACCGGCCCCGTGCCAACGCCGCAGCCGCACGAGGTGCTGATCCGGGTGCTCGCGGCCGGCGTCAACCGGCCGGACGTGCTGCAGCGCCAAGGTGCCTACCCGCCGCCGGCGGATGCGAGCCCGGTGGTCGGCCTCGAGGTCGCGGGCGAAGTCGTCGCCGCCGGCGCCGAGGTGACGCCGTTGCGCACCGGCGACCGGGTGACGGCGCTCACCAACGGCGGCGGCTACGCGGAATACTGCGTGGCGCCCGCGACCCAGTGCCTGCCGTGGCCGACGGGCTACGACGCGATCCGCGCGGCGGGGCTGCCGGAGACCTACTTCACCGTCTGGGCCAACCTCTTCCAGCACGGCCGCCTCGCGCGCGGCGAATCCGTGCTCGTGCACGGCGGCACCAGCGGCATCGGCGTGACCGCGATCCAGCTCGCGCGCGAGTTCGGCGCGCGCGTGTATGCGACCGCGGGCAGCGATGACAAGTGCGGCTCCTGCCTCGCCCTCGGCGCGGACGGCGCGATCAACTACAAGAGCAGCGATTTCGCCGAGCGGATCGCGGAGCTCACCGGCGGCAGCGGCGTCAATATCGTGCTCGACATCGTTGGCGCGCCCTATTTCGAGCGCAACCTGCGCTGCCTCGCGATGGACGGACGCCTGGTGCAGGTCGCGACGATGCAGGGCGCGAAGGTCGAGCGCCTGGACCTCGGGCAGGTGATGCGTCGGCGGCTCGTGATCACGGGCTCGACGATGCGCCCGCGCACGACCGCGGAGAAGGGTGCGATCGGTCAGGCGCTGCGCGAGCGGGTGTGGCCGGTCCTCAACAGTGGCCGCTGCGGGCCGCTGGTCTACGCGACCTTTCCGCTCGCCGACGGGGCTGCGGCGCACCGACTCATGGAGTCGAGCGCGCACGTCGGCAAGATCATCCTCAAGGTTGCGGACTAACGAGACGCGGGCGGAGCGCGGAGGACAGCATCGAAGTCGCGGCGATCAGCACCACCAGCACGACCAGCCAGCGCAGGTACTGGAGTGGCAGCGACTTGACGACGAAGGCAGCGAGCAGGACGCCCACGACACCGCCGATCGAGAGCGCGATCGAAGCGCCGAATGCGAACTTGCGGTGCGCGATGAACCTGGGCGCCGCCACCGGCTGCAGCAGCGCGCACGCTCCCATCATGATCGGGAACGCCGCCAGCGGGCTCATGCCGAGCAGCGAGACGACGATCATCGTCGGCGCGTACATGCCGATGCCGATCGTCATCAGTGCGCCGAGCACGAGGCTCGCGGCGATCGCGACCGCGAACTTCCAGCCGCCGAGCGCGAGTGCCGTGCCGCCGCCGGGCAGCCAGTTCATGTTGTAGCAGACGAAGATGGCGCCGGCGACCAGCAGCGCGACGCCCATTGCGAACTGGATCGCGCGCCTGGGCAGCGTCGCGACGATGCCGGCGCCGAGCCACGCGCCGAGCGCGGCGATGAGCACCATGCTGGCCAGCAGCACCGGGTCGACCTCGACGGAGGTGATGAAGATCAGCCCCTGCAGGATGACCCCCGCCATCGTGCCGACGATCAGCGTGCCCGGGATCAGCTCGTCGGGCACCAGCTTGAACATCTTGAAAATCGCGGTGTTTGGCGCAAAGCAGCCGATGCCGAGCGCATCGCCGAACTCGGTCAGGAAGCCGACGCCGACGACCGTGAGCGTCGGCTTCGCGCCGCCGGCGGGAGTGGCGCGGCTCCGGTACCAGGCGACGCCGGCGACGATGCCCGCGATGACGATCGCACCCAGAAGCCCGAATCGGGTCAGGTCCATGCCGCCCCCATCGCTGGTCGTGTTGTCCGGCGCTACTCGCGCGCGTCGTTCTTGAGTGCCTCGAACGCCGTCCGGTCGAGGCGGTAGATCGTCCAGTCGTTGATCGGGCGCGCGCCGAGCGCCTCGTAGAAGCCGATCGCGCGCCGGTTCCAGTTGAGCACGGACCACTCCATGCGCCCGCAGCCACGCGCGGCGGCGATCTGCGCGACGTGCGCGAGCAGTCCCCGCCCGACGCCCTGGCCGCGGAACGCGGGGCGCACGTAGAGGTCCTCGAGGAAGAGTCCCTCGCGGCCGACGAAAGTCGAGAAATTGCGATAGAAGAGCGCAAAGCCCGCGACCTCGCCGGCGACGCGCGCGACCACCGCCTGCGCGGCCGGGTCGGGATTGAACAGCGCCTGCGTGAGCCCGGGTGCCGTCACGACGACCTCGTGCGCGAGGCGCTCGAAATCGGCGAGCTCGCCGATCAGCGTCAGCAGGATCGGTATGTCGCCAGGCACAGCAGCAGCTATCGACAGGCTCACGGGGGCCTCCGGTGGGCGCGCGAGTCGCGGATGTTACGCGATCCTGCGCCGCGCGGAGCTTGACGCGGATTTCCGGGCTGACATAGTGGGTCGCCACCGCTGGAAGCCCCCCGATGCGCCCGCGTGTCCGACCCGCTCCCCTCGCGCTGCTGCTGCTCTGCCTGGCAGCCGCACCCGCGTTCGGCGTGCCGGTTGCGGGGCACCTGACCTCGCCGACCGGCACGCTGCCGGCGCTGACGGTCTACGCCTGGTCGCTCGCCGGCGCGAAGCTGCATTCGGTGACCACGCAGATCGGCCAGGCGAGCTTCAGCCTCGACCTGCCGCCGGGGCGCTACTACGTCTTCGCGGCGCCCCTCGATCCGCTCGCGCCCGCGATCTACGGCGCCTATACCGAATTCGCGGAGTGCACGCACGATGCGCCGCGCGCGGCCTGCGCCGAGCACGGCCTGCGCGTCCTGGTCGTCGGCCGTCGCGCGCTTGCCGGCATCGACCTCACCGACTGGTACCTCGACGATGCGGTAACGCGCGAGCTCGACACGATCCTCGACCGGCCGGCGGCACCCGGCGAGTCCGAGCTCGCCGCACCCAAGTTTTCCGAATACCCGGCCAGCGCCTACGCCGGCGCCCGCGCGACGACGCTCGCCGCCGGCGACGAGGCGCGTCTCGAGCGCGACCGCGAGCCGCTGACCGCGGCGCTCGCCAGCAACTTCAATTTCGCGGGACGCACGGTGCTGGTCCGCATCGGTTGCGGCGATGCCTGCGAGACGGTCGCGCTCGTCGACGTCGCGACCGGGCGGGTCGCCTACCCCGTGCTGCTCTCGACGCTGCCGCCGGCGCCGCCCTGCGCGAGTGGCGGTGCACTCCAGTTCCGGCGCGACAGCCGCCTGCTGACCGTGACGGGTATCAGCGGCACGCAGCAGGTGACGCGCTATTTCGCGTGGGATGCGGAGGGCGGGGCGCTGCGCCTCGTCGCATCCCTCGCGCGCCCGCTCGATGAGCGCTGCGCCACGAGCCGCTGAGCGCGGTGCCTCAGGGCTTCCGCGTCGCGCGCTGCTCTGAGCCGAGGAAGCTCGCGAGTTCCGCGCCCTGCCGACGAATCGACTCGACCGCGGCGGCATCGAGCTTCACCTCGCCGAAGTGCTCGATGCGCACCGCCGACAGCGTCTTCGCGCCCGCGAACTCGGCGCGCACCGGCACGGTCGCGCCAAGCGCGGTCGGGCCGCCGCCGATCGTGCCGGCCGGCGCCTCGCCCCTGACGTAAAACAGCAGCCCGTTCTCGAAGTAGTAGCGGTTGTGCAGCGTTGGCGCGGCCGCGTCGCTCACGCCCTCGTCAAGGTAGCGCAGCTCGCCGTGGTCGAAGTAGCCGCTGAGCTCGGTGCGCCCGCCCTGGCGCTCGCGGTGCGCATCGACCCTCTGGTAGGACGGCGCGGCGCTCTCGAGCGCGGCGGCGCGCGCGGGCGCGGCCGGACCCGGCGCGAGCGCGGCCGGTGGCGG
>JANXZZ010000251.1 GCA_025355245.1 Pseudomonadota bacterium | reverse complement strand
GAACGATCCGCTATCGCGGCGGCCAGGTGTACTTCGCCGGACGGTGGTTGTCGCTGTGGGACAGTTTCGGTTTGGGTGACTTTGAATTGCGTGCGGGGAACTTCAGTGAGGATAGTCGGGGCCGCTGGTATCTTAATGTGTGTGTCCCCGGGACGCAGAGAGCGAGCGATGAGAGAAATAAACCCCCGCTCGGCGCAAGCCTTGACCGCTCGGTTGCGAGCCTCGGAATCTTTTTGGGCTTGAAGCGCTTCGCGGCTTTCAGTGCCCCCGAACTGCCGCCGCTCGATGCCCAACGGTTCTACCGTGATCTGGAGCCGAAGTTGGCCCGCGCGCAACGAGCGCGACAGAGATCTCGCACCCGAGCGATTCACGCCAAGATCGCGAATCGTCGGAAGGATTTCCTGCACAAATTGAGCACCGACCTGGTCAAGGCCCACGGTGCGATCTTCGTCGGCAATGTGAATGCCTCCGCCCTGGCCAAGACCGGACAAGCGAAGTCGGTCTTGGATGCAGGGTGGAGTACGTTCCGAACCATGCTTCGGTATAAGTACGATGACGCAGGGGTGTGGTTCGCAGAAGTCGAGGAAGCGTTTTCCACCCAGACCTGCAGCGTGTGTTACAGCCGCGCCGGCCCGAAAGGCCGGGAAGGCCTTGGAATAAGAACATGGCAGTGCACTGTGTGCGGAGCGATCCATGATCGTGACGTCAATGCAGCTCATAACATCCTCGCGGCGGGACATCGCCGTCTTGCAGAAGGAATCCTCGTCCCTCGAGGGCGAGGAGGATGTCAATCCACGCCTTGCGGCCGGGTACGGTATATTGCGCATCACAAAATCAACCAGGTTGGGGTGCAGCGTGAGTTACGACACCTATCATAAACGCAAAATCGGCAAACACGTGCTCAAGCCTGAGACCCAAATGATGGGATACGGCTATGACCCGAGTTTGTCCGAAGGATCTCTCAAACCGCCGATCTTCCTGACTTCGACGTTCGTCTTCAAGACTGCGCAGGACGGCAAGGACTTCTTCGATTACACCTCCGGGCGGCGCGAACCGGGCGCGGGCCAATCCTCCGGTCTCGTTTATTCGCGCTTCAACAACCCCAATCTCGAAGTGCTCGAGGATCGCCTGGCATTGTGGGAGGAGGGTGAAACGGCGGCGGTGTTTTCCAGCGGCATGTCGGCCATTTCCACCGTGATCTGGACGCATGTGCGGCCCGGTGATGTCATTCTGATGAGTCAGCCCTTGTACGGTGGCACCGAAACCCTCATCGAGAAGACGCTGCCTGTGTTCGGGGTGAAGGCAGTCAGCTTTACGCTCGGTCATGACAGGAGCGCGGTGACCGAGGCGGCCGAGCTTGCGTTCAAGCGAGCCGCCGAAAGCGGCGGCCGGGTATGCCTGGTGCTGGTGGAGACGCCGGCGAATCCCACCAACAGCCTGGTCGACCTGGAATTGATGCGCGAGATCTCGACACAAATCGGCGAGCGGCAGGGCGGTGGACGGCCGCCGGTGGTGGTGGATAACACCTTTCTCGGCCCGGTGTTTCAACGGCCGCTCGGGTTCGGCGCCGACCTCGTGATGTACTCGCTGACCAAGTACGTCGGCGGGCACTCGGATCTCGTGGCCGGCGGCGTATCTGGCGCGCGCGCGCGCGTGCAGCCGATCCGGCTGCTGCGCCATGCGATCGGCACCCAGCTCGATCCGCATTCCGCGTGGATGCTGCTGCGCTCGATGGAGACCCTCGCGCTGCGGATGGACAAGGCGAATGACAACGCGCGCGTGGTCGCCGCGTTCCTCGCGACGCATCCGAAGATCACCTCGGTCAACTACCTGGGGGCGCTCGCCGCCGACGATCCGCGCAGCCGCGTGTTCGCGCGCCAGTGCAAGGCACCGGGCTCGACGTTCTCCTTCGACGTGGCGGGCGGGGAGGCGGGTTCCTTCCGCTTCCTGGACGCGCTCTCGGTCATCAAGCTCGCGGTCAGCCTTGGCGGTACCGAGAGCCTCGCGAGCCATCCCGCCGCGATGACCCACTCAGGGGTCCCGGCCGAGGTGCGTCGGCGCCTCGGGATCTCGGACGCGATGATTCGCCTGTCGGTCGGCATCGAGGACGCGCAGGACCTGATCGAGGACATCCGCGAGGCGCTCGAGCGCGTCTAGGCGGCGGGCGTCGCCGGGGCGGAGGGCACCGGGCGCCTGGAGGCGCCGATGAACTCGCGCAGCGACAGCGTGCCGAGCTCCCTGACGAGCACTTCCTCGACCCGGTCGCAGAGCGCCTCGGCGGGTCCGATCAGGCGCGCGCGCCGCAACGTCATCGCGCGGCCGCTGCCGCCGTCGCGCACGGCGGTCATAATGGCATCGAGGCGGATGCTGCCAAGGTCCCGCCCGGGCACCACCGCCTCCTTCTCGGTCGTCTGCAGCAGGCCGCCGTCCTCGAGGGCATCGACGACCGGTCCGAGCGCGATGCTCGGCACCTCAAGCCGCTCGGAGAGCGTGTCGACGGTCCAGCGCTCGCGTCCCGACTCGAAGGCCTCGCCCACGAGGTACATCACGCTCAGCGCGAGGCGCTCGCGAAGCCGGGCCGTCGGGATAACCTCGCGCTGGCCCGAGCGCAGGTAGTGGGGGTTCTGCAGGTAGAAGGCCAATAGCGCCCCGGTCAGCAGGATCAGCCAGTTGATCCACACCCACATGAGCGCGAGCAGCACGATCGCGAAGCTCGCATAGATCGCCATCATGCGGGTCGAGTAGGCCGCCAGCTGCGCGAAGCCGAGGCTCGCCGTCATCCACACCGCGCCCGCCGCGAGGCCGGCCGCGGCCGCGGAGCGCAGCCTCACGCGCGTGTTCGGGATGAACGAGTACAGGAACGTGAAGCCGGCGGCGATCACCGCGAGCGGCGCAAGCTTGCCGATCATCACGAGCAGGGTGCCGAAGGGCTGGTGCGCGCTCAGCCACAGAATCGCGGCATCGGCCGACAGCGAGGCGAGCAGCCCAAGTGCCGCGACCACCAGGATCG
>JANXZZ010000234.1 GCA_025355245.1 Pseudomonadota bacterium | reverse complement strand
CAGCGCAGCGTCGAGGAGATCCTGCGCATGCTGCGCACGCTCGGCGGCATGATCGGCTGCGAGGCGAAGGCGGCGGCGCTGGTCGGCACGCTTGCGGCGGGCCTCGAGGCGGTGCGCGCGAAGACGCGGCTGCTGCCGCGGCGGCCGCGGGTCTACTTCGAGGAGTGGGACGCACCGCAGATCTCGGCGATCCGCTGGGTGTCGGAGCTCATCGAGATCGCGGGCGGCGTCGACTGCTTTCCCGAACTCGCACGCGAGCCGCTCGGCAAGGACCGCATCATCGCCGACCCGCTCGAGGTGCCGCGCCGCGCGCCCGACATCATCCTCGGCTCGTGGTGCGGCAAGAAGTTCCGGCCGGAGACCGTGGCGGCGCGGCCGGGCTGGGCGGAAGTGCCGGCGGTGCGCGCCGGCGAGCTGTGGGAGGTCAAGTCGCCGCTGATCCTGCAGCCGGGCCCGGCGGCGCTCGGCGATGGCCTCGAGGCGATCGCCGCCATCATCGGGCGCTGGGCGGCCGCCGCCTGAACGGTCGGCTCAGGCCGCCGTCAGCAGGCGCAGCGCCTCCAGGTAGTTCTCGCTGGTGCGGCGCACGACCTCGGGCGGCAGGCGCGGCCCCGGCGCGCGCTTGTCCCAGCTCAGCGTCTCGAGGTAGTCGCGCACGAACTGCTTGTCGAAGGACGGCGGGCTCGTGCCGGGCGCGTAGCTCGCGACCGGCCAGAAGCGCGAGGAGTCGGGCGTCAGCACCTCGTCGATCAGCACCAGGTGCTGGTGGCCGTCGACGCCGAACTCGAACTTGGTGTCGGCGATGATGATCCCGCGGGCGAGTGCGTGGCGGGCGGCGAAGGCGTAGAGCTCGAGCGCCGTGCGCCGAACCTGCTCGGCCAGCGAGGCGCCCACGGTGTCCGCCATCGCGGCGAAGGGCACGTTCTCGTCGTGGGAGCCCGGGGCGGCCTTGGTCGCCGGCGTGAAGATGGGCTCGGGCAGTCGGTCGGCCTGCCGCAAACCCTTCGGCAGCTCGATCCCGCAGATCGCACCGGTGCGCTGGTAGTCCTTCCAGCCCGAGCCGATCACGTAGCCGCGCACCACCGCCTCGATCGGCAGCGCCCGCAGGCGCTTGACGACGATGGCGCGGTGCTTGAGGAGCTTGCGCTCCTCGGGGTCCGTCACGAAATGCTCGACCGGAATGTCGGCGAGCTGGTTCGCGACCAGGTGGCGGGTGCGCTCGAACCAGAAGTTCGAGATCTCCGTGAGTACCCGGCCCTTCTCGGGGATCGGGTCCGGCATCACGACATCGAAGGCGGACAAGCGGTCGGTCGTGACGATCAGCATGAGATCGGCATCGAGCGCGTAGATGTCGCGCACCTTGCCCCGGTGCAGGAGCTTAAGGCCCGCGAGCTGGGTCTCGAACACGGGCGCCGCGGAGGAGGGGTTCATCGGCTCTTCTTTAGGCGTTGGGCGCCGGGTCGCTGCTACCATGAACGGCCGGTCCGTCACGGGCCCGCATTCTTGCAGTGGCCGGAAAGCAGGGTCAAGAAACTCGATGCGATGGATGGGCAAGGTCATCGGCGCGCTGCTGGGCTTCCTCGCGCTCCGCGGCGTCTACGGCGCCGTCGTCGGCGCCATTCTGGGGCACGGCTTCGACCAGTGGCAGGAAACCGAGGCCGCGCGGGCCGCCCGGGCCGCGGGCGGGGGCGGGGGCGGGGATCCGGCCGAGATCGGCGATCTCCTGTTCCGGACCGCGTTCGCGGTCATGGGCTACCTCGCAAAGGCCGACGGACGCGTCACCGACGCGGAAATTGGCGCTGCGCGCACCATCATGCACGGGCTGCGCCTCGACGAGATGCACGTCAAGCGCGCGATCGAGGCTTTCGGCCGCGGCAAGGCGCCCGACTACCCGATCGAGGCGGAGCTCGCGCGCCTGCGCGCCACCTGCGGTGCGCGCCACGACCTGTTGCGGGTGTTCCTCGAGATCCAGGTACGGGCGGCGCTCGCCGGCAACGACCTTAAGGGGCCGGTGCGCGGCCTGCTGCTCGGGGTTGCGCAGCGCCTCGGCTTCTCCGGCCTCGAGGTCGCCCAGCTGGAGGCGGCGCTGCGCCTGCAGCAGGGACGCGGCTGGACTGCGCCCCCGCCCGCACCGGGTGCCCGCCTGCAAAGCGCCTACGAAGTGCTGGGAATTCAGGCCTCGGCCAGCGACGAGGACCTCAAGATGGCGTATCGTCGGCAGATGAACGAGAACCATCCCGACAAGCTCGTCGCGCGCGGCCTGCCAGAATCCATGCAGGAACTCGCGAAGGAAAAGACGCAACGGATTCGTCAGGCTTACGAGGTCATTTGTGAGCACCGGGGCCTCCGCTAGCGGCGCGACCGCCGCACGAGTGCCGGCGGCGCTGCAATCGTTCTTCCGCGTCGCGGATGCCTGGGAACTGTCGGAGATCCAGCAGTGCAAGCTGCTGCGTTGCCCGTCGGCCGCGGTGCTGCGTCGCTACCGGGTCGGGCAGGGTCCGCGGCTCACGCCCGCCCAGCAGAAGCGCATCCAGATCGTCACCGGTATCCACGCGGCACTCGCCAAGAACGGCCTGTCGGGTGAGCGCGCGTTCCGCTGGGTGCACGAGCCCCGCCGCGAGGTGCCCTTCAAGGGTGAGACCCCGGTGCACTACATGATGGACGGCGGCGTCGATGCCCTCGTCGCGGTCGCGCACCTGCTGTCCGGTCGCTGAGGTCGATGCTGCCGTTCATCGCCCCGTCGATCCTGTCGGCTGACTTCGCGCGGCTCGGCGAGGAAGTCGAGGCGGTGCTGCAAGCGGGCGCCGACCTCATCCACTTCGACGTCATGGACAACCATTACGTCCCGAACCTGACGATCGGTCCGCTGGTGTGCGAGGCGCTCAGGAAGCGCGGCATCAAGGCGCCGATCGACGTGCACCTGATGGTGCGCCCCGTCGATCGGATCATCCCGGACTTCGCCGCCGCGGGCGCCACCTGGATCAGCTTCCACCCGGAGGCGAGCGAGCACGTCGACCGCACCCTCGGGCTCATCCGCGAGCTTGGCTGCCGCCCCGGGCTCGTGCTCAATCCCGCGACCCCGCTCGCCTACCTCGACCACGTGATGGACAAGGTCGACATGATCCTGCTGATGTCGGTCAACCCCGGCTTCGCCGGCCAGAAGTTCATCGATGGCGCCTTGCCGAAGCTTGGCCTGGTGCGACAGCGCATCGCCGCGAGCGGCCGCGACATAAGGCTCGAGATCGACGGCGGGGTGAAGGTCGAGAACATCGGCGCGATCGCGCGCGC
>JANXZZ010000163.1 GCA_025355245.1 Pseudomonadota bacterium | reverse complement strand
GAACCCCGCAGGCTGCTGAAGCGCTGCCGAGTTCGGATCACGCGGGCGGTTGCCCGCACGGAGTAGACGAAAATGCCGCGCACGGCTTCTTACCGCGCGCAGCCCGCGAGCTCGGCAGGCTACACGCTTGTCGAGCTCGTCGTCGTTATCGCAATCGCGGGCGTGCTCGCGGCCTACGTCGCGCCGCGCTTCTGGACCCAGCAGAGCTTCTCCGACCGCGGCTATGCGGATGAGCTCGCGAGCGCGCTGCGCTTGACGCAAAAGGTCGCGGTCATCACCGGCTGCCCGGCGCGACTGACGCTGGCCACGACGACGTACGTGTCGACGCAGCAGGCCGCCGCCGGCAATACCTGCAATACGAGCGACAATACCTGGGCGACGCCCGTCGTCGGTGCCGACGGCACCAGCATCCAGAACACGGCCCCGAGCAGCACTTCGGCGAGCCCGACCGGCGTCTTCCAGTTCGATACGCAGGGGCGGCTCACGGCGAGCCCCGCCACGACCATCAGCGTCGGCACGCACACCATCACGATCATCGCGGGCACCGGCCTCGTCCAGGTCCAGTAGTCGTGCACAAGCGGCAGCAAGGCGTGTCCCTGATCGAGCTGATCGTCGCGATCACGGTGGTCGCGATCGCGGCGACGTCGATCCTGGGCGCGATCGCAGCGGTCGCGAGCCGCAGTGCCGATGCGATGCAGCAGCAGCAGGCCATCGCGATCGCACAGGCTTACCTCGACGAGATCCTGCAGCGCTGGGTGGTCGACCCGAACGGCACGCCCGCCAACACCGGCCGCGGCAGCTGGGACCTCGTCGATCAGTACAACGGCCTCGTCGACGTCGGTGCCCACGACCAGTTCGGCAACGCCATTGCGGGACTTTCCGGCTACACCGTCAGCGTCAGCGTGGCCCAGTCTTCGGCGCTCACCGGTATCGCGGCGGCCGCGGCGCGCCGCATCGACATCAACGTGACCTACGCATCGAACGGTAGCGTCACGCTGTCGGGCTACCGGACCGGCTACTGACATGCGCGCGCGCCCTGCAAGCCCGACGCCTGCGCCTTCGCGGTCGTACCACCGCGGGTTCACGCTGATCGAGCTCGTGATCACCATCGCGGTCGGCTCGGTCGTCGTCGCCTTCATGGCCATGTTCATCGTGATGCCGATGAACGCCTACAGCGCGCAGACGCGCCGCGCGACGCTCGTCGATGCCGCCGACAGTTCCCTGCGCTTCATGGGTCGGGACCTGCGCAGTGCACTTCCCAACAGCGTGCGCGTCGCGACCAGTGGCTCGGTGAGTGCGCTCGAGCTGCTCGCGACCGTCGACGGCGCGCGCTACCAGGACGGCGGCCCGCTGTCGAATCCCGCGCTCGAGCTCGACTTCACCGCCGCCGACGGTGCGTTTTCGACGACGGTTCCGTTCACCCAGCTGACGCTGCCCTGGTCGTCCTCGTCCGCCTACCTCGTGATCTACAACGTCGGCGTGCCTGGCGCCAATGCCTACGAGATGGCCAACGTCATCACGCCGGCCGGCACCACGATCAGTGTCGCGGCCGGCTCCTCCGCCAACCAGAACCTGGTCACGCTCAACCCCGCATTCAAGTTCGCCTACGGCTCGCCGGGCAAGCGCGTGTACCTCCTGAGCGGCCCGGTCTCCTACCTCTGCGACACAGCAGCCGGCACGCTGACCCGCTACTCGGGGTACACGATCGCGAGCGCACAACCGACCAGCGCCGCCACGCTGAACGGCGCGGGCGCCGCCTCGGCACTCGTTGCGGCGGGCGTCAGCAGTTGCCTGTTCACGTACTCCTCCGGCACCGCCCAGCGCAACGCGCTCGCGACGCTGAGCCTGGGATTCACCAACAGCGGCGAGACGGTGCAGCTCCTGCACGAAGTCCAGGTGGTGAACGTCCCATGAGGACGCCAGCCGTGCACAAGCGTCCGTGCGCCGGCTTCGCACTGGTGCCGGCCCTGTTCCTGATCGTCGTGCTCGGCGCACTCGCCCTCGTAGCGATCCGGGTAGGGACCGGGCAGCAGCACGCGGTCACGATGGGACTGCAAGAGTCTCGCGCGCTCGCGGCTGCGCGCGCCGGCATCGAGTGGGGCGTCTACCGGGCGCTGAACGGAAGTTGCGTGGGCTCGACGACGTTGAGCCTCAGCGAGGCCGCACTCAATGGCTTCAGCGTCGTCGTCACCTGCGCAGCGACGAGCTATTCGACCGGGGCGGCGACCAACTCCTCGTACGTCATCAACGCGAGCGCCACGATAGGCACTTACGGCAAGCCTTCCTACGTGCACCGCGTGGTCAGCGGCACCTTCACGGACGCAACCTGATGCATGCGCGCGACTCCCGGATCCCGACCGCCCGCCAGGGTACGCAGTTCTTCGCGGCGTGGGCGCTGCGTGCCGTGCTGGCCGTCGGCCTGCTGGCTGCGGGGCCCGCCGTCGCGCAGATCGCTCTCGTGCAGGCGGGCACGCTGTTCGGAACGCCGGCCGGCCTGACGACCACCTCCGCCGCGTTCGCGAGCAAGCCCGCCGTCGGCGACAGCCTGGTCGTGCTCGTCTGGACGTGGACAAATGCGGCGGCCGCCAACATAGGCGTAACCGACAGCTCGGGCAACACCTACACCGCCGTTACGAACGCAACGATCACCCAATCGGCGACCTACGAGAGCGCCGCCGTCTATACCGCGCCGATCACCGCGAGCACGGCGAATCTCAAGATCACTGTGCAAGTCCCCAACACCGACAGCCAGACGCAGATCCAGGCGGTCGCGATGGAGTATTCCGGCCTTGGGCCGGTCGACAAGCTGAACGCGGTCACGGGAACGAGCGCAGCCGCGACCGTATCGACGCCGTCGGCCACCAGTTTCCCCAACGAGCTCGTCGTCACCGCCTTCGGCGTCGTCAATCCCGCGGTGCTCTTCAGTTCCATCGCTGCGAGCGCCGGCTATACGATCCGCGGTCAGCAGCCGCAGAACGCCGGCGCGACCGCCGGCGCCGGCGCCGACCAGCTGGTGGCCGCCAAGGCCGTGCAGAGCAACACCTGGACTACGACGCAGGGCATGACCGGCTGGGCCGCCGTGATCGCGACCTTCAGTCCAGCCGCGGGGACGGTCCCCGACCACTTTGCAATCGCCGATGCCGGCACGGCGGTCAACTGCCAGGCATCTCCCGTGACAATCACCGCGCACAACGCCACGCACGCGGCGGTCGCGACGACCTCGACGATCGCGATCAGCACCAGCACCGGCCACGGCGACTGGTCGCTCACGACCGGCGGCGGTACCTTCGTCGCGGGCGGCGCCAACAGCGGTACCGCGAGCTACACCTACGTGAGCGCCGACAATGGCGCGGTGATCCTTGCGCTCAAGGACACCGTCGCCGAGACCGTCACGATCAACGCAGCGAGCGGCAGCATCAGCCAGAGCTCGGGAAGCGCGATCGCGTCGGAGCAGCCGCCGCTCACCTTCGCGCCGTCGGGATTCCGGGTGACGACCGGCGCCAACGTTGCGACCACGATCGGTACGCAGGTCGCGGGCAAGACCTCGACGCAGAGCCTCGCGCTGCAGGCGATCCGCACCGACACCAACACCGGCGCCTGCACGGCGGTGTTCGCGAGCGGTGCGACCGCGAACATCAGTCTTGCCTACCAGTGCAACAACCCGACCACCTGCGTGGCCGGTCAGACTCTCGCCATCACCAACAACGCGACCACGACCAACATCGCCTCGAATCCGAACAGCGGCGTGACGACCTACACGAGCGTGCCGCTCAAGTTCAGCACGGCGAACGCGGAAGCGCCCTTCAGCCTCAACTACTCCGATGTCGGGCAGATCACACTGGTTGCGCGCTACAACATTCCGCTCGGCGGCGGCGGGGCGTCATCGACCTTCATGACGGGCAGCAGCCAGTTCGTCGTGCAGCCCTACAATTTCACACTGTCGAACCTGAAGTGCACGACGATCAGCGCCAGCACCTGCGCCCCGGCGCTGGCGTCCCCCGGCAACAATCCCGGCGCAACGACGGCGGCGGGCGCAGCGTTCATCGAGGCCGGCCAACCGTTCAGCGCGACGGTGACCGTGACGAACTTCGCGGGAGCCGCCACGCCGAACTACGGCCGCGAGGTGTCGCCGCAGGGCGTGACGCTGGCCGCGAACCTCTCGCTGCCGGCGGGCGGCGACGCCGCGGCGCTCAACAATGCCGCGGCCTTCGGTGGTTTCGCGAGCGGCGTCGCGACCGGCGCGACGTTCAACTGGCCCGAGGTTGGCATCATCACGCTGACGCCGAGCGTCGCGAGCTACCTCGGCAGCGGCACCGTTACCGGTACGACCTCCGGTGCCGTCGGGCGCTTCATCCCGAACAGCTTCGGCGTCGCGCTCAACACGCCCGTCATCGGCACCGCCTGCAGCGCCGGCGGCTACAGCTACACCGGGCAGCCGCTGACCTACACGGTGGCGCCGGTCATGACGGTCACGGCGCTCACCGCCGCCGGCGGCACCGCGCGCAACTACACGGGTGCGTTCCAGAAGCTCACGAACGCCTCGCTGACGGGGCGCAGCTACACGCCGACACCTGCGAGCCCCGCGCTCGATCTCACCGGGTTGCCGGCCACGACCGCGGACCCGACGATCGCGGATCTCGGCACCGGCCAGGTGACGCTAACCTTCAACGCCGGTAGCGGCATCAAGTTCAGCCGCGGCGGCGCGATAGTGCCGTTCAACGCGAACATCGCGCTCGCGCTCAACGTGATCGACACCGACAGCATCGCCGCGGCCAACCCCGTGAGCTTCGGAACGGGGACCGGCATGAGCTTCAGCACCGGAGCCGTGCAACGCTACGGCCGGCTCGCCCTGCGCGATGCGGCGGGGTCGGAGCTCCTCGACCTGCCGATGTCGCTGACGACGCAGTACTACCTGAGCACCACGCAAGGTTTCACGACGAACACGGACGACAGCTGCACGGTCGCGCCGACGCTCGCCTTCAGCAACTATCAGCTCAACCTGTCGCCTGGCGAGACTTGCGTCCGGGACTCGGGAAGCCCGGGTAGCTCGGGCGTCGGCTGCGCGGCGGCCGCAGCTGCGAGCGGTCGATACCGCCCGGTAGCGGTCGGCGGCAACTTCAACCTCAATCTCGCCGCCCCCGGCGCGGGCAACTCGGGCGCGCTGTCGGTCACCGCCACCGCGCCGGCCTGGCTCCAGTATCCGTGGGGCGGCACGACCAATCCCGTCGGGATCGCGACCTTTGGCGTCTTTCCGGGCCCCGCGTCGCGGGTCCACCAGCGCGAGGTCTTCTGAGGGGCCCCGAACGAGGGCGGCACCCAAGGGGTATTAGGGGAATCCCGGGTAGGTTAATTCGGGGCGGGAGATAACAATCCCTCTCCATGAGCGCCAGCGCCGAGCTTCACGCAGCAGCGGTCCCCGGGGTACCCAACGGCCTCCGTGCCGAAGCCCTGCTCGAGTCGGTTGGCGAAGGCGTCCTGCTGCTTCGCCGGTCGGTCGAGGGCGCAACGGTCGAGTGGGCCAGCCGTCGCTTCGCCGAGTCGACCGGGCTCGATCCCGGGGCTCTGGCGGGCCAGGCTGCGGGATTCCTCGACCTCGGCCCCGCCCACGCGGGGGGCCGCGGCCTCCTCAACCTGTTTCAGGGTCCCGCGTCGGACGCCGAAGCGGCGTTCCGGACCCCTGCCGGGCTTCGTCGGGGCCGGGTCAGCTGGCGGTCGCCGGACGGCGGGACGGCGCGGGTTCTGCTGACGGTCAACCGGCTCGAGGCCCCCGACGGGACCGCTGCGGGTCCGGCCGAGCCGCAGTTCGGGGCGATCGCGAACCAACTCCTCAATCTCGTCACGCTGCTCGACGTCAGCGGCACGATCCGCTGCCAATACGGATCCGCCCTTTTCGCGGGCCGTGATCCCGCCCAGCGTCGCGGGCGCAGCGTGCTCGAGTACGTGCACATGGAGGATTCGGGGCGAGTGCGCGACTGGCTGCAGCGCCTCGCGGCGGCGCCTCGCGGCCGCGGCATCGAGGACATCCCGCTCAGGATGATGCACGGCGACGGCACGTGGCGCGCGGTGCGCGTGCGCGGCACGAACCTGCTCGAGGAGCCGTCCGTCGCGTCCCTGCTCGCGGAAGTCCACGACGAGACCGCGCGCACCGTCGCCGAGCTCGCGGCCGACCAGACGCGCGATCACCTGCGGCTCGCCGCCGAAGGCGTGCGCATGGGCTTCTTCGAGTACGACGTCGCCGCGGACACCGTCGAGGTCAGCAACGAGTGTTACCTGATGCGCGGCTTCACGCCGCCGACCGGGCACGGGCCCGTGGGCGGGGAGTACCTGCGCCAGCCGCACCCCGAGGACGAGGCTTCACTGCGGCGCGGACTCGACCAGCTGATCGCCGGGCCGCACAACGACTGGGATTTTGAATTCCGCGCGCCGGCGCATCCCGGAGACTGGATCTGGGTCCATACGCGGATGCGCGTGCTCGAGCGCGACCTCACGGGAAGTGCACGACGCATCGTCGGCATCCTGCTCGACGTCGACCGGCGCAAGCGTGCGGAGCGCGGGCTCGCGCAGAGCGAGGCGCGCTACCGCACCGTGGTCGCGATGGCACCCGGCTTCGTGCACGAGAGCTCGCCCGACGCGGACGGACGCCTGATGCTGCGCTGGGTCAGCGAGGGCTTCACGCGGATCCTCGGCTGGACGGTCGAGGAAGTGAACGAGCGTGGTGGCGTCGCCATGCTCGTTCACGACGAGCATCGCGCCTCCGCGCGCGCACGCGGCGCGGGCGCGCTCGCCGGCGAACCCGGGCGCGGCGAGACGCGCATGCGCGCCAAGAGCGGCGAATGGGTCTGGTTCGCGGCGACTGCCTTTCCCCTGCATGAGCCGGAATCCGGCCGCGTCCGCTCGATCATCGGCACGCTGCACGACATCACCGGGCTCAAGCTCGCCGAGGAGCGCCTGCGCGCGAGCGAAGAGCGCTTCCGCGTGGCGGCCGATGCGGTCAGCGGCATCATCTACGAGCGCGACGTCGCGACCGGGATGGTGGTCTGCTCCGGCGCATTCGGCGAGGTGCTCGGCTTCGGCGAGGAGGCCGGCCGCGCGCACGTCGACTGGTGGCTCGAGCGCATCCATCCCGACGACGTGGCACGCTTTCGGGATGAGCGTCTGCACCGCGACGATGCGCGCCGCATCGTCTCGAGTCGCTACCGGCTGCGCCACGCGGACGGCCACTACGTCGACGTGCTCGACCGTGCCGTGCGCGTGCGCAACGACAGCGGCAACGTCATTCGGCTGGTTGGCTGCGCAATGGACGTCTCGCGCGAGAGGCGCGCGGAGCGCCTGCTGCGCGACGCCGAGGCGCTCGCGCACGTGGGCTCGTGGGCGCTCGACCTGCGCCGCCAGGAGCTCACGTGGAGCGACGAGGCGCACCGCATCCACGGCACTACGCGCGACAGCTTCAAGCCGAGCTTCGACGCCGCGCTCGGCTTCTACGCCCCCGACAGCGCGGCAATCATCCGCGCCGCGATCCAGCACGCGATGGAAACCGGTGAGGGATTCGACCTCGAGCTCGAGATCGTGACCGCGGCGGGCGAGCGCCGCTGGGTCAGGACCAACGGGCGCGTCGAGCGAATCAACGGCGAGCCGATGCGCCTCTTCGGGGCGTTTCAGGACATCGAGGCGCTGAAGCGCAGCGAGCAGCACATCAAGGAGCAGAGCGACTGGCTCAGGCTCGCGATGGATGCCGCGCAGATCCTCACGTGGCGCTGGCATCCGGCCGACGATCGCCTGGTCGTCGAGTACCGCAGCCCTGCGTTCGATCCAGGAATTCCCGTCGCCGCCACGCTCGCAGACGATCTCAAGGACGTGCATCCCGAGGACCGCGCCCGCGTGCGCGGCGCCCTGCACCAGACGGTCACCCACGGGCAGCCCGCGGAACTCGAGTTCCGCCAGCGCGATTCCTTCGGGCGCGAGCGCTGGCTCGCGACGCGCATCATCCAGGCGACGGTGGAGGGCGGTGCCGTCGTCATTGGCGCGACCTACGAGATCACCGCGCGTCGCGACGCGGAGGACGCGCTGCGAGCCTCCGAGGCGGTGCTGCGCTCGGTGTCCGAGAACTCGCCCGACTACATCGTGGTCGCGGATTCGAACCTCAACGTCACCTTCGTCAATCGCGGGCGGCGCGGGCGCCAGCCGGGCGCCGCGGTTGGACGACCGTTCGCGCCGGCGCCGAGCGGCGAACTCCTCGACATCGAACACCGCCTGCGCAGCGTGCTCTCGACCGGCCGTCCCGTGCGCTTCGAGTCCCGTGGCCATCGCGCGGACGGAACCGAGGTGCTGTTCGAGAACCGCGTGGGGCCGGTCGAGCAGCGCGGCAAGGTCACGGGAGTGATCGTCTACTCGACCGACATCACCGATCGGCGCGCGCTCGAGCGCGAGATCCTCGAGATCTCGAACCGCGAACAGCGGCGCATCGGCAGCGACCTGCACGACGGGCTCGGCCAGGAACTGACCGGCATTGCGCTGATGCTGCGCGGGCTCACGAGCGCGGTCGAGCGCGGCTCCGCGCTCGCGGTCGCCGACCTCGAGGAGGTCGTCGCGCTCGTCAACGGTGCGATCGACACCACGCGCACGCTCGCGCGCGGCCTCTCGCCCGTCGCACTCGAGGGCGGCGGCCTCGTCTACGCGCTGCGCGCGCTCGCGGCCCGCGCGCGCGAGATGTACGGGCTCGACGTGCGCTTCCGCAGCCGCGTCACGCCGCGCGTGACGCTCGATGCGGCGGCGACCGGGCACCTGTACCGGATTGCGCAGGAATCGCTGACCAATACCGCGCGGCACGCGCACGCCAAGGCGGTGACCGTGCAGTTCACGGTCCGCGGGCGGCGCGTGACGCTCGCGGTGACCGACGACGGCCGCGGCATGTCCGGCGGCAGCGGGCCGCGGGCGGGCATGGGCCTCAAGATCATGCGCTATCGGGCACACATGCTGGGCGGCGAGCTCAACATCGAGCGTGCGGCGGAGGGCTCCGGCACGCGCATCGCGTGCACGGTCCTGCAACCCGACCCCGAGACGACGGCGGCGCAGGGCCGCAGCGGGCACGCATAGAAGCCGCGGTCGCAGCGCGCCGCGAATTGTTTGAATTTGCTGTCGAACGGAATCCGGAAAGGGAGAGCTGAGATGCAGAACGCCACATCGGTTCGAAAAGACGCCGGCGGCTCAGCGCCGCGGGCACGCCACAGGGTACTGATCGTCGACGACCATCCGATCGTGCGCCAGGGCCTCAGGCGCCTCATCGACCAGGAAGAGGATCTCGCCGTGTGCGGCGAAGCCGAGAGCACGCGCGAGGCGAAGGCCGCGATCCGCGAGCTCAAGCCCGAGGTCGTCATCGTCGACATATCCCTCAAGCAGGGCGACGGCATCG
>JANXZZ010000160.1 GCA_025355245.1 Pseudomonadota bacterium | reverse complement strand
GGCGCTGCGGACCGCGTTGTTGTCGACCTCGGTCAGGAACTGGGAATACTGGATCTCGATCGGGGCGTCGGCGCGCGGCCCGAAGTTGGTGAACACCGCGAGCAGCACGACCGCGATGACGACCCAGAGGATGATGTTCTTCGTCAAATCGTTCAAGACAAGCTCCTGACGGGGCTCAAGATTGACGTCAAAAAATGACGTTACAGGATCCGTCGACCCGTCGCCAGCAGATACATTTCGGCACTTCGCGCCCTCGACGCCGGCGGTTTCTTCATGCGCACCCGGGTGAACTCACCGCGGACGCGCTTCAGGAACCCGTCAAAGCCCGCACCCTGGAAAACCTTGGCCAGCAGCACTCCGCCCGGCCTTAACACTTCCGCACTGAACTCGAGCGCGAGCTCCTCGAGATCGAGCTGCCGAGGCTGATCTACAGCATCGATTCCGGACATGTTGGGGGCCATGTCGGACATCACAAGATCGACGGGCCGTCCCTGAAGAAGTGTTTTTAGGGCGGCGAGGGGACCGGATTCACGGAAATCGCCCAGGATGAACTCGACCCCCGGCATCGGGTCCATGGGCAGGATGTCGAGGGCGTACACAGATCCCTTACCATTCAATACCTTAGCCGCGTACTGGCTCCAGCCCCCCGGGGCCGCCCCCAGGTCGACGATCACCATGCCGGGCTTTAGGAGCCGCTCCGAGGCGTCGAGTTCCTCGAGCTTGAACGCCGCGCGCGACCGGAACCCCTCCTTGTGGGCCCTTTTCACGTAGGCGTCGGCGGCGTGTTCCTTCAGCCACCGTTCACTCGACTTGCTGCGCTTGGCCATCGTCGGCCTAGAGTACCGGCGCGGGGCCCGGGAGCGCTCTCTATAATGACGCGATGCAGCTCAACGAACGCCAGAAAAAACACCTGCGGCGCCTCGGCCACGCGCTGCACCCCCTCGTGCAGATGGGCAACGCCGGACTCACGGATGCGGTCGCCGCCGAGATGGAGCGCGCGCTCAACGATCACGAGCTCGTCAAGGCGAGCGCTCGGGTCGGCGATCGCGATGCGCGCGACCTCGCGCTCACGGGCCTCGCGACCCGCACGACGAGCCTGCTGGTGCAGCAGATCGGCCACGTCGGGCTGTTCTTTCGCAAGAACCCGAAGCTGACCCGGATCGTGCTACCGGACTAGGCTGCGGCGGGGATGCCCGCCTCGAGGAGCCCGCGGCCGCTCGGGCCCGCCGCGGCGCCGAGCAAGAGATGCACGCGGCCGACCGCGGTCTCGGCGACACCGCGCACGCCGAGCACGGTGAGCGCCGCGCGATCGAGAGCGCCGACGTCCGCGAGGCCGAGCAGCAGCCGCCCGGCCGCCACCTCGACCGACAGCACGTTGGCGCGTCCGCCGAGGGCCGCGAGCAGCGCGGTCGCGGGGATCGCGATCGCAGCAGCATCGCTCGAGGCCGTCGCAGGCACGGCGGCCGTTGCGCCCGGCAGCTTGAGGCGCCGGCGAATCTCCCCGGCCACCTGGTCCGCGATCGGCCCGAGCACGACCTGCAACGCATTCGGCGCGGGGCGCACGAGGCCGCGCGCGCCGAGCAGGGTGAGCGCCGGCGCATCGATGCGCACGCCGTCGACGACCACCAGTCGCAAGCGCGTCGTGCAGGCGTCGATCGTGGTCAGGTTCGCGGCGCCGCCGAGCGCGGCGATGAACGCGTCCGCCCGCCCCTCGCGACCGGCCGCCGCGACCGGCGCCGCGGCTTCGACCGCCGCGCCTTCGGCTTCGCGCCCCGGGGTCGCGAGGTTGAAGCGCGCGATACCGTAGCGGAAAAGGGCGTAGTAGAGCCCGAAGTAAGCGACACCAATCGGCAGCAGCCACAAGGGCCGCGTCGCCTTCGGGAAATTGAGCACGTAGTCGAAGAGTCCTGCCGAGAACGTGAAGCCGAGGTGCACGCCGAGCACGTCCATCAGCACCATCGCGAGACCCGTCAGGACCGCGTGCACCGCGTACAACGCCGGCGCGAGGAACATGAACGTGAACTCGATGGGTTCGGTCACGCCCGTCAGGAACGAGGTGAGCGCCAGCGACAGCAGCAGCCCGCCGACCACGCGGCGCCGCTCCCTGCGCGCCGCCTGGTACATCGCGAGGCATGCGCCCGGCAGCCCGAACATCATGACCGGAAAGAACCCGCTCATGAACGCGCCCGCCGTGGGGTCGCCCGCGAAGAAGCGCTTAAGATCGCCCGTCACGCCGTGAAAATCGCCGAGCAGCAACCACGCGAGGCTGTTGAGGATGTGGTGCAGCCCGGTGATGATGAGCGCGCGGTTGAGCACGCCGTAGGCGAACAGCCCCCACGAGCCCGAGCCCAGCACCGCATGGCTCAACGCATCCATGCCGTGCGCGAGCACCGGCCAGCCGAGGCCGAAGGCGAGCGCGACCACGAGGCCGATGCAGCCGGTCGCAATCGGCACGAAGCGCCGCCCCCCGAAAAACGCGAGGTAGCTCGGCAGCTCGATCTCGCTGAAGCGGTTGTAACAGCCCCCGGCGATGAGTCCGCTCAGGATGCCGACCGGCATGCTGAGCCGCGACAGCTGCTCCGAGCGATAGGCCTTGCGCGCGAGGTCCGCGGCCGCGGTTCCGAGGGTCGCGGTGACATCGGCGGGCACCGCGAGCAGCACCTCCGCGCCCTTGGTCGCGACCAGAAAGCCGATCAGCCCGGCGAGTCCCGCCGCGCCGTGGTTCTCGCGCGCGAGTCCGACCGCGACACCGACCGCGAACACCAACCCCAAGTTCGAGAAGATCGCATCGCCCGCGGCCGCCAGCACCGCAATGCCGAGCAGGTCGGGCTGGCCGAGCCTGAGCAGCAACCCCGCCACCGGCAGCACCGCGATCGGCAGCATCAGCGCGCGACCGAGTTTCTGGAAACCGTCGACCATGCTTGCCATCGGCTTAGCTCCCGCTCGAGTTAAGGCCACGTTCGGCGAGCCATGCGCGCACCCGCGCGCGCACCGCGCCGGGACCGGCGAGATCGAGCACGCTCGCCGCGAGCGCGCGGCATTGCGCCACGTCGAGGCCGGCGACCAGCGCCTTCGTGGCCGGGATGCGCGCCGGCACCATCGAGAGCTCATCGATGCCGAGGCCGATCAACAGCGGTACCGCGAGCGGGTCCCCCGCCATGCCGCCGCAGACGGCCACCGATTTCCCGCGCGCCACGCCGGCCGCGCCGGTGAGCGCGATGAGCTTCAGCACCGCCGGGTGCAGCGCATCAATGCGCGGTGCAAGGTCCGCATGGCCGCGATCCATCGCGAGCGTGTATTGGCTCAGGTCATTGCTGCCGATCGACAGGAAGTCGGCCGCGCCCGCCAGCAGATTCGCGGTGAGCGCCGCCGCCGGCGTCTCGATCATCGCGCCGAGCGAAACGGGCGCCGT
>JANXZZ010000153.1 GCA_025355245.1 Pseudomonadota bacterium | reverse complement strand
CGATGCCGTTCGGGCACGCGCAGCTGATCGATATCGGCTATGGCCGCGCGGTTTGCCTTCCTCAACGAGAACGTCGAAGACGTGGCGGCAGAGGTCGGTCGTCGCGTACACCTCATAGCCAAGTTCCCCCATGTACGACCTGCGCAGCACCCACGCGCGGCCATAGCCGATATCGATCAGCTGCGCGTGCCCGAACGGCATCGCCTCGTTCGAAAGGTCCGCGTCGCTCAGGGCCGCGAGGATCCCGCGCGAGGCGGGTCCGTTGAGCGAGAACATGCCGTACTGCGCTGTCACGTCGTGGATCTGGACGTTGAGGCCTGATGGGACGTTGGCCTCGAACCAGCACCGGTCGCGCACCTGGCCGCCGGGCCCCGTCATGACCAGGAAGTCCCGCGCCGACCGGCGGATGATCACCACGTCCGCCTCGATCCCGCCGCGCGCGTTGAGCCAGTGCGTGTACACCGAGCGGCCCACAGGCACGTTCATGTCGTTGGCCGACAGCTGGTTGAGGGCTGCGGCCGCGTCCGGGCCCGACACGAGGAGCTTGCCGTAGCACGACTGGTCGACAAGCGCCGCGCGGTTGCTCGCTGCCGAGCACTCGGCGGCGAGCAACGGGAACCAAGCCTGATACGAGAGGCTCGGTGTCTTCGGCAGAGTCGCGCCCGGCGTGTCGTAGTAGAGGGGAATCTCCCAACCGGCCCGCTCGCCCATGATGGCGCCGGCGGCGATCAGGCGGTCGTGCACCGGCGAGTGCCGGATGTTGCGCGCGGTCCGCAGCTGGTGCCCCGGCCAGTGCAGGGCCATGTTGAAGCCGAGGGCCTCGACGACGCGATCCTGCATGTAGCGGGAGTTCGCCTGGAACGCCATGACGCGCTGCGAATGCATCGCCGTCATTGCGAGCGGGGGAATCCCCTCGGTCAGCCACGCCGCCATGACCTTGCCGGTTCCGCCGGACGACAGGATGCCGTAAGAGTTGAGGCCCGTCGCGACGTAGAGGCCCCGAACCTCAGCGCTCGGCCCGAGGAACGGCCGGCTGTCGTTCGTGAACGTCTCGGGTCCGCAGAAGAAGAGCTTGATCCCGACATCATTGAGTGCGGGCACCCGCCGGAAAGCGAGCTGGAGCTGCGACTCGATGTGCTCAAGGTCCACGGGCAGCTCAGTGAACGAGAACTCCCTCGGAATCGCCTGGCCCTTCGGCGGCCACGGCTTGGCGGCGGCCTCGAAGAACCCGACCAGCAACTTCCCTGCGTCCTCCTTGTAGTACGCGCGCTCGTCCGGATTGCCGAGGACTGGTGTCGTGCGTCCGAGGTCCCTCATAGGCTCGGTCACGATGTAGTAGTGCTCGGCGGCATGCTGTGGCAGCGCGACGCCGAGGCGCTTCGCGAACCCATGGCTCCAGAGGCCGCCGGCCAGAAGTACGCGGTCGCAGGCGATGTCGCCGCGCCCGGTGCGGACGCCGATCACCCGCCCGTCGCGAACGAGGACGTCGTCAACGGCGGTGTACTCGAACGCGCTGCCACCATACTGGCGCGCTCCCTTGATCAGGGCCATGGCGGCGTCGAGGGGGTTGACCTGTCCATTGCCGTGAATGAACACACCGCCGAGGACGTCGTCGACCTGGAGAAGCGGCCAGCGCTCCTTGACTTCTGCGGGCGTCAACGCGTCGACGCGTACCCCCATGTGCTTCGACGCCGAAACCTGACGCTTCAAGAGCTCGTGGCGGATCGGGTTGGTCGCAATGTAGACGGCCCCGTTCTCGCGGTAGCCGGTCGCCTGGCCCGTCTCGGCCTCGAGCGACTGAAAGAGGTCGCTCGTGTACTGCACGAGTCGCGACTGGCCGCGCGAATCGCGGATGCGAGTCGTAAGTCCCGCGGCGTGCCACGTGGTGCCGCTCGCGAAACGGTCGCGTTCGAGGAGCACGCAGTCCCGAACGCCGCCCTTCGCGAGGTGATAGAGCGTCGACGCGCCGATTATGCCGCCGCCGATTATGACAATCCGGGCGCGCTCAGGCAGTACCGTGTTCATGAAACATCCTCATTCTGCGCGCCACCGTAGGGGCGGATACGCCATCGCTCAATCAAGGGCTTGTGATCGTGGCGGGCGCCCCGGGGCATGAATATTGCACTACAATCTCGTCCGTCGATATTAACTGCGATGGATGCAGGCCGCCAGAGCAGAGCCATATGTACAGGAGCGGTCCGCGCCGATACTCTGAACGCGACAAAGAGTGGCGGGGGCTCGGCCCGCGCCGATCGCCATCCAGTGTTGGGGTTACCGACCGGGGGAATCCACCGTGCCGAATGACGGACCCGTATTCAGCGAAATCTCGCGTGTGCGTCGCCAGTGGGCGCCGAACGAAGTGCGCGACTACATCGCCGCGCTGCCCATCTGGAAGGAACCGGTCGAGATCCGGCAGAAGTTCGGCGGACTCACGAACCGTACGTACTTCGCCCATGTCGAAGGCAAGCCCCGGTACGCGATCCGCGTCGGATTCGATCAGTATCGCACGCGCCAGACCTCGGTGATCCAGTGCACGCTCGCCGCGCACGCGCTCGGCATTGGGCCCCGGCTCATTTACGCCGAGCCCAACTTGTCGGTAACCGACTTTGTCGAGGGCACTGGCATGCAGCTCGCGCAGATGCAAGACCCGGCGATCATGCGCCGCATCATCGACATGATGAAAGTCATCCGCGCCGGCGGCAGGGTCGTGCGCGAGACCATCAGCTATTGGTGGCCATTCGACACGGTGCGGCGATATATGGACGCGATGGAGACCGGCAAGGCGGCAACCGGCTGGACGCCCTCCCCGTGGGCCGACCGGCTGCCACGCTACCGGGAGATCACCGACCGGCTCGAACTCGGCATCGGCCCGTTCTTGCCGACGTTCACCCACAACGACATGGCATTCGTGAACATGATCATCAGCCCTGGCGGCGAGATCAGGCTCATTGACTGGGACGGCGGCGGCTATGGGCACCCGATGTTCGACCTCGGCGAGATGCTGATGTGGGCGGAAGCCGACGAGCGGACGTGCGTCGCGGCGGTCGAGCACTACTTCGGATCGCTGACAGCCGCCGATATGAAACAGCGGCTTACCGAGGTCCACTCGTTTCAGGCGATCGCGGCGCTCAGGCTCGTGACGGAATGTCTCGAGACCGACCTCGATCCGTATTATCACGTGACACCGGAGGAGTTCGCTGAGGGCATGAAGGAGGTCCTTCCGGGGCAGACGCCAGCCTTGATCGGGCTCGCGGAGATGCTGCTGCCCCGCTTCGAGGCGCTCTGGGCGGAGTACAAGCACCTGTTCCCGGCCTGAGCCAGCGTCGGCCTGGCCTGGCCTGGCCGGGCCGGGCCGGG
>JANXZZ010000109.1 GCA_025355245.1 Pseudomonadota bacterium | reverse complement strand
GGTAAAAAGCAACCCAAGGGAAACTCGGGGCACGGAAGTTCGGCAAGGCGCGTGCGACCGCGCGCGTTGTTTCGATTCGCTGCGCGCCCCGGGGAGCAGCTTTTCAATATTTGTTATCACCACTGATCGATTGGGGAGAATCGCTTGAAACAAAGTAAGCAGTTGGCCTGTGCGGTTTCGGCCGTGCTGGGCGCATATGCAGGTGCGTCCTACGCAGCGCCCGATGCCGCTCCACAAGCGTCCGGCGGAATCGAAGAGATTGTCGTGACGGCACAGCGCCGCACGGAATCGATCCAGGACGTGCCAATTACGATCCAGGCCGTCACCGGTGATCAGCTGAAGCAGCTCAATGTCAACACGTTCGAAGACCTGTTGAAGTACACGCCGAACGTGACGTTCAGCGGCAACGGTCCCGGCACCGGCAACATCTTCATGCGCGGCTTGAGCTCGGGCGGCTCCGGCAACCAGTCGCAGTCGACGACGGCGCCGTTCCCGAACGTGGCGCTCTACCTCGACGACCAGTCGATGCAGTTCCCGGCTCGCAACAACGACCCCTACATGGTCGACATCGAGCGCGTCGAAGTGCTGGAAGGCCCGCAGGGCACGTTGTTCGGCGGCGGCGCCCAGGCGGGTGCCATTCGCTACATCACGAACAAGCCGAAGCTCGGCGTCACCGAAGGCAACGTCAACGCCGGTTACGGCGTGACCGCCGGCGGCGATCCCAACAACAACCTGAACGCGACGCTGAACCTGCCGTTCGGCGACAACATCGCGATTCGCGCGTCAATCTTTTCAGACCACCGCGGCGGCTACATCTCGAACATTGCGGACACGATCTCCGTGCCGCCCGTTCTGACACGGCCCGCGGGTGGTCCGCCGATTCGTCCGGGCAGCCCGCCCGCGAGCAACGCGTCCATCAGCGGCTCGAATATGAACTCGACGGATATGGGCGGCGCGCGGATTTCGGCGCTGATCAAGTTCAACGAGGACTGGAACCTGCTGCTGCAGCAGAATTTCCAGCATTTCCAGGCGGACGGCTACTTCTCGGACTACCCGGTTGATTCGAATGGCACGGCCCTGCAGCCGTACCAGATCGCGGCGTTCACGCCGGCGTGGGACAAGGACAAATACGAAAGTACGTCCTGGACCCTGAACGGCAAGATCGGTGGCCTCAAAGCGGTCTACACCGGCAGCTACCTGGTGCGTGACATCGACCAGCAGCAGGATTACTCGAACTACATGCGCAGCGGCCATGGTTCGTACTACGCCTGCTCCGGCGCAGGTGCCGGTTACGCCTACTTCCGTTCGGCGAAGGCGACTACCTGCTACGCGCCGGTCGGCGCGTGGCGCGACCAGGTGAAGAACACTCACCAGAGTCACGAGTTCCGCGTCAGCACGAACGAGGACAACCGCGTCCGCGCACTGTTCGGTGCGTTCTACGAGAAGTTCGTGATCGACGACAACATGAACTTCAACTACATGCCGATCCCGCAGTGCAGCCCGGCCAACCTCGCAATTTCGCTCGCGGGCGGCCCGGACTGCGTCACGACGGTCGGCCCGATCCCCGGCTACTACTCGAGCGCCCCGGGCTACCGCACGGATACGAACACGGCGTTCGGTGAGGACGTGCAGCGCGGCTACGTTCAGAAGGCGCTGTTCGCCTCGGTCGATTTCGACATTATCCCTAAGGTACTGACAGTGACGGGTGGCGTGCGCCACTACCACTACGACGAGTTCGAGGACGGTTCGGAGTACTACAGCGCGACCTCGACGGTGCTGAACGTTCCGAACGGCACCTGCACGCACTGCGGCTTCGGCATCAACCTGAAGAAGAGCGAGAGCGGCAACAAGTACCGCGGCAACCTGACTTGGCACGTGACGCCCGACTTGATGGCGTACTACACGTTCTCGCAGGGGTTCCGGCCGGGCGGCTTCAACCGTACGCACACCACGCTGGACGGCAGCCAGATCTTCTTGAAGTCCGTCGCTCCGTACAACGCGAATGGCAGCGGCAAGCAGTTCTTTAAGCCGTCCGGGTACGACTCGGACAACCTCGTCAACAACGAAGTCGGTTTCAAGAGCGAGTTCCTGGATCACCGGATCCAGCTGAACGCGTCCTTGTACAAGATGGACTGGAAGAACGTGCAGCTGCCGCTGTTCGATCCCAGCCACCTGGGCAACACGACGTTCGACGTGAACGGTCCGACGTACACGGTCAAGGGTGCCGAGCTGCAGTTGGTGGCTCGCGTAACCGAGGCGCTGACGATTCAGGGCTCGAGTTCGTGGAACAGCACGAACCAGACCGACGCGCCGTGCTTGCCGATCAACGTTCCGGGCGGGCCGAATCCGGTTGGCGGGTGCATCACGCAAATCAGGGGCCAGCCGTATACGAACCCGTACGGCGTCCTCGACACCTCGCCGGCCTACTCGCCGCCGCTGCAGTTCAACCTGCGCGCGCGCTACGACTGGATGGCGGGAGACTACAAGGCATTCGCGAACATTGGCGCGAACCATGTGGCCTCGATGCGCAACGAGCCGGCGAGCTTCCCGGACGGCAATGCTCAGGCGATTCCGAACACCACGCTGCTGCGTTACACGATGCCGGGGTACACGACCTACGACGCGGCGGTCGGAGTGGCGAAGGACAATTGGACGGCAGAGGTTTCCGCCGCCAATCTGACCAATTCGGATGCAAGCCTGAACACCAACTCGGCGCAGTTCATCAAGGAAGAGGTGCCGGTGCGACCGCGCGTGATCACGTTCCAGGTTGGATACAAGTTCTAACGCTGGAGCCTGATCCTAGGCAATCGACCCCGGTCGCTTGCAGTAGAATCGAGGGCGGACGCAATGTCCGCCCTTTTTTTTGGAACGTATGGCTTCGACGGACGTCCCGACGGCCCCAGCGGCGGCGCTTGCCGAGATTCCGCGGATGCGCGCACTCCTGCGGCAAACGCAGTTTGCCGAGGCGCTGGCCGCTGGAACGGCGGTGCTTGCCCAGTCGCCGGGCCAGCGGGATGCGCTGCTGTTCGTGGCGATCGCACAGCGCAACCTCGGCCGCATTTCCGACGCGCTGGCGACGCTTGTCGAGCTCGAGCAGCGCTACCCGCGCTTTAGCCGCCTCCACGAGGAGCGCGGGAACTGCTACGTTGCCATGCGCGAAGCGCCGCCCGCAATTGAGGCATTCCTGCAGGCCGTTGGCGTCAACCATGCGCTGCCGGCGGCCTGGACGATGCTCGAGGGGCTCTATCGCATGACGCGACAGACCGAGAGCATGAGGACGGCGGCCACGCAGGTCGCAATGCTTAAGAAGATCCCGCCCGAGGTCGTGACCGCGACCGGGCTTTTTCTCGACGGTGACCTCGACGCTGCCGAGCCGATGGTCCGCAGCTATTTGCTCAAGCACGGCGACGAAGTCGAGGCCATGCGCCTCCTGGCTCGCATCGGCATCGCGCGAAAGGTCTTCGACGACGCGGAACTGCTGCTGGCGGCGCTCCTCGAGCTCGCACCCGACTACCGCGCCGCGCGGACCGAATACGCCGAGGTGCTCGTCGAGCTGCATCACTACCCGGAGGCGCGCCGGGAACTCGAGCGACTCATGCGCGAGGATCCCGACAACAGGCTCTTCTACCAGGGCCTGTACGCGACGACGTCCGTCGGGCTCGGTGAACACGAGCGGGCGATCGGCCTCTACCGGGAGCTGCTGCGCGGGGTGGCTACGGACGCGGATACGCACCTGTCGATCGCGCACGCGCTCAAGACGCTCGGCCGGCGCGAGGAGGCGATCGCCTCCTACCGCAAGGCGGCGGCTTGCCGCCCGGACTTCGGCGATGCGTACTGGAGTCTCGCCAACCTCAAGACCTACCAGTTCAGCGCCGAGGACCTCGCGAAGGTCAGGGAGATGCAGGCAAGTCCAGCGACCGCGCTGGTGGACCGCATCCATCTCTGCTTCGCGCTGGCAAAAGGACTCGAGGACCTTGGGGACAACGAGCAGTCGTTCCACTACTACGAGCTCGGCAACGCGCTCAAGCGGGCGGAAAGCCGCTACCGCCCCGAGATCATTGAGAACAACACGCGCCAGCAGATCGCCGTGTGCACCGCAGCTTTCTTCGCGACCCGACGCGACGTAGGCGTGCCCGATCCGGATCCGATCTTCATCATCGGCCTGCCGCGCTCGGGATCGACGCTGCTCGAGCAGATCCTCGCGTCGCATTCGCGGGTCGAGGGCACGCAGGAACTCGCCAACGTCCAGCAGATCGTCGCGACGCTCCGCGGGCGGGACCCCGACATCGACAATCCGCGCTATCCGCGCGTGCTCACCGAGCTCGACAGCGCGGAATTCCGCCGTCTTGGCGCACGCTACATCGAGGACACGCGGGTCTATCGCACCAGTAAGCCGTTCTTTATCGACAAGATGCCGAACAATTTCCGGCACCTCGGTCTCGTCCACCTGATGCTGCCGAACGCAAAAATCATCGATGCGCGGCGCGAGCCGATCGCGTGCTGCTTCTCGAACTTCAAGCAGCTGTTCGCGAAGGGCCAGGAGTTCACGTACAGCGTCGAGGACATCGCGCGCTACTACCGGACCTACCTCGAGCTGATGGGGCACTGGCACCGGGTGTTGCCCGGCCGGGTGCTGCGCGTGCTGCACGAGGACGTCGTCGATGACCTCGAAGGCAACGTGCGTCGCATCCTCGAGTTCTGCGGCCTCGAATTCGAGCCCGCGTGCGTCGAGTTCCACAAAACGGTGCGCAGCGTGCGCACCGCGAGCTCCGAGCAGGTGCGCCAGCCGATCTACCGAGAGGGCCTTGACCAGTGGCGCAACTTCGAGCCGTGGTTGGGGCCACTCAAGGCCGCACTCGGCGATGCGCTCGAGCGCTACCGCGGCGACTGAATTGAGCAGTAAACCTGGCCGGAACGACCTCTGCCCGTGTGGCAGCGGCAAGAAATTCAAGCACTGCCACGGCCAGCAACCATCCGCGCCTGCGGTATCGACAAGTGGCGGCTCGCAAGAGATAGGCTCGCTGGTCGAGCTCATCAACCAGGGCCGCTTCGGGGAAGCGGAACACAGATCCCGCGCCTTGCTCGCCGCACATCCCGCGGCAGGCATGCTGTGGAAGGTCCTCGGGGTCGCCCTTGTCCGGCAGGGCAAGGATCCGTTGCAGGCGATGCGCCGCGCGACCGAGATCCTGCCGAGGGACGCCGAGGCGCTCGCCAATCTCGGCGCCGAGCTGCACGACCGCGGCCTCTGGGCGGAAGCCCTCGAGGTGCTCCGTCGCGTCCTTGCGAGCGAGCCCGGCAATACCGACGCGCTCGTCCAGGCGGCCGATGCAATGCGCGGGCTCGGGCGCGCGCGCGAAGCCGTCGCGCTCTACCAGCGCGCGCTCGCGCGGAACCCGCGACAGCCGGAAGCGGAGAACAATCTCGGCAACGCCTTCCTCGAGCTCGGTGAGCCCGCGGAGTCGCTCGCCTGCTACCAGCGCGCGCAGGCGCTCCTGCCTGCGGATGCGCAGATCCACTGCAATCTCGGCAATGCCTTGCGGCAGACCGGCCGGCTCGACGAGGCGCTCGCTGCCGGGCGGAAGGCGGTAGCGCTCAATTCGAGCCTCGGCGTTGCGTACACCTATCTCGGACTCGCGCTCGGCGCGCTCGGGCAGCGGGAGGAGGCTGTCGCGAGCTACCGGCAGGCGCTCGCGCTCAATCCGCGCGACGTCGATGCGCTCAACAACCTCGGCAACGTGCTCCGCGACCTCGGTGATCGCCGCGCTGCCGTGCCGCTCTACCGGCAGGCCGTCGAGATCGACCCGCGTCGCGCAGAGAGCCATTGCAACCTCGGCAACGTCGAGTTCGAATTGCGGCACACGGCGGAGGCGGTGGCGGCGTACCGCCAGGCGCTGGCGGTGCAGCCCAATTACGCACCGGCCCACCTGAGCCTCGGCTTCGCGCTGCGCCAGCAGCGCCGACCGGCGGAGGCGGAGGCGAGCTGCCGGGCAGCGCTCGCGATCAACCCGAACTACGTCGAGGCGCTGTCGTTCCTTGGCGAGCTCACGGCCGACCGTGGCCAGTTCGTCGAGGCCGAGCAGCACTTCCGGCGGGCGCTCGAGCTCAATCCCGACTTTGCCTTCGCGCTCGCCAGCATCGCGACCCACCGCAAGATGACGGGCGCGGACGCAAGCTGGCGCGAGAGCGCCGAGGCCTTGGTGGCCAAGCGCCTCCCGCTCGGGCACGAAATCAGCCTGCGCTACGCGCTCGGCAAGTACTTCGACGACCTGCGCCAGTACGACGCGGCGTTCGGCGAATACCGGCAGGCGAACGAACTCACCAAGCGCTTCGGCATCAAGTACAACGCCGCGAAGCTCACCGAGCGGATCGATCGCATCGTGCGCCGCTTCGATGCGCCGTTCATTCGCGCAAGCCACGAGCACGCATCGGGCTCGGAGGTCCCGGTATTCATCGTCGGCATGCCGCGCTCCGGCACTTCTCTCGCCGAGCAGATTCTCGCCTCGCATCCGGCGGTTTTCGGCGCCGGCGAGGTCAGCTTCTGGAATGGCGCCTACGACAACTTTCGCGATAGGGATCCGGGCGGCGAGACCGGTGCGGGGCTGCTGCCGGATCTCGCGCGCGAGTACCTCGCGCACTTGTCCACGCTGTCGGGCGGCACCGCGCGCGTCGTCGACAAGATGCCTGCCAACTTCATGTACGCGGGCCTCATCCACGCCAGCCTGCCGCAGGCGCGCATTATCCACATGCGCCGCCATCCACTCGATACGTGTCTGTCGATCTACTTCCAGAACTTCTTCAATATCGGTCCCTACGCGAACGACCTCGACAGCCTCGCGCACTATTACGGGGAGTACCTGCGCATCGCGCGACACTGGCGCGCGCTCCTGCCCGCGACGTCGTTCCTCGAGGTTCCCTACGAGGGCCTGATCGAGGACCAGGAGGGCTGGAGCCGGAGGATGGTGGAGTTCGTCGGTCTACCCTGGGATCCGCGCTGCCTCGACTTCCACGAGACGAACCGCGTCGTCATCACGGCCAGCAAGTGGCAGGTGAGACAGAAGATCAGTTCCGCGTCGGCCGGCCGCTGGCGCAACTACGAAGCGCACATCGGACCGCTGTGGCCGCTGATCGAGCTGGCGACGTCCGGCTAAGCTTTCGGGTCGACGCGAAAGCCGCGGCGTCGCTGTTATAGACTGATTTATATAGAGTTATTGGCTCCGTAATTTGCCGGCGACCCGTCCGCCGCAGGCGCCCTGCGGCGGCCGCCAGCGGGTTGCGGAGCGGTCGATAGCAAAATTTCCCGATTGGTAGAAAATCACCGCGGCGCGCTGGGCGTCGGCGTGCGAGGCTGATCGAAGCCCGCCACCCCCCCCGGTGGCGCCGCAACCCTTCGGGACCGCACGATGACTGGAGTACGACCGTGAGCGATTGTCCGACGAAGGCCCGGCGTCCCTCCAGCCGGGATGCGCGCCGCGCGCTCCGGGCGGGCCCGCTGCCAGACAACCTCCGGCCCGTGTGGCCGGGCATGTCGAGCGGTCGTTACCGCCCGTTGAGCGAGGCCGACGTCCTCGCGATCCACCGCACGGCGCTCAGGCTCCTCGCCGAAGTCGGACTCGCGGACGCGCCTCCCTCCGGCGTCGAAGCGCTCCTCAACGCCGGCTGCACGATGAGCGACCGCGGTCGGCTGCTGTTCCCGGCAGCGCTGGTCGAGGACACCGTCGCCAAAGCCGCGCGCCACTTCGTGCTGCACGCGCAGAACCCGCGCTTCGACCTCGAACCTTGGGGCAAGAAGACCTATTTCGGTACCGCCGGCGCGGCCGTCAACATGGTCGGCGCCAACGGCACCTACCGCGAGTCGCAGATCCGCGACCTGTTCGACATCGGCCGCATCGTCGACGTGATGGAGAACATCCATTTCTTCCAGCGTGCGGTCGTCCCGCGCGACATCCCCGATCCCTTCGAGATGGACTTCAATACCTGCTATGCGGCCGTGTCGAGCACGACCAAGCACGTCGGCAGCAGCTGGGTGCAGCCCGAGCACGTGACCGCCTCGCTCGAAATGCTGCACGCGATCGCGGGCGGCGAGGACAAGTGGCGCGAGCGGCCGTTCGTCAGCCAGTCGAACTGCTTCGTCGTGCCGCCGATGAAGTTCGCGACCGACGCCTGCAAGTGCCTAGAGGTCGCGGTGCGCGGCGGCATGCCGGTGCTGCTCTTGTCGGCGGGACAGGCGGGCGCGACCGCGCCCGCGGCGCTCGCGGGCGCCCTTGCCCAGGAAGTCGCCGAGTGCCTCGCCGGCCTCGTTTATGTCAACGCGATCAAGCCCGGCGCACCCGCGATCTTCGGGACCTGGTGCTTCGTCTCGGATCTTCGCACCGGCGCGATGTCGGGCGGCAGCCCCGAGCAGGCGCTCTTGTCCTCGGCCTCCGGGCAGATGGCGCACTACTACGACCTCACCGGCGGCACCGCCTCCGGCATGACCGACTCCAAGATCGCCGACGGCCAGGCGGGCGCCGAAAAGGCCCTCAACCACGCACTCGTCGGCAACGCCGGCGCGAACCTGATTTACGAATCGGCCGGCATGCACGCGAGCCTGCTCGGCTATTCGCTCGAGAGCCTGATCATCGACAACGACATCATTGGCATGGCGCAGCGGACGATCAAGGGCATCGAGGTGAACGAGGAACGCCTGTCCTTCGAGACGATCAAGGACGTGTGCCTGAACGGGCCCGGGCACTTCCTCGGCTCCGACCAGACGCTGCAGCTCATGCAAACGGAATACCTGTATCCCGCGGTCGGCGATCGCAAGAGCCCGACCGAGTGGGCCGAGCAGGGCTCAATGGACGTGATCGCGCGTGCGGAGAAGAAGGTGCAAGAGATTCTCGCGAGCCACTACCCGACGCACGTGTCCGAGGCCGTGGATGCCTCGATTCGCGAGCGCTTCCCGGTGCGCCTGCCACGCGAGCACATGCTGCCGCCCGGCACCGCGGCACCGGCCGTCGCGAAGATTGTCGGCATCGGCGAACGGCGCGGCTGAGCGCCGCGGCTCAGCCGATTTCGTCGGGGAGCGAGAGCTTGCGCCGCTCCATGTAATCGCAGAGCGCCTCGTCGATGGCCACATCGAGTGGCGGCGCCTCGTAGGATTCGAGCATCGCCTTCCAGCGGCGATTGGCCCGCTTCAGCAGATCCTCCGACCCGTCGGCCGTCCACTGCTCGAAGGAGTTGTTGTCGGCGAGCGCGAAGTCGTGGAAGGCAGTCTCGTAGTTCGCCATCGTGTGCGCCGAGCCGAGGTAGTGCCGCCCGGGGCCTATTTCCCTGAACGCGCCCAGCGCGAAGCCGTTGTCATCGAGCGCCATGCCGCGCGCGAGCGTGTGGAAGCCCCCGCACTGGTCGACGTCCATCACGAACTTCTCGTAGGACATCGTGAGGCCGGCCTCGAGCCAGCCGGCGGAATGCAGCACGAAGTTCGCGCCGGCCAGCATCGCGGGCCACATCGAGTTCGCGCTCTCGACCGCCGCCTGGGCGTCCGCGACCTTGGAGCTGCACAGGTTGCCGCCGCAGCGCAGTGGCACGCCAAGGCGCCGCGCCAGCTGGCCGATCGCGAAGTAGGCGAGCGCGGGCTCGGGCGTTCCGAACGTCGGTGCGCCGCTTCTAAGCGACATCGAGGACAGGAAGTTGCCGAGGATCGCGGGCGAGCCGCGTCGCTCGAGCTGACCGAGCGCGACGCAGAAGGTTGCCTCCGCGAAGCACTGTGCGAGGCCACCGGCGGTCGTCACTGGCCCCATCGCGCCGCCGAGGATGAAGGGCACGCACACGGGCGCCTGGTTGGCGGCGGCGTAGGTGCGGATGACGCGGCTCGCCTCGCCGTCGAGCACGAGCGGCGAATTGACGTTGACGTTGCCGAGGATCACGCAGTTCTGGTCGACGAAATCGGTCCCGAACAGCACGCGGCACATCTCAATGGAGTCCGCCGCGCGCGCGGCGGTCGTGACCGAGCCCATGAAGGCGCGATCGGAGTAGCGCATGTGCGCGTACACCATGTCGAGGTGGCGTCGGCTGACCGGCACGTCGACCGGCTCGCAGACGGTGCCGCCCGAATGGTGCAGCCACGGTGACACGTAGGCGAGCTTGATGAAGTTGTGGAAGTCCTCGAGCGTGCCGTAGCGCCGGCCGCGTTCGAGGTCCGACACGAACGGGGAGCCGTAGGCGGGCGCAAACACCGTGTGCTTGCCGCCGATCGGGACGCTGCGCGCGGGGTTGCGCGCGTGCTGGATGAATTCGCGGGGCGCTGACGCCCTGACGATCTCGCGCGCAAGGCCGGCGGGGACGTGGATGCGGGTGCCATCGACGATGCGTGCGCCGGCCTCGCGCCACAGCCGCACTGCCTCCGGATCGCCACGCACCTCGAGGCCGATTTCCTCGAGCAGCAGGTCGGCGTGCGCCTCGATCGACTCGAGCCCCTCGGGCGACAGGAGCTCGTACGGGGGGATCTCGCGCGTGATGAACGCCGGCCCCGTCGGACGCGCGGAGCGCGCCTTCTGGCGGGCGTCCCGGCCGCTCGGCCGGGCGCGACGCGCGGCGGGTTGGTCAGTCGACATCGGTTCGTCCCCCAAGCGCCGGCATTCGGACGGCCGAACCGGCGGCGCGCACCGTCAGTATCTCGGCGCCCGGCGGCGTCGATCCGCTGCCGGCGAGCGCCTGTCCCGCGGTAGAATTGGCCGCACCCGGCCCCCTGGGCGTTGAGACCACCCGATGACTGCCCGCATCATCGACGGCAAGGCCGTCGCCCGCAAGTTGCGCGCCGAATACCGCGTGCGCGTCCAGCAACTGGTCTCGGCGCACGGCGTGCAGCCGGGCCTCGCGGTCGTGCTGGTCGGCGACAACGCCGCGTCCCAGGTCTACGTTCGCAACAAGGTGCGCGCCTGCGAGGAAACCGGCATCCGCTCGGAGCTGATCACGCTGCCGGCCGACGCGCCGGAAAGCCGCCTGCTCGCCGAAATCGACCGCCTGAACGCCGACCCCGGCACCCACGGCGTGCTGGTGCAGCTGCCCTTGCCGCCGCACATCGCGATGCGGCGGGTGCTCGAGCGCATCTCGGTCGACAAGGATGTCGATGGTTTCCACCTCTACAACGTCGGCGGGCTGATGACGGGGACCACGGTATTCCCGCCGTGCACGCCGTTCGGCGTGCAGAAGCTGCTTGAGCACGAAAAGGTGCAAATTGCAGGCCGCAACGTCGTGGTCGTGGGTGCCAGCAACATCGTGGGCAAGCCCACCGCGATGATGCTGATGCAGCGCGACGCGACGGTCGCCATCTGCCACAAGCTGACGCGCGATCTCGCGCAGTTCACCCTGCTAGCCGACATCCTGGTGGTCGCCGCCGGCGTCCCCAACCTGATCGTTCCGCAGATGGTGCGCACGGGGGCCGTCGTCATCGACGTCGGCATCAATCGGCTTCCCGACGGGCGGATCACCGGTGACGTCGACTTCGCCGGCGTCGCCGCCAAGGCCTCGCTGATCAGCCCCGTGCCGGGCGGCGTCGGCCCGATGACCGTCACGATGCTGCTGTTCAACACAATACGTTCCGCCGAACGGCGCGTCGGCATCGTCGATGTCTCCGACGGGCTCGGGGTGCCCGCCTAATCGGGCACGAGCACGATCTTGCCGACGTGCGCCTTCGACAAGAACTCCTCCTGAGCGGCAGCCATCGCGCGCAGCGCAAAGGTCGCGCTCACGACGGGGCGGATTTCGCCGCGCTCGATATGGCCGATCAGCGCCTCGAACAGTCCGCGGGCGGGGATCGTGCAGCCCGCGAGGCTCAGGTCCTTGAGGTAGAGTGTCCTGAGGTCGAGCGCGACTTCGGCGCCGCCGATCGCACCCGCGACCGCGTAGCGTCCCTGCGGGCGCAGCACCTCGAGCAGCGAACCGAAGTGGCGCCCGCCGACGACATCGATCACGACGCTGACGGAATCGCGGCCAAGCACGGCTACCAGGTCCGCGTCGCGGTCGATCACGCGCGCGGCGCCCAGCGCGGCGACCGCCGCCGCCTTGGAGCCGCCCGCCACCGCGAACACGGTCGCGCCCCGGCGCCTCGCGAGTTGCACGGCGGCAGACCCTACGCCGCCCGACGCTCCGGTCACAAGAACGGTATCCGCCACTCCGACGGCGGCCCGCGCCAGCATGTTTTCCGCGGCGAGGTAGGCGCAGGGGAACGAGGCGAGCTCGACGTCGCTGAGCTCGCTCGTGACCGGAACCGCATTCGCCGCAGCGACGCGCGTGAACTCGGCGAACGCGCCGTCGCAATCGGACCCAAAGTAGCGCGGCGCGCGCGTCCCGCCCGTCGAGGTGTCGTGCAGCACCGGGTTCACGAGCACGCGCTCGCCGATCCGATCGGTGCTGACACCCGCGCCGGTGGCAAGGATCCGTCCGCACGCGTCCGCGCCCTGGATCCGCGGAAACTCGAGCGGCGCTCCCGTCCAGCCCGCATCGGCGGCGCTCGCCCCGGCGCTGTCGCCCGCCGATTTCGAGTACCAGCCGATCCGCAGGTTGAGGTCGGTGTTGTTGAGCGCGGCAGCGCCGACCCGGATCAGGACCTCGCCCGCGCCCGGAAGCGGTACCGGCACGTCCTCGCGGTAGGCGAGACACTCCGTCCCGCCGTGCCCCGTGAGTAGCACCGCCTTCATCGTGCGTGGAATCATCTTGTCTCCCGCGACCGCCCGCCCCGAGCGTAGCCGAGTGTCGGCACGCCGTGGCTCCGGCCGCCGCCGCTTGCGCTAAAAAGTGAACAAGGCGCCTGCTTATTTCACCCTGGTGAAATAATAGTGCGATTTGTATACTCTGGTGAACAGATTCAGCCGGTCCGACGCACCTTTCCCATGGCCACGAAGAGCAATCCGACCCCGCGCCGCACGCGGACGCCGCGCCCACCCCGGGCGAGCGTGCGCGAGCGCGCTGCCGCGTCGCTGAGCCCGCTCGGCAGCCAGATCCGCGACCTCCGCGAGGCGCGCGGCCTCAGCCTCGCGCGCCTGGCCGAGGCCGTCGGCAAATCGATCGGCTACGTCAGTCAGATCGAGCGCGGTCGTTCGGAGGTGTCGATTTCTACGCTGAAGGCGATCAGCGACGCGCTCGACGTTCAGATCGGCTGGTTCTTCCAAGGCTACGACCCGCGCGTGCCCGCGGAGCACGGTCACGTCGTGCGCCGCGAGAACCGGCGGCGCCTCAACTTCCCGGGCACCGGCATCGAGGAGGAACTCCTGTCTCCGACGCTCACCGGGGAGGCCGAGCTGATCCTCAGCACCTTTGCACCGGGCGCGCGCAGCGGCGATGAGCAGGTCTCGCGCATGGCCGAGCAGTCGGGCTTTCTGATCGCGGGCGAGCTCGAGCTCAGCCTCGGCGCGCGCAAGTTCCGCCTGCGCACCGGCGACAGTTTCCGGATCGGTCGCGGTGAGTCGTTCAGCGCCGCGAACCCCGGTGCCGACACGTCCGTGTCGCTGTGGGTGATTGCGCCGCCGCGCTACTGATCGACCGACCCCGGCGCGCCACAGCACTCACGAGGAACCGTCGAATGGCATTACCCAGCCGCGCAAGCGTGGTCATCGTTGGCGGCGGCATTGCCGGATGCTCGGTCGCCTACCACCTGACCAAGATCGGCGTGACCGACGTCGTGCTGCTCGAGCGCCGCCAGCTGACCTGCGGCACGACATGGCACGCGGCGGGTCTCGTCGGCCAGCTGCGCGCGACGCGCAACCTCACGGAACTCGCGAAATACACAGCGGATCTCTACCGTTCGCTCGAGGCCGAGACCGGCCAGGCAACGGGTTTCAAGCAGAACGGCTCCGTCAGCGTCGCCAAGACTCCCGCGCGCCTCGAGGAGCTGAAGCGCGGCGCCTCCATGGGCAAGACCTTCGGCCTCGAGATCGACGTGCTGTCGCCAGCGGAGATCAAGGAGCGCTGGCCCTTGCTCAGCCTCGAGGACGTCGTCGGTGGCGTGTTTTTGTCCAAGGACGGCCAGACCAATCCGATCGACACGACCATTGCGCTCGCGAAAGGCGCGAAGATGCGCGGCGCCCGGATCTTCGAGAACACGCGGGTCGACAGGATCCGCATCGAGCGCGGGCGTGCGACGGGCGTCGATACGGCCGAAGGCTTCATCGCCGCGGACACGGTGGTCCTCGCGGCCGGCATGTGGTCGCACGGGCTCGCGGCCGCCGCCGGTGTCGCGGTGCCGCTGCACGCGGCCGAGCATTTCTACATCGTCACCGAGCCGATCGCTGGGCTCCCGTCCGGGCTCCCGGTTTTGCGGGTGCAGGACGAATGCGCGTACTACAAGGAGGATGCGGGCAAGCTCCTGATGGGCTGCTTCGAGCCGGTCGCGAAGCCCTGGGGCATGGACGGGATTCCGGAAGCGTTCTGCTTCGACACGCTGCCCGCGGACTACGAGCACTTCGAGCCGATCCTGGCGGCCGCGGTCAGGCGCGTGCCGGTACTTGCTGATGCCGGCATCCAGCTCTTCTTCAACGGCCCGGAGAGCTTCACGCCCGACGATCGCTACTACATCGGCGAAGCGCCGGAGGTCCGGGACCTTTTCGTCGCCAGCGGTTTCAACTCGGTAGGGATCGCCGCGAGCGGTGGGGCCGGCAAGGTGGTGGCGCAGTGGATCCTCGACCGTCGCCCACCGGTCGATCTTTCCGACGTCGACATCCGGCGCGTGATGCCGTTCCAGTCCAACCGTCGCTACCTGCGCGACCGGACGGTCGAGACGCTCGGTCTCCTGTACGCGATGCACTGGCCCTACTACCAGTACCGCACCGCGCGCGGCGCGCGGCGCAGCCCCATCCACGACCGTCTCATCGCTGCCGGCGCCTGCATGGGCGAGACGGCCGGCTGGGAACGGCCGATGTGGTACGGCAAGGCCGGCTCCGCCCCAGCCTACGAATATTCCTACGGTCGGCAGAACTGGTTCGACGCCTGCCGCGAGGAATGCCTCGCCGTCCGCGACAGCGTCGCGCTCTTCGACCAGGCGAGCTTCGCCAAGTTTCTGGTGCAGGGTCGCGACGCGTGCCGCATCCTGAATGCGATGTCGACTGCGAACGTGGACGTGCCCGCGGGACGGATCGTCTACGCGCAATGGCTCAACGAGCGTGGTGGCATCGAGGCGGATCTCACGATCACGCGGCTCGCCGCGCAGGAATTCATGGTCGTGACGTCGGCGATCTGCCAGACGCGCGACCTCGCGTGGCTGAGGCGTGAGATCGCGGCGACAGAAGGCGCGCACTGCTTCGTGACCGACGTCACCGCCGGCGTCGCGATGCTCGGGCTCATGGGCCCCAAGAGCCGCGCGCTTCTCGAAGGCTTGAGCGGGCAGGACCTGTCGAATGCTAGCCACCCGTTCGGGCAGTCGCGCGAGCTTGACCTCGGCTATGCGCGCGTGCGGGCGAGCCGTATCACCTACGTGGGCGAACTCGGCTGGGAGCTGTACGTCTCGGCGGAATTCTGCGGCGAGCTCTACGAACGCCTGCTCGAGGCCGGTGCGCCGCTCGGCCTCAAGCACGCTGGCTACCACGCGATGGCCGCGTGCCGCGTCGAGAAGGGCTACCGGCACTGGAGCCACGACATCGCCGACGAGGACACGCCGCTCGATGCCGGGCTCGCGTTCACGATCGACTGGGAGAAGACCGGCGGTTTTACCGGCCGCGGCGCGCTCCTGCAGCAGCGCGGTCGTGCGGTCCTGCCGAAGCGCCTCGTGCAGGTGATGCTCGAGGATCACTCAAGCGTTGCGCCGCTCCTCTATCACGAGGAACCAATCGTCCGCGACGGCCTCATCGTGGGCTCCGTCAAGTCGGGCGCCTGGGGGCACCGCCTCGACCGCTCGCTCGGCATGGGCTACGTCGAGTTCCACGGCGGCGTCACGCGCGAATGGCTCGATTCGGGGCGCTGGGAGGTCGAAGTGGCGTGCCAGCGCCACCCGGCGCGCGTGCAGCTGGCGCCGTGGTACGACCCGAAGAGCGAGCGAATCAAGTGTTGAGCAGCCAACAGTCCGCGCGGTCGCCGCGCGCGCGCGCCTCATCCGTACAGCTGGACCAGAGAGCCCCATGAAGACCCAGGCGCAGGTGGTGGTGATCGGCGGCGGAGCGGTCGGCTGCAGCGCGCTCTACCACCTGACGGAGCTCGGGGTCCGCGACTGCGTGCTGCTCGAGCGCGACGAGCTGACCGCGGGATCGACGTGGCATGCCGCCGGCAACTGCCCCAATTTCTCGACTTCGTGGAACCTCATCAAGCTACAGCGCCACAGCACCCGCCTGTACGCGAGCCTTGCGGAGCGCGTGGGCTACGACATCAACTACCACATCACCGGCAGCATCCGCCTCGCGCATACCGAGGAGCGGGTCGACGAGTTCCGGCACGTCGTCTCGCAGGGCCGCGCGCAGGGCATCGAGTTCGAGATGCTGAGCCCGGCCGAGATCGCCGCGCGTCATCCCTTCCTCAAGACCGACGGCCTGCGCGCCGGCCTCTACGATCCTCATGACGGCGACATCGACCCCGCGCAGCTCACCCAGGCGCTCGCCAAGGGTGCGCGCGACCGGGGCGCGGAGATCTACCGCAATACGCGCGTGACCGCGATCGAACGCCTGCCATCGGGTGAGTGGTCGATCACGACCACGCGCGGCACGATCCGCGCGGCCAGCGTGATCAATGCCGCGGGCTATCGCGGCGGCGAAGTCGCCGCGCTCGTTGGTCAATACCTGCCGATCGTCACGCTGTCGCATCAGTACCTCGTGACCGAGGACATCCCGGAACTGGTCGCGCTCGGCGCCGCGCGCCTGCCGCTGATCCGGGACCCCGATGTCAGCTACTACCTGCGCCAGGAGCGCCAGGGCCTGTTGCTCGGTCCCTACGAGTGGCAGGCGACGCCGCACTGGCTCGGCGGCATTCCGGAGGAATTCGCGAACCAGCTGTTCGACGACGACGTCGGTCGCCTCGAGTCCTACATCGAGGCTGCCTGCGCGCGCGTGCCGATCCTGGGTTCCGTGGGCGTTAAGACCGTCATCAACGGGCCTATTCCCTACGCGCCCGATGGCAATCCGCTGATCGGACCCGCACCCGGCCTGCCGGGGTTCTTCCACTGCTGCGCGTTCACGTTCGGTATCGTGCAGGCGGGCGGCGCGGGCAAGGTCATCGCCGAGTGGGTCGCCAGCGGCCAGCCGGAATGGGACATGTGGCCGCTCGACTCGCGCCGCTACCTCGAGTTCGCAAACCACCGCTTCACGCACGCGAAGGCAGTCGAGACCTACCAGTACGAGTACGGAATCGGCTATCCGGCCGAGGAGCGCCCGGCCGGCCGTCCCGCGAAGGCCTCGCCCGTCTACGCGCGACTCAAGAGCAAGGGCGCCGTATTCGGGGCGCGCGGCGGATGGGAGCGCGCGGTGTTCTTCCCGGCCGCCGGCGACCCCACGAAACCCGAGGTCTCGTTTCGCCGGCCCGCCTGGCACGCCGCGATCGCGCGCGAGTGCGAGGCGGTCGCCGAGCGCGTCGCCGTACTCGACCTACCCGGCTTCACCAAGTTCGAGGTCACCGGCCCGGACGCGGCGCCGTGGATCGACGGCATGGTGACCGGCAGCGTGCCCCGTCCCGGACGCACGGCCCTTAACTATTTCTGCGCGCCGAACGGCGGCATCGTCACCGAGATGACGATCACGAACCTCGGCGAGGGGCGCTTCTGGTTGATCAGCGCCGTGGCGGGTGAGCGCCACGACGAGCACTGGCTGCGCGAGCACCTGCCGACCAGTCCCGTGGCCGTGCGCATCGACAACCTCTCGGCCCGGTTCGGCACGCTCGTCGTCGTCGGCCCGCGCTCGCGGGAGCTGCTCCAGCAACTGACGCCGGCGCGACTCGACAACGAGGCGTTCCCCTGGCTCGCGGTGCGAACGATCGAGATCGGCTACACGACGGCGCTCGCGCTGCGGGTCAACTACGTCGGGGAGCTCGGCTGGGAGCTGCACGTCCCGGTCGAGCACATGCTCTCGGTTTACGATCTCGTCTGGGAGGCGGGCGAGAAGCTCGGCATTCACGACTACGGGCTGTACTCGATGGACAGCCTGCGGCTCGAGAAATGCTACCGCGCATGGAAAGGCGACCTTACGACCGAGTACACGCCGTTGATGGCCTCGCTCGACCGCTTCGTGAAGCTCGACAAGAGCGGCGGCTTCATCGGGCAGGCGGCCCTCAGGCGCGAGGCAGCGGCGGGCCCGCGCGAGCGGTTCGTACCGCTGATCGTGGACGCCGACGATGCCGATGCGGCGGCGGTGTCGATCGTCTACCTTGGCGGCGACCCGGTCGGCCTCGTCACCTCGGGCGGCTACGGCTACCGGATCCGCAAGAGCATTGCGCTCGCCTACGTGCGCAGCGATCTCGCGGCGCCCGGGACGGCACTCGAAATCGAGATCCTGGGCAGTCGTCGCCGCGCGGTGGTCGGCCGTGAACCGCTGTACGATCCCGACAACCTGCGCCTGCGCGGCTAGCTGGCCGCGGCCTCAGTAGGCGGTCTTGATTCGCGTCCAGGTGCGCGTGCGGATCCGTTCCGTCGCCGCGCTCACTTCGTCCGTGAGGTAGAGCCGGCGCATGATCTCGGGCGTCGGGTACAGCGTGGGGTCGTTGAGAATCGTCGGGTCGACGAAGCGGTTGGCCGCGAGGTTGTCATTGCCGTAGTGAATGTCGTTGGTGATCGCGGCGATCACCTCGGGCTTCAGCAGGAACTCGAGGAAGGCGTGCGCCGCCTTCACGTGCGGCGCATCGTAGGGAATCAGCAGTCCGTAGTAGGTTGCGTTGGCGCCTTCCTTCGGCACCGTGAACGCGAGTTTGACCTCCGCGCCGGCCGCGCGCGCACGCGCCATCGCAACCGCGTAGTCGCTCGACCAGCTCATCGAGATGCACGATTCACCGTTGGCGAGCCCGTTCAGGTACTCGACCGAATCGAAAGTGCGGATGTACGGCCGCACCTTGAGGATCAACGCTTCGGCGGCCTTGAAATCGGCAGGGTTCGAGGAGTTCGGGTCGAGGTGCAGGTACGAGAGCGCCAGCTGCAGCACGTCCTCCGCCGAGTCGAGAAAGGTCACGCCGCAGTCGGTGAAGTGCGCGAGGATTTCCGGCTTGAAGATGAGGTCGAGGCTGTCGACCGGCGCATCGGGCATGCGCGCGCGGATCATGTCGACGTTGTAGGCGAAGCCATTGATCGCGTGCAGGTACGGCACCGCGTACTGATTGCCAGGATCCGACTTGTCCATCAGCCCGAGGACCTTGGGATCGAGGTTACCCCAGCTTGGCAGCAGCCGTCGGTTGAGCTTCTGGTAGGCGCCCGCCTTGATCTGGCGACTGAAGTAGTTCGTCGAGGTGCCGACGACGTCGTAGCCGGAGCCGCCCGCGAGCATTTTTGCCTCGAGCGTCGTATCGGCGTCGAAAGTGTCGTAGTCGACCCGGATCCCGGTCGCCGTCTCGAAGTCGGCGAGCGTGTGCTTGCCTATGTAGTCCGCCCAGTTGTAGACGCTGACCTGCTTCTCGTCCGCGTCACTCGCGTGTCGGGCGCAGCCGGCGGCCAGCAGCCCGCACGCCAGCGCGGTGAGGAGCGCGGCCGGGCGCCGGCGCGCCCTCATCTGGGGAGTTCGCCCGCGACCTCGCGCAGGATCGCCGCCACGTAGTCCGCGAACGAACGCCAGACCTCGAGGTGGAACACGTCCGCCGCGGTACGCCACAGTACGATCTCCGCCTTCATGAAGACGGTTCGCGTGCACATCCCGACCGGGAAGGCAGTGGCGTGAAGGTCGAGCGGGCAGCCAGAGTTCAGCAGCCAGGCGGCGTCCGGCCCGCGCACCTCGAGCGCGACCTGGCGGTGGCTGACGTCGACGAGCGAGTGGGGCAGGGCGGCGAGGGCGGCGTCGAGCGTCGCGCGCAGCGTGCCGGCGTCCTCGGCGGGGGCGAGCAGCAGCTGCTCGTCGGGGCCGAGCCACAGCGCCGCGCGCGCCGTCTGCATCGCGGCGCGGCAGGGCGCCGTCGGAAACGACA
>JANXZZ010000036.1 GCA_025355245.1 Pseudomonadota bacterium | reverse complement strand
CCCGATCCCGCCGCTGCCGGAGGTCATCGACTACTACCTGCGGGCCGGGCGCCTGACCAACCGCACGATCCGCTGCGTGGGCCTCGCCATCAACTCCTCCGCGCTAGACGACTCGGCGTGGCTGAGCTACCGCGCGCGCATCGAGAAAGAGGTCGGCCTGCCGGTCTGCGACCCGATCCGCTCCGGGGTCGAGCCGCTCATCGCCGCCCTGCTCGCGCCGTGATCAACGGTCGGGTCGAGGTCGAGCGCTGGGAGATGAACGAGGTGTTCGCGACCTCGCGCGATGCGATCACCGACATCCCGGTCATCCTCGTGACGCTCACCGGCAACGGCGGCCACCGCGGCCGCGGCGAGGCTGCGGGAGTCGACTACGACGGCGAGACGACCGAATCGATGGCCCGGCAGGTGAACTCCGTGCTGCCGGCGCTATACGACGGGATCACCGGCGCCGAGCTTGGCTCGCTGTTGCCGGCGGGCGGCGCGCGCAACGCGCTCGACTGCGCGCTCTGGGACCTGAGGGCCAAGGAAACCGGAATCCCGGTCTGGCAGGCCGCCGGGCTCGATGCCCCCCGCGCCGTGACGACCTGCGTGACGATCGGCCTCGGCGACGAGGCCGACACGCGGCGCAAAGCGCGCGCGGCCCGCAACTTCGCCGTCGTCAAGATCAAGCTCGACGCGACGCGTCACCTCGACGTCGTGCGCGCGGTTCGCCAGGAACTACCCCGCGCGCAGCTCATCGTCGATGCCAACCAGGCCTGGGACCGCGCGCTGCTCGAGACACTGATCCCCGGGCTTGCCGAGCTCGGGGTCGAACTCATCGAGCAGCCCGTGCCGAGGCACGCGGACGCGACGCTCGACGGCCTCGTGTCAGCCCTGCCGCTCGCGGCCGACGAGTCCTGCGTCGATCGGCGTTCGCTGCCGGGCCTGCGCAGTCGCTATCGCTACATCAACATCAAGCTCGACAAGTGCGGCGGGCTCACCGAGGCGCTCGCGATGCGCCGCGAGGCCCTCGCGCTCGGCTTCGGGCTCATGGTCGGCAACATGTGTGGCACCTCGCTCGCGATGGCACCGGGGTTCCTGATCGCGCAGTCGTGCGCGTTCACGGATCTCGACGGGCCGCTGCTGCAACGGTTCGATCGCGAGCCACCCATCCGGATCCACGACGGCGTGATGGACGTGCCGCCGCCGGCGCTGTGGGGATGAGGGCCGCGGGTGCCTAGCGGGCGAATCGATCGGTGGCGCTGATGAGTTCGTGGATCGTGCCGAGTTCGAACGCCGAGTGGCCGGAATCCGGCACGACGTGCAGCTCCGCCTCCGGCCACGCCCTGTGCAGGTCCCACGCGCTTTTCATCGGGCAGACCACGTCGTAGCGACCCTGCACGATGACCGCCGGGATGTGACGGATGCGGCCGACGTCCTCCAGGAGCTGCTGGTCGCGCTTCAGGAACCCGCCGTTGATGAAATAGTGGCATTCGATGCGCGCGAACGCGGCCGCGAAGCTCGCGTCCGCAAACTGCGCGACGTAGTCGGCCTTGAAGCGCAGGTAGCTGGTTGCCCCCTCCCAGATCGACCAGGCGCGCGCGGCCGCGAGCAGCGTCGCCGGATCCTCGCTGGTCAGGCGACGGTAGTAGGCACGCATCATGTCGATGCGCTCCGACTTCGGGATCGGCGCGACGTATTCCTCCCAGAGGTCGGGGTAGAGCGCGGCCGCGCCACCCGGATCCTGGTAGAACCAGTCGAGCTCCCAGCGGCGCACCATGAAGATGCCGCGCAGCACGAGTTCGGTCACCTTGTCCGGATGCGTCTCGGCATAGGCGAGCGCGAGCGTCGAACCCCACGAGCCGCCGAACACCTGCCAGCGTTCGATCTTGAGCTCGCTGCGCAGGCGCTCGATGTCCGCCACCAGGTCCCAGGTCGTGTTCGCCTCGAGGCTCGCGTGCGGCGTGCTCTTGCCGCAGCCGCGCTGGTCGAAGAGCACGATGCGGTAGCGCTTCGGATCAAAGAAGCGCCGCATCTTGGGATCCGTGCCGCCGCCGGGGCCGCCGTGCAGGAACACGACGGGCTTGCCCTTCGGGTTGCCGCTCTCCTCGAAGTAGAGATCGTGGACCGCGGACACCCTGAGGCGCCCGGTCCGGTACGGCTTGAGGTCGGGGTACAACGCCCTGACCGTAGCGGGAGTCGCGGGCTTCTTGCGCTTCGGCGCGCTCGTCGCCTTGGACGACGGCTGCGCCCGGCTCGGGCGCCGGGACTTGGCGCGGACGGGGGATCGGCGGCGGGTGGCCATCGTGGACCTCGGGAATGGACGAGCGCGCGGCGCTTCGGCGTGGGCGCCCGCCGGATTATAGGGCGAATCGCGCTCGGTACCGCCGCTGCCCGGCCGCGCCCCCCGCCGCTACCGCCCGAGCCCGGCGTTGCCAACGAAGCGGAATTCTTCCAACATTCATCAACGGGCAATCGTGGCTAGCCACGATGCGAACCCGATCCTCCGCTCCGGCCGCAAGGAGATGCAGCCCGTGAAGAAAACGCTCGCTGTCGCGCTGTTCCTCGTCTTCACCGGCACGGCGTTCGCGGCGGAGCCCACCGCCGAGTCGATCGACCTGCTGCTCGCGTCGACCCACGCCGACCGGATGCGGGACGCCGTGATGGATTCCATGGAAACGGCCTTCACGAGCTCGATCGCGAAGCAGACGGCTGACTCGATCAAGGGCCATCCACCGACCGGCGCACAGCAAAAGATCATTGACGAGCTCCCGGCGAAGATCGTGGCCATCATGCGAACCGAGCTCAGCATGGCCGCGATGCGCGACTTCTACCTGCAGATCTACCGCGAGGCGTTCACGCAGGAGGTAATCGACGGCATGGTCGCGTTCTACAAGACGCCGGCGGGAGCTGCGCTCATCGAGAAGATGCCGGCCGTCATGCAACGCACGATGGAGCTGATGCAGGCGCGCATGGGGCCGATGCAGGACAAGGTGAAGGCAGTGATGCAGCGGTCGGGCGCGGACATCAAGGCGGCCGAGTGAGCAAAGCCGTGTTAAGCATCGTGCGCTCACGGGCGCTGGCGCTGTGCTCGCTCGCGCTGCTCGCGACGGCCACGGTCGCGCCCGGCTGCACGGCCTCGCGCGGCACCGTGGCGACGCCGCCGGCGGCAGAACTCGCGGCGGCGCTCGAGAATTACCGCCTGCTGGCCGTGCGCTCGGACGCGCACGCGATGGCCGGTGAGTTCACGGAGCAGGGTTCGCTCGCACACAAGGGCCAGCCGCCCGTCGTCGGTCGCGCGGCGATCGAGCGCTTTCTCGCCTCGTTCGCGGCCTACCGCGTCGTCTCCGAGGAGTTGATCGCCGACACGACCACCGCGACCGGGGCCTCGGGGGTGCAGACCGGCCGCTATCGCCAGACCGTCGAGACGCCCGCCGACGGCACCGTCACCGTGAACGGCACGTTTCGCGCCGACTGGCAGCGCGAGCCGGACGGCCGCTGGCGCCTGGCGCGCCTGGAAACCGCCTCGCCTTGAGCCCGCGGGCGGCCTCGCCGGGGCTCCGCGCGAGGTGAAAAAGCGGCACGCCGGCGCCGCTTACAAGCCGTCCGCCGACACCCGAATCTGCGATAAAGGCGTGCATGCCGACACTCGCCCCCAGCCCCGCCCCGACCCGCGTGGCGTCCGCCTCGATCCCGTGGCGGGTCGCGCCGCCGCTCGTCAGCACCGCGCTCATCATGCTGGGCGCGGGCGTGCTGGGATCGCTGTTGCCGCTGCGATTCTCGGCGATCGGCCTGTCGCCCGGCGTGATCGGCCTGATCGCGACCTGCGAGGCACTCGGCTTCCTGGTCGGTTGCCTGTACGCCCACCGGATCATCGCGCCGGTCGGCCTCGAGCGCGCCTACGCCGCCTTCGCCGGCATGAAGGCGGTTGCGATCCTCGGCATGCACTTCGCGGACAGCGTGCCGGCACTCGGGCTGCTCAGGTTCCTGCTCGGTATGAACGCGGCGGGCCTCTCGATCATCGTCGAGAGCTGGCTCAACGCGCTCGTGCC
>JANXZZ010000215.1 GCA_025355245.1 Pseudomonadota bacterium | reverse complement strand
CGAACACGACCCGCAAGGGCATCGCCGACATCATCATCGCCAAACAGCGCAACGGTCCGACCGGCGAAGTGCACCTGACATTCCTCGGTGAGTACACGCGCTTCGAGAACCTGGTCGCCGAATCCTACGGCGAGGGCGTCTTTCGTTGACGGCGGCGGTCGCGCTCCGGATCAACAAGTACTTGAGCGAACGCGGCCTCTGCTCGCGACGCGAGGCGGATTCGTGGGTCGAGGCGGGGCGCGTGACGGTCAACGGCGTGGTCGCGACGCTCGGCACCAAGATCGCCGCCGGCGACGCAGTCACGGTCGACGGCGCGCCGGTCGGCGCGGTCGCGCACCCGGTCTACATCGCGCTTCACAAGCCGGCCGGCATCGAGTGCACGACCGATACGCGCGTCCAGCACAACATCGTCGATTTCGTCGCCCACCGCGAGCGGGTGTTCCCGATCGGCCGGCTCGACAAGGACTCCGAAGGGCTGATCCTGCTCACCAATGACGGCGACAGCGTCAACCGCCTGTTGCGGATCGAGCATCGCCACGAGAAGGAATACCTCGTGACCGTCGATCGCCCGGTCACCGACGAGTTCCTGAAGGCGATGGCGGCGGGCGTGCCGATTCTCGGGCGCGTGACGGCACCGGCGCGCACCGAGCTCGCCGGCAAGAACATGTTCAGGATCGTGCTGACGCAGGGCCTCAATCGCCAGATCCGGCGCATGTGCGACGTGTTCGGTTACACGGTGCGCAGGCTGGTGCGCGTGCGCTTCGTCAACGTGCGCCTCGACGGCATCGAGCCCGGCCGCTGGCGCAACCTGACCGGCGCGGAACTCGCCGGCCTGCTACCCGAACGCAAGAGCGTACGAGCGCGCGCCGTCGAGGAGAGGGAACAATGAAGACCGCGATCCTGGTGCTGTGCCTGTGCGCCGCGAGCGCATTCGCCTCGGCCGAGCCGCGCGCGCGCGACATCGGCGTGCCCTTCGACGGCACGACCGGGCCGCTGAACGCGATCACCGACGTCGCCGGCGTCACCGTCGGCTTCACCACGCTGATCGAGGATCCGGATGCGACGCACAGCGTCCGCACCGGCGTCACTGCGATCCTGCCGCGCGGCACGCTGAGCGCGGACAAGCCGGTCTTCGGCGGCTGGTTTTCGCTCAACGGCAACGGCGAGATGACCGGCACCACCTGGCTCGAGGAGTCGGGCCAGCTCGAAGGCCCGGTGATGCTGACCAACACGCACAGCGTCGGCATCGTGCGCGACGCGGTCATCGCCTGGCGCATCCGCCAGGGGCATCCCGACCCGAGTGGCTACTGGTGGTCGCTGCCGGTCGCGGCAGAGACCTGGGACGGCTACCTCAACGACATCAACGGCTTTCACGTGCGCGCGGAGCACGCGATGGCGGCACTCGATGCGGCCAGGGGCGGCCCCGTCGCCGAGGGCAACGTCGGTGGCGGTACCGGCATGATCTGCCACGAGTTCAAGTGCGGCACGGGCACCGCCTCGCGCGTCGTCCACGTCGGCAAGGCGGCGTACACGGTCGGCGTGCTGGTGCAGTCGAACTACGGCCGGCGCGACACGCTCAGGATCGCCGGTGTTCCCGTCGGTCACGAACTGAAACAGCACCAGGTCTACACCGAGGACACCCCGGAGCAGGGCGACACGGGCTCGATCATCATCGTGGTCGCCACCGACGCGCCGCTCCTGCCGCACCAGCTGAAGCGCGTCGTCAAGCGCGCTGCGCTCGGCCTCGCCCGCAACGGCAGCTACGCGGGCAACGGTTCGGGCGACATCTTCGTCGCCTTTTCGACCGCGAACCTCGAGGCGGTGGCCGATGCGCCGCTCAACCACGCGAGCTTCGTCGGCAATGATTCGCTGGACCCGATCTTCCTCGGCACCGTCGAGGCGACCGAGGAGGCGATCGTAAATGCGATGGTCGCCGCCCGCGACATGAAGGGCCAGGACGGTCACTACGCGCTCGCGATCCCGCACGACCAGCTGCGCGCGGTGCTGAAGCGCTATCAGCGGCTCAGCGAACCCTGTCCGACGCCGCCGGCGCATTCGCCGCGCGCGGTCACTCGGACCACGGGCCGACCGTGCTTGGCAGCGGCGCACGACTGATTTCGACGGCAACGGGCTTCGTGTCCGGCGCCAGCGTCAGCGGCTGCAGCGGCACCGCCTTGTCGAGGTCGGGGTGCCACACGCGCAGGCGGTAGCGACCGGGCGGCGCGTTGATCGTGACGCGGCCCTCGGCATCGGTGCGGCCGAAGTACGGCGTGTCGACGACCGCGACGAAGGCAACCATCGAGTCGTGGATGTTGCAGCCGAGCACGACCAGCCCCGCGCGGTCGAACACGACCGGTGGCGCCGAGCGCCCGGCGTAGAGCTTGAGCGTGAACGGCTTGGCCGGCGAGAACGAATACACCTCGTGGCGGATGCGGTCGCTGTTCGGAAATGACACCGAGGTGCCGACCCGAACCACCGAGATACGCGGCGTAAAGCGCTTGTCGACCTGGTCGATGATTTCGGTAACCGCGGGTGCGGCGGCGGCGCCGCCCACGGGCTCGAGCGCGACGACAACCTCGGCGGCAGCGCCCGCGCGATCGCGGACCGTCACCGTGAGCGCATGCGCCGCGCCACTCGCGAGCGCGCACAGGACCAGGGCGGCGATCGACGAGCAGCGCATCAGTGCGTGTCGGGCGGGATCCGCACGACGTCGCGCTTGAGTGGCGCGAGCAGGGCGAGAAACTCGTTTCGATCGCCAAGCGCAATGCGCCGCGACTTCATGATGCCGGTCAGCAGATCCACCATCCCGTAGAACTCCGCTTCGCGGATGTCGTGCCCCGCGTGTACCTCGCGCATGTCATCGCCCGTGTAAGCGCAGCCACCGCCCGCGAGCTTGCAGAACTGCTCGGCGAGGTGCTGCTTGATGCGCTTCAAGTTGCTGTCCTTGAAGCTGCGGCCGAGCACGGGATCGGCAGCGGTGCGGTCGATGAGCTCATTCGCGATCGCGGCGACGCCGTCGGTGCCGCCGAGCCGCGCGTACAGCGTGTCCGCATTGGCGGCGCCCGCCATGCCGACGGCGAGAAGCAGTGTCCATCCGAACGCACCTGAGAACCGGTTCACGGCCACCTCCCGCCGACTCGGCCACGCTAGCTTAAGTAGACTGCCGGCGTGCCGATATTTAAGGCGCAATCAGCCCAGGAGTGACCGTGCGCGGTTGGCAAAAGCGGATCAAAGTTGCGGCTGCGCTCGCGCTCGGCGGAGTCCTGTCGGCGGGAATGGCGCCCGCGGCGCGGGCGGGCGACCGGCTCGCCTGGACGGGCGGCGTCTCGAACGTCGAGGGCGTCGCCGGCGGTGGTCTCGTGCCGTGGGCGCTGATCGCGGGGCTCGGGACCGAGGACCAGATCGGCGCGAGCGCGTTCGTGACCGGCGCCGATACGCAAAAGTTCAAGCTCAAGGCCGCGGGCGTCGCGGTCGGGCTCTACGACCGGGTGGAGCTCTCCTACGCGCGGCAGCGCTTCGACATCGGCGCGGTGGTTCCCGGGGTCACGCTCGGCGAGGACGTGGCCGGCGTCAAGCTGAAGCTGTTCGGCGATGCGGTGTTCGACCAGGACCGCTGGTGGCCGCAGCTGGCGGCGTGCGTCCTCTACAAGGACACGAAGGATTTCGACGGCGTGCCCGCGGCGCTCGGCGCCGCGACCGGCAGCGGCACGGAGCTGTACCTCGCGGCCACGAAAGTCTGGCTCGGCGGACTCGCCGGGCGCAACGTGCTGCTCGACCTCACCGTGCGCCGCTCCGCCGCGAACCAGTACGGACTGCTGGGCTTCGGCGGCAATCGCGGCGCGCAGTGGCGACCGGAGGCATCCGCGGCGATTTGGCTCGGCGACCGGTTGCTGCTCGGCGCCGAATACCGCGGCAAGCGCGGCGCGCTCGAGTCACCGACCGAGGGCTCCGCAAGCGATGCCTTCCTCGCCTGGGAGCCGTGCCGCCACCTCGCGGTGGTGCTCGCCTACCTCGACCTGGGATCCGTCGCGTTCCAGTCGCCGCAGCGCGGCACCTACCTGTCCGTGACCGTGAGCCGCTAGGCCTCGGCGTGGCGCCGCGCCGCGCCGACGAAGGCATCGACGTCGGCCGTCGTCATGTCATACGCCGTCACGAGGCGGATCACCGATCCCGACTCGCCGGGCGGCGCCGGCCAGTCGTAGAACTCGTAGCCCCCCGCACGCAGGCTCGCGATCACGGCTTCCGGCAGCGTCACGAAGATCTCGTTGGCTTCGACCGGCGCCACGAAGCGGCCGCCGCAGTCGAGGAGGCCGGCAGCGAGGCGCGCCGCGAGTCCGTTGGCGGTGCTCGCGTGGCGCAGCCAAAGGCCGCCCTCGAAGTACGCGAGCAGCTGCGCGCTCAGGAAGCGCATCTTCGACCACAGGTGCCCGGCGCGCTTGCGGCGAAAGGCGAGTTGCTCGCGAAGCTCGGGGTTGAAGAGGATGACCGCCTCGGCCGCGAGCGCCCCGTTCTTGGTCGCGCCGAGCGACAGCACGTCGACGCCGCGTTTCCAGGTCGCCTCCGCGGGCGTGCAGCCGAGGTGCACGAGTGCGTTCGCGAAGCGCGCGCCGTCCATGTGCACGGCCAGGCGATGGGCGCGCGCGGTGGTCGCGAGCGCATCGAGCTCGGCGAGCCCGTAGACCGTGCCCCATTCGGTCGCCTGCGAGAGCGTGACCGCGCTTGGCTGCACGTGATGCACGCCCATCGTCGCGATGAGCGCCATGGAAGCCGCGATCTCGCCGGGCTCGATCCGGCCGTGCTTGCCCGGCAGGCAAAGGAGCTTCGCGCCGCCCGCGTAGAACTCGGGAGCCCCGCACTCGTCGGTCATCACGTGCGCGGTCGCGTGGCAGTAGACGGCGCCGTAGGGCGGCGTCAGCAGCGACAGCGCGAGCGCGTTCGCGGCGGTGCCGGTCGTGACCGGGAGGATCGCGAGCTCGCACTCGAACAGCTCGCGCGCGCGCGCCTCGAGGCGCTGCGTCAGCGCGTCGCTGCCGTAACTGGGCGCCTGGCCGTGGTTGGCGGCGGCGAGGGCGGCCAGCATCTCCGGGGCCGCGCCCGTGACGTTGTCGCTCGTGAAGTTCCGCCTCAGCTCCTGGCTCACGCTGCGATCTCCTCGGTCATTAAGTTAACGGCGCTGTCCCGCCGCCCCGGATGTGCTATTATGCGACCGCATAATAGCGTACTGCCCGGAGATACACGATGACGGCGACTTTAAGTGCGGCGATGGTGCGCGGCCACGATGTCGAACTGCAATGGCAGGGCGGTCGCCCGAGCGACACGCTGCCACTGATGTGGCTGCGCGACAACTGCCAATCGGTCGAAAGCCAGCACCCGGACACCAAGCAGCGGCTCGTCAACACCTTCGGCATCGCCCAGGATATCGCCGCGCGCGCGATCGAGGTCGAGGAGCAGGGGCGGGTGCTCAAGGTCGAGTGGGCCGAGGGCGGCCACGTCAGCCGCTTCGAGGCGCGCTTCCTCGCGGCGCTCAGGGTCAATCCGGACGTGCTGCCCGTCAGGTACACGACCTGGGATCGCGATTCGATCGGCGGCGCCGTACCCCAGGTGCCGCACGCGGCGTTCATGACCGACGAAGCGATGCTCAAGGACTTCCTCGAGAAGACCGCGCGCTTCGGGTTCTGCTTCGTCGAGGGCGTGCCGGGGACGCCGGAGGCGACCCGGGCGGTCGCGGCGCGCATCGCCTACACCCGCGAGACGATCTTCGGCGGCTACTGGGATTTCACGGCGAACCTGGAGCACAAGGACACCGCCTACACGAGCCTGGCGATCGGGCCGCACACCGACGGCACCTACAGCCTCGATGCGCCGGGCTACCAGATGTTTCACTGCCTCGCGGCCGACTGCACGGGCGGCGAGAACGTGCTGCTCGACGGCTTCGAGATCGCCGCGGTCATGAAGCGCGACAACCCGGAGGACTACCGGCTGCTGACCGAGGTCGCGATTCCCGGGCAGTACCTCGACGACGAGCGCGGCATCCACCTGATGGCGCGCCGGCCGCTGTTTCGGCTCGACGATTCGGGCGAGCTCGTCCAGGTCAGCTACAACAACTACGACCGCGCGCCGTTTGCGCTCGCACCTGCGCGTCAGAAGGCCTTCTATCGCGCGCTCGCGACCTTCAATTCGCTTT
>JANXZZ010000211.1 GCA_025355245.1 Pseudomonadota bacterium | reverse complement strand
GTCGCCGGCGAGCGCACCAGCACGCGGCGCGGCGCGGGCGGTGAGGTGCTGCAGCTGCGACCGTACGCGCCGGGCGATCCGCTGCGGGCGATCGACTGGAAGGCGACCGCGCGCTCGGGACGCATGACGGCGCGGGACTTCGCGGAGGACCAGCACCTCGAGATCGTCGTTGGCATCGACGCGGGCCGCAGCAGTTCGGTCTGGTGCGGCGACCTCGACCGTCTGGGGCACTACGTCAACCTCACGGCGCGACTCGCCGAGCGCGCGACCGCGCAGGACGATCGGGTCGGCGTCGTCGTCTACGGCGATCGCGCGCTGGCCTCGATCGCACCGGCACGGGGAACGGCGGGAGTCATGCGCATACGCGCGCTCCTGACCGCGATCGAGGCGCAGAGCACCGATTCGAATCCGATCCACGCCGCGGCCCGCATTCGCTCGTTGGTGCGCAGGCGCTGCCTCGTGATCCTGCTGACCGAGATCGACGATGCTTCGACGGGGAGTCAGCTCGCGGGCGCGGTGCGACTGCTGCTGCCGCAGCACCTGCCCTTCGTCGTGGGTCTGCGCAGCTCCGCCGTCGATTCCTTCGCGGCCACGCCGTCTGACGACTGGCTCGACCCCTACCGGGCGCTCGCCGCGCAGGAAACTCGTGGGCGGCAGGGCCGCAGTCTCGCGGCGCTGCACGCGATTGGTGCCGCGGCGCTCGTCGCGCGGCCGGAGCAGCTCGAGGCGGAAGTCGTTGCCGCGTACGCGCGCTTCAGGCGCGAGCGGCGAGTGTGATCAGGGCGCGCGGCCGGCGCCGAACAGGCGCCCGGTCAGCGCTGCCACCATCACGAACCAGTAGCAAATGCCGATGAAGATCCGGTTTGCGAGCGGAAAGCCCGGGTCCGGGGATACGTAGGCTTCGATGAGCCCGCAGCCGACCAGCATCGCTGCCATCAGCGGCAGGAGCTTGCTGACCTCAGCCGTGCGGCGCTGGAACGATGCCAGGCGGCTCGGGCCGTCGGGGCGTGCGATGGATTCCCCGAGTGCCATGCCCGCCGCGCCGGCGACTAGGATCCACGAGATCTCGACGACGCCGTGCGCGATCACAAAGCCGAACAGCGCTCCCGCGAGTCCGTGTTGGCGCGTGAACGCGAAGACTCCGCCAAGCAGGAGTCCGTTGAGCGCAACGATGTAGAACGTGCCGAGCCCGTAGAACACGCCGAGGCAGAAGGCGGTGATGCTGACGACGATGTTGTTCGAGAAGATTCGGATCGATTCGAGCGAGGACGGAGCGATGTTGAACAGGCCTTCCGTCCAGAGCTTGCCGTGCTCAACGGTGTCGATCATCTGCTCGCTCGCAACCAGGCCGACGAGGTCCGGGTAGCTGCTGATCAGCCACCAGCCGGCGCCGGCGCTCAGCACGAATACGCAGAACACGAACAGGAGCGGCCCGCGGAGCGAGCGCACAACCGCCGGAACCTCGACGCGCTGCATCCTGAGGAGCGACGCCCAGGTGTTCCTGGGCGGGCGGTTCACGAGCGCGTGGAAGGAGCCGTAGACGTCCTCGAGCGCCCGCGTCACGACGCTGCCAGGAAGTTCGCGACGCGCGCTTGCGAGATCGCGCGCGAGGCTTCGATAGCCGTCGAGGAGCTGCTGGGCCCCGGCGACCGTCGTGCGGCCACGACGGCGCGCCGCGGTCGCGGCGTCGGCGAGCGACCGCCACAGCGGCGCCCGCGCCGCGAGCCACGTGCGCCCCGTCCCGGCGCTGCTCACGCGCTGCCGCCGTCGGTCACGAGCGCCGCCACGCGCGCGCGCAGTCCCGCATCGTCAAGCGCGAGCAGGATCCGCGGATCGCGATCGGACTCGACCTGCGCCAAAAACGCGCGCGCGAGCGAGGCGCGGTGCGCCGCGTTGAGGTCCTGCCAGCGCGCGAGCAGGTCCTGGGCGACCTCGAGCGCGGCGGTGTCGAGCCGCGATGCGCGTGCGAGCGAGCCGAGCTCCGCGAGAGCATCGAGCGCATCCCCGCGGTCGTGCACGAGCACCGTCCCCGCGGCGAGATCGCCGATGCGGACGCGTTTCTCGGTCACGAACGTCGTCACCAGGCCGAGCACGTAGAACACCGGCATCGAATCGACGATGCGAAAGACGTTGCGGATCAGGAGCGCGCTCAGCGAGGGCGTCGCCCCCGACTGCGTGACCAGGCGCACGCCGGCGATGCGCTTGCCCGGCGAGCGGCCGCGCGTCGCGGCCTCGACGATCGGGTGGTACAGGAAGTAGATCGCGAGCGGCGTCAGCACGGCCACCAGGTAGTAGCTGGCGTGCGGACCGTGCTCCTTCGGATCGGGAGCCCAGCGTCCCGTGATCAGGAATGCGGCCGCCGCGAACCACGCGAAGGCGAGGACGGCGCGGATGCTCCAGTCGATGATGAACGCAAAGCTGCGGCTGCCCGGGCCCGCGACGTCGAGCGTGACGTCGACGCCTGTGGCGCTCGCTATCGAGAACTGGTCGCGGTCCGTCGCCATGTGCCCACCCTGATTCGCCCCATCATAGACGGGTCGCGCCGCGAGGAGCGGTGCTGAGGCAGTGGCTCAGCGGGTGGAGGCGTCGGCCGGAATCGAACCGGCGTACACGGATTTGCAGTCCGCTGCGTGACCACTCCGCCACGACGCCAGTCAAAAATTGGAGCGGGAAACGAGGCTCGAACTCGCGACCTCAACCTTGGCAAGGTTGCGCTCTA
>JANXZZ010000323.1 GCA_025355245.1 Pseudomonadota bacterium | reverse complement strand
TCAGCTACAACAACTACGACCGCGCGCCGTTTGCGCTCGCACCTGCGCGTCAGAAGGCCTTCTATCGCGCGCTCGCGACCTTCAATTCGCTTTGCAACGACCCGCGGCTCCAGCACCGCCGCCGGCTGCTGCCGGGCTCGGTGCTGCTGTTCGACAACTGGCGCGTGCTGCACGCGCGCGACAGCTACACGGGCTACCGGCGCCTCGCCGGCGTCTACCTCAACAAGGAGGACGTCGAGAGCCGCCTCCGATTCCTGCGTACGCGGGCCGGTGAAGCGGTCTAGCCAGGCCTCCGAGCCCAAGTTCCGGCGCGAGCCTCCCGCGGCGCGCCGCGAGGAGCTCGTGAGCGCGACGCTCGCGTGCCTGCGCAAGCACGGCCACGAGGGGGTCTCGGTGCGACGCATCAGCGCCGAGGCGGGCGTGTCGATGGGGCTCATCAACCACCACTTTCCCGGCATCGCCGGGCTGGTCGCGGCCGCCTACGACTCGCTCGCGACCACGCTGCTCGCGGCGAGCCGCGAGCACGCGCTCGCCGTCAGCGGCGAGCCGCTCGAGCGGCTCGATGCGTTCTTCCGCGCCTCGTTCGCGCCGGATGCGCTCGATCCCGCGCTGTTTCGCACCTGGCTCGTGTTCTGGAGCCTGGTGCCGCACTCGCCCGAGATGCGCATCGTGCACGATCGCACCTACGGCGAGACCCGCGCGACGCTCGAGCTGCTGCTCGGGCGGCTGAAGCGCGGCCCCCGGGTGCCGGCGTTTCGGGTGGGCTCGGCCGCGATCGGGCTTGCGGCGCTGATGGACGGACTCTGGGTGGAGCTCAGCCTCAACCCCGCGAGCTTCGAGGCCCGCGAGGCGGTCGCGCTCTGCAACGACTGGGTCGAGGCGCTCGCGGCGGGTGCGTTTCCCGGCCTGCGCGCGGGCCGGCGCGGCTAGGCAGGCGCGCCCGCGCGCAGCTTGCCGCCGCGAACGACGGCAGCGAGGCCTTCGTAACCGAGCCAGTAGCCGAACTCGCGCGGGTGCTTGAGATCCCAGAGGCACAGATCCGCGCGCTTGCCGACCTCGAGCGTGCCGCGGCTGTCGCCAAGCCCGAGTGCGTGCGCGGCCTCGACGGTCGCCGCGCGCAGCGCCTCAGTCGCCGTCAAGCCGAACTGCGCACGTGCGAGCGCGAGCGCCAGCGGCAGCGAGGTGCAGGGCGAGGTGCCGGGATTGCAGTCGGTGGCGACCGCGAGCGGCACGCCCGCGGCGCGCAGCGCCGCGACCGGCGGCTTCTGCGTCTCGCCGATCACGATGAACGCGACCGGCAGCAGCACCGCGACGCTGCCGGCGGCGGCGAGCGCCGCGACCCCGGCAGGCGTCGTGTACTCGAGGTGGTCCGCCGACAGCGCGCCGAACTCGGCCGCGAGTTCGGTCGCGCCGATCGCGGACAGCTGGTCGGCGTGCACCTTGACCCTGAGCCCGTGCTCGCGCGCGGCCACGAGTGCCCGCCGGCACTCGGCGGGCGTGAACGCGATCGACTCGCAGAACACATCGACCGCGACCGCGAGCTGCTGCCGCGCCACCTCAGGGATCAGCTCGCGGACGACGCGATCGACGTAGCCGGCGCGGTCGTGCTTGAAGTCCTCCGGCAGCGCGTGCAGCGCGAGCAGCGTCGGCACGATCTCGGCATCGAGGAGCGCACCCAGCCGCCGTGCGGCCCGCAGCATCTTGAGTTCGGAGGCGACGTCGAGCCCGTAGCCCGACTTGATCTCGACGGTCGCGACGCCGCCGGCGAGCAGGGCGCGCGCACGCGGTAGTGCCGCGGCCGCGAGTTCCTCTTCCGAGAGCCCGCGAGTGGCGGCGACGGTCGAGCGGATGCCCCCGCCCGCGGCGGCGATCGCGGCGTAGCTCGCCCCTTCCGCCCGCAGCGCGAAATCGAGCGAGCGGTCGCCGCCGAACACGAGGTGCGTGTGGCAGTCGACGAGGGCGGGAGTCAGCAGGCGCCCGCCGCCGGAGTGGAGCGTGCGCGCCAATTGCTGGGGTGCAGCAGGGAGCGCCGCGCGCGGGCCGACCCAGGCGATCGCGCCGTTCTCGACGGCGAGCGCGCCGTCCTCAACCAGCCCGACACCGCCCGGTTCCGCGAGGGTCGCAAGCGAAACCTCCGTCCACAGCGCGTCCCACATCGGTCGGTGCCCCTGTCCAAAGTCGCGTGACGGCGTTATTATCGCAGGACTAAAGCTGTATATACAGCCCTGCGGAGCCGGATTGCCGTGAGACTACGCCTGGAACGTGCGCTGTTGCCGGACGGGATCCAGCGCGAGGTCGCGGTCGAGCTCGGGGCGGACGGGCGCTTTAGCCGCGTCGGCAAGGCCGACGGCAGCGAGCGCCCGCTCCGCGGTCTCGCACTGCCGGGCATGCCGAACCTGCACAGCCACGCCTTCCAGCGCGCGATGGCCGGCAGCGCCGAGGTCGCAAGCGGCGCCGAGCACTCGTTCTGGGGCTGGCGCGAGGTGATGTACCGGTTCGTCGAGCGCCTTTCGCCCGCGGACCTGACGGCGATCGCCGCCTTCGCCTACCTCGAGATGCTGGAGTCGGGGTACACCGCCGTCGCCGAGTTCCACTACCTGCATCACTCGCCCTCGGGCGCGCCTTACGCGCCGCCTACCGCGCTCGCGGAGGCGGTGCGCGCCGGTGCCCGGCTCGCGGGCATCCGCCACCTGCTGCTGCCGACGCTCTACCAGCAGGGGAATTTCCGGGGCGAGGCGCTGCTGGGTGCCCAGCGCCGCTTCGCGAACGACACCGCGGCGTTCCTCGACCTCTATCGGTCCCTCGCCGCGAGCGCCACGGGCCTCGAGAGCACCGGCGTCGCGCTCCACAGCCTGCGCGCGGTGCCGCGCACAGCGCTCGAGGCGGTTGCCGCCGCCACGCGCGCGGATGCAGGGCGCTGCCCGGTGCACATCCACGTTGCCGAGCAGGCGCGCGAAGTGCGCGACTGCCAGGAGTGGAGCGGTCGGCGCCCGGTCGAGTATCTGCTCGACACCGGGCTCGTCACCGAGCGCTGGTGCCTCGTGCACGCGACCCACGTGACGCCCGCGGAGTTGAATGGCATCGCGCACAGCGGCGCCGTCGCGGGCCTGTGCGCAACCACGGAGGGCAATCTCGGCGACGGCCGCTTCCCGCTCGATGAATACCTTGCCGCCGGCGGGCGCTTCGGCGTCGGTTCCGACAGCCACGTGTCGCTCGATCCGCGCGAGGAACTGCGCTCGCTCGAGTACACGCTGCGCAGCTGGCGCGAGCGGCGGGTCATCGCGATCGACGCGAGGCTCCCGAACTGCGGATCGTTCCTGTACGGCGCGGCGGTCGCGGGCGGCGCGCAGGCACTCGGCGAGGCGAGCGCCGGCATCGTCGCCGGCGCAGTCGCGGATTTCATCGTGATCGACACCGACCGAGCCGAGTTCGCGGGGGTCGCAGAGGCCGCGCTCGTCGATGCCTGGATCTTCGCGCCGCGCCCGGGCGGCCTGCGCGAGGCCTGGGTCGGCGGCGAGGCCGTGGTGAGTGGCGGCCAGCACCGCGCGCGCGAGGCGATCGCGGCGGCGTACCGGGCGACCGTGACGCGACTGGTCGCGGGGGCAGCGCCGTGAGCGCGGCACCGATGCCGCTCTACGAGAAGGTCAAGCACCACGTCTTGAAGCGCATCCGCTCGGGCGAGTGGCGGCCGGGCGCGCGCGTGCATTCCGAGCACCGGCTGGTGCGCGAACTCAACGTCTCGCGCATGACCGCCAATCGCGCGATCCGCGACCTCGTGAACTCCGGGGTGCTGTCGCGGATCGCCGGCAGCGGCACCTTCGTTGCCGACCTGCGCTCGGCGGGGCATCCGCTGCAGATCCGCAACATCGCGGCCGAAATCCGCGAGCGCGGCCACGTGCACCGCGCCGCGGTCGTGAGCATCGAGCGGCTCGCCGCGAGCGCGCAGATCCGCGGCCGCCTGAAGCTGCGCGGCCGCTCGGTGTTCCACTCGGTCGTCGTGCACTACGAAAACGACCTGCCGCTGCAGGTCGAGGATCGCTACGTCGATCCCGCGATCGCGCCGGGTTACCTCGAGGTGAACTTGAGCGAAGTGACCTCGCACGAGTACCTGATGGAAGTCGCGCCGCTCGAGCGCGTCGAGCACGTCGTGAAGGCGGTCGTGCCGCCGGCGCACGTGGCGCCGCTGCTCGGCCTCGCGGCGGGCGAGGCCGCGCTCCTCATCGAGCGCACCACCTGGAGCGGCCAGCGCCGCGCCTCGTTCGCATTCCTCTACCACGCCGGCAGCCGTTTCGAGCTGCGCGGCGTCTTTGACCTCTAAAGGCCTGATGGGAGACCCCATGGATACGCCGACCCGCAAGGACCCGACCCGCCACATCCGTGCCGCGCACGGCACCCGCCTCGAAGCCCGCAGCTGGCTCACGGAAGCGCCGCTCAGGATGCTGCGCAACAACCTCGACCCGGAAGTGGCCGAGCGCCCCGATGAGCTGGTCGTCTACGGTGGCATCGGCCGCGCCGCGCGCGACTGGGAGTGCTTCGACCGCATCGTCGAGACGCTGAAGACGCTCGGCGATGACGAGACGCTGCTGATCCAGTCGGGGAAGCCCGTCGGGGTCTTCCGCACGCACGTCGATGCGCCGCGCGTGCTGCTTGCCAACTCGAACCTGGTGCCGCACTGGGCGACCTGGGAGCACTTCCGCAAGCTCGAGGCCGAGGGCCTCATGATGTACGGGCAGATGACCGCGGGCTCGTGGATCTACATCGGCTCGCAAGGGATCCTCCAGGGCACCTACGAGACGTTCCTCGCCGCCAAGAAGGC
>JANXZZ010000208.1 GCA_025355245.1 Pseudomonadota bacterium | reverse complement strand
CGCCGTGGGCGTGCCGTACCCTTTCCCAGGCGGTAGTTATCGCCATGGCGCCGAGCGCTAAGCAGCGTAGGGCGTGGCCGTGAAGATCGGTGACGCTTATTGCACACCAGGGATGTGGCACGGCAGGAACGGGAATCCGATTTTCTATCGCGACTGGGCAAATTCGGAGCACGAACCGTGGGCGAGCCCAACCTCGGCCACTCACCCCTCAATTACCCATGGATACCTGCGCCCGATTGGCGTTGCGGCCAATCGGTTGAATTAACGAGTAAAAAGGTGGCGCTCCCAGAGGGATTCGAACCCTCGTACCAGCCTTGAGAGGGCTGTGTCCTGGGCCTCTAGACGATGGGAGCGCGGGAACCGGAGCCGGGAGGTGCCGGCTGACGGTAGCCTGCTATTATACGATGTGATCATCGCACGACAAGCGAGAATCGATCCTGGCTACTCCGTCCCCCGACATCGCTTCCGCAGCCAAAGCTGAGCGCGCCGTAAAACCCACCGTCATTTCGCGTGCCGCGCACTCGATTTCGCGCGCGAGCATCTCGCCGCAGGCACTCAAGGTTCTGTACCGGCTGAAAGACGCGGGCTACCAGGCGTTCCTCGTCGGCGGCAGCGTCCGCGACCTCCTGCTCGGCATCGTGCCGAAGGATTTCGACGTCGCGACCAACGCACTGCCGGAGGAAATCCGCCGCGTGTTCCGCAACTGCCGCCTCATCGGCCGGCGCTTCCGTCTCGCGCACGTGCATTTCGGCGACGAGATCATCGAGGTCGCGACCTTCCGTGCCTCGGCGGCGCCCGAGGAAGTCGACGACGAGGACCATCGCGAGGTCGACGACGCGCGCGCACTCGACCGCAGCGGCCGGATCCTGCGCGACAACCTCTACGGCACGATCGACGCGGACGTCTGGCGCCGCGATTTCACCGCCAACGCGCTCTACTACAACATCGCCGATTTCTCGGTGTGGGACTACGTGGGCGGCGCCGAGGACGTGAGTGCCCGCGTGCTGCGCCTGATCGGCGACCCGGAAGTGCGCTACCGCGAGGATCCGGTGCGGATGCTGCGCGCCGCGCGCTTCGCCGCGAAGCTCGGCTTCACGCTGCACGTCGATACCCGCGCGCCGATGCGCGAGCTCGCGCCCTTGCTTGCGGGCGTGCCGGCGGCGCGTCTGTTCGACGAGTGCCTGAAGCTCTTCCTCGGCGGCCACGCGGTTGCCGGCTTCGCGCGCCTGCGCGACTTCGAGTTGCTGCCGCATTTCCTGCCCTCGCTCGCCGCCGAGCTCGCGGCGGATCCGGACGGCGAGGCGGCGCGCCTCTTGGCACTCGGGCTCGCGGGCACCGATGCGCGCGTGCGCGCGGACCGCTCGGTGACACCGACGTTCCTGTTCGCGGTGCTCCTCTACGGGCCGATCATGCGGCTCGCCGCCGAGCACCTCGCGGCCGGCATGCCGGAGGTGGCGGCGCTCGCCGAGGCGACCGACAGCGTCGTCGGCGCGCAGGTGCGACGCATCGCCGTGCCCAAGCGCTTCACGCTGCCGCTGCGCGAGATGCTGGCGCTGCAGCCGCGATTCGAGCGGCGCGACGGCCGCAAGGCGCTCGCGCTCCTCGCCCATCCGCGCTTTCGCGCCGCCTACGATCTTTTCGTGCTGCGCGCGGAGGCGGGCGGCGTGCCGAACGAGCTCGCCGACTGGTGGACGGAGCTGCAGACGCTGCCGGCGGAAGGGCGCGCGGAGCGAGTCGCCGCGCTCGCGCCCGTCGAGGGCAGCGAGGCTGGCTCCGCAGCGCCCGCGCGTCGCCGTCGCCGTCGGCGTCGGCCCACTGCCGGCGGGCATCCGCCGGCCTGACGTGGACGCACGCGGCCTGTGGACTCCGGCGTTCATCGGACTCGGCAGCAATCTCGATGAACCGGTCCGGCAGATCGATGCCGCTTTCGCCGGGCTCGCGAGTCTGCCAAACACGCTACTGATCGCGCGCTCGCCGAGCTACCGCAGCAAGCCCGTCGGCCCGCGCGACCAGCCCGATTTCATCAACGCCGCCGCCGCACTCTTGACCGAGCTCGACGCGCCCGCGCTGCATGCCGCGCTAAGGGCGCTCGAAGTCGCGCTCGGCAAGCGGCCGCCGCCGGTGCGTTTCGGGCCGCGGCGCATCGACCTCGACCTCCTCGTTTATGGCACGAGCGTCATCGATACGCCGCAGCTCAAGGTCCCGCATCCGCGCCTGCACGAGCGCGCCTTCGTCCTGTATCCTCTCTTCGACATAGCGCCGGCGCTGTGGATACCGGGTCGCGGCCGCCTCGCCACGCTCCGGGCCGCGGTCGCGGGTGATCTCCCGTCACTCCTTTGAAGTGCCCCGCGTGAGTACCGCGCCCGCCCCACCGTCCGCCGCATTCGCCCATCGCTACGTCGTGATCGAGGGACCGATCGGCGTCGGCAAGACGAGTCTCGCGCGCAGGCTCGCGGCGTTTCGCGGTGCCGACCTCGTGCTCGAGCGCGCCGAGGAGAATCCCTTCCTCGAGCGCTTCTACAAGAACCCGCGCAGCGGCGCGCTGCCCGCGCAGCTCTACTTCCTGTTCCAGCGCGCGCGGCGCCTGCAGCAATTGAAGCAAAGCGACCTGTTTGCGCCCGTAAGGATCGCCGACTTTCTGCTCGACAAGGACCGCTTGTTCGCGCGCGTCACGCTCGATGATGAGGAGTACGCGCTCTACGAGCAGGTGTACGAGCGGCTCGCGCTCGATGCGGCGGTGCCCGACCTCGTCGTCTACCTGCAGGCGCCGGTGGATGTGCTGCAGGAGCGCATCGCGCGCCGCGGCATCCGCTACGAGCAGGGGATGGAGCGCGAGTACCTCGAGCGCCTCGTCAATGCCTACACGCAGTTCTTCCACCACTACGATGCCGCGCCGCTCTTGATTGTGAATGCGGGCGAGGTCGACTTCATCGGCAACGACGCGCACTTCGCGCAGCTGGTCGCCGAGATCGGACGGCCGCGGCGCGGTCGCCACTACTTCAACCCGTTCCGAGGATGACGTGGAGAGCGTCACCCGCAGCCACTCGGTTCGAGAGCGCATCGCGGAGTGGCGCCGCGAGGGCCACAAGGTCGCCTTCGTGCAGACGATGGGCTCGCTGCACAAGGGCCACCTTGCACTGATCGCCGATGCCCGCGCCCGTGCGCCGCGCGTGGCGGTCAGCGTGTTCGTGAACCCGCTGCAGTTCGGGCCGGACGAGGACTTCGGTCGCTATCCGCGCAAGACCGAAGCCGACAAGACGCTGCTCGCCGATGCGGGCGCGAGCCTCATGTTCGCGCCGACTGCCTTCGAGATGTACCCGACGGGATTCGAGCGCACCACCAAGGTCGACGTGCCGGAGCTGTCGCAGATACTCGAGGGCCAGTCGCGCCCGTACTTCATCGAGGGCTTCGCGACAGTGACGACGAAGCTCCTGCAGATCGTGCAGCCCGACATCGCGGTGTACGGCGAGAAGGACTTCCAGCAACTAATCGTGGTCAGGCGCCTGGTCGCAGACCTGTGCTTGCCGGTCGAGATCCTGAGCGTGCCGGTGGTGCGCGAGCACGACGGCCTCGCCTACGGTGCGCGCAACCGGCACCTGTCGAGCCGCGACCGCAACATCGCGTCGCGCCTCTTCGACACGATGAAGCTCGCCCGGCGGCGCCTCATCGACGGCGAACGCAACTTCGCCGCCGTCGCCGAGACCGGCTTCAAGGAACTCGATCGCGGCGGCCTCAGCCCCGAGTACTTCGCGATCCGCCAGAGCGGCGACCTGATGCCGCCGCGCGCCGACAGTCGCGACCTTGTGATCCTCGCCGCGGCGCGCCTCGGGCTCACGCGCCTGCTCGACTGCCAGCACGTGCAGCTGCCGAGCTGATCGCTAGCCGCGGCGCTGCCGCTCGAGCGCCCAGCCGACGTGCTCGCGGACCAGCGCCGAGGAATGATCCTGTCGCGACTCGAGCGCGGCGCGGCTCGCGGCGCTGGCCGGCGAGTTGCCGAGCGCTACCGCGATGTTGCGCAGCCAGCGGCCGTGGCCGATGCGACGGATCGGGCTGCCGGCGAGGCGTTCGTCGAAGTCGCTCGTCGACCACGCGAACAGCTCCGTCAGTCGGGTGGCATCGAGCGAGTTCCGCGGCTCGAAGTCGGCGACCGCGCTCATGCGCGCGAACTTGTTCCACGGGCACACCAGCTGGCAGTCGTCGCAGCCATAGATGCGGTTGCCGATCGGCGCGCGCAGTTCCTCGGGGATGCTGCCCGGCAGCTCGATGGTGAGGTAGGAGATGCAGCGCCGCGCATCGAGGCGGTAGGGCGCGAGTATCGCGCCCGTCGGACAGGCCGGTATGCAGGCCGCGCACGAACCGCAGTGCTCGCTCGCCGGCGGATCGATTGGCAGCTCGAGATCGGTGTAGATCTCGCCGAGGAAGAAATACGAGCCGCTCCGCGCGTTGATCAGGTTCGTGTGCTTGCCAATCCAGCCGAGGCCCGCGTTCCTCGCCAGCGGCTTCTCGAGCACGGGACCGGTGTCGACGAACACGCGGTGACCGAAGGGGCCGATCTTGCCGGCGATCGCATCGGCGAGCCGCTGCAGGCGGTTGCGCATCAGGCGGTGATAGTCGCGCCCGAGCGCGTAGCGCGATACGTAGCCGAGTTCGGCATCGGCGAGCACCGCCTCGGCGGCACGCGCTTTCGACGGCCAGTAGTTGAGGCGCACCGACAACACCCGCACGGTGCCCGTCTTGATCGCGCCCGGCCGCGCGCGCCGGGCGCCGAAGCGCTGCATGTAGTGGAGTTCGCCGTGCAGGCCAGCCGCCAGCCACTCGAGCAGGTGCGCCTCGTCATCGGCGAGGTCGATGCCGGCGATGCCGACGTCGTCGAAGCCGAACTCGAGCGCAAGGCGCTTGAATTCCGCCGCAAGTTCGCTGAGGGGCGGGGTCGTCATGTGCTTCTCGCGAGTATAGAAGCCCCGGCTACGCGATAATCGGCTCATGCAACCGCTACCGGCCCTGATCCACTCGACCGCGACGGTGCGCGCCGCGGACCGCTACGCGATCGACGTGCTCGGCATCCCCGGCTACGCGCTGATGACGCGCGCGGGCGAAGCGGCGCTCGGCGCGCTCAGGGCGCAGTGGCCGATCGCGCGCCGGATGCTGGTGCTGTGCGGTCGCGGCAACAACGGCGGCGATGGCTACGTGCTCGCGCGCTACGCGCGCGCGGCCGGCCTCGGCGTCACGGTTACGGCGCCCGGCGGGACTCCGGACAGCGCCGATGCCGTGCACGCGCTCGAGGAATGGCGGGACGCGGGCGGACTCGTCGAGCCCTGGAGCGGGGCGCTGCTCGGCCGCGCCGATCTCGTGGTCGATGCGCTGTTGGGCACCGGACTGGCGCGCGCGGTCGAGGGTCCGCTCGGCGCGGTCATCGAGGCCCTGAATGCCTCGGGACGGCCGGTGCTCGCGCTCGATACGCCCTCCGGCCTCGACACCGAGACCGGGCGCGTGCCGGGGGTCGCCGTGCGCGCGACGCTGACGGTCGCGTTCGTGGGACTGAAACCGGGTTTCTTCCTCGGCCGCGGCCCCGAGCACGTCGGCCGGCTGGTCTGCGACGACCTCGACATTCCCGCCGCCGCCTTCGGCGCCTCGCGCGGGGTGCTGAAGCGCATCACCGACGCGGAGCTGAGGCGCGCGCTGCCGCGCCGGCCGCGGACCGCCAACAAGGGCGACAACGGCCGGGTACTGATCGTCGCGGGTGGCGCGGGCATGGCCGGTGCCGCGCGCCTTGCGGGCGAGGCGGCGCTGCGCGCGGGCGCGGGGCTGGTCACGATCGCGACGTCGCCCGAGCACGCCGCGATCCTCGCCGCGACCCGCCCCGAACTCATCTGCGCGCCCGTTGCCGGTCGCGCCGAGCTCGAGCCGCTGCTGGCGCGCGCCGACGTGGTCGCGATCGGGCCGGGGCTCGGGCAGACGCCGTGGGCGGCTGTGCTGGTCGCGGCGGCCTTTGCCTGCGAGCGGCCCCTCGTGGTCGATGCCGACGCGCTCAACCTGCTGGCCGCCGCGCCGCAGCGGCGCAGCGCGTGGTGCCTGACACCGCACCCGGGCGAGGCGGGGCGGCTGCTGGGATTGGCGGCGAGCGCGGTCCAGTCCGATCGCCTCGGTGCGGTGCGCGCCCTGGTGGCGCGCTACGGCGGCGTCGCGGTGCTCAAAGGCGCCGGGACGCTGATCGCGACCGACGCGGAGGCGCCCTACCTCTGCGAGCGCGGCAACCCCGGCATGGCGGTGGCGGGCATGGGCGACGTGCTGACCGGCGTCATCGCCGCCATCGCCGCGCAGCAGGCCGATCCTGCCGCCGCGCTCGGGCTCGCGGCGGCCGTCGGCGTCCTCGTGCACGCGAGCGCCGGGGATCTCATGGCGCGCGCGGGCGAGCGCGGGCTGCTCGCCTCCGACCTGATCGCACAGCTGCCGGCATGCGTGAACCCCGCGAGCTGAGCCTCGAGCTCGCCGACGAAGCGGCGACCCGTGCCGCGGGCGCGAGGCTCGCGCGGGCGCTCGTCGGTCTCGCGGCGGGCAGCGCGATGCTGACGCTGTCGGGCGAGCTCGGGGCGGGCAAGACCACGCTCGCCCGCGGCTTCCTCGAGGCGCTCGGCGTCACGAGCGCGATCCGGAGCCCCACCTACACGCTCATCGAGTCCTACCCGGTCGACGGCCGGACGGTCCACCACCTCGACTGGTATCGCCTCGCGGCGGGCGGCGACCTCGACGGTCTTGGGTTCCGCGACCTCGCGGGGCACGGCCAGTGGCTTCTAGTCGAGTGGCCGGAGCGGGTACCGGAGGTCGCTGCCCGCGCCGACCTCGCGCTCACGCTCGACTACCTCGCGTCGGGACGGGCGCTCAGCCTCGCGAGCGGGAGCGAGCTCGGCCGGGCGATCCTCGCCCGGTTCAAGACAGCTAACGCATGAGCTTAGAGCTGTAGGTCCATAATCCAATTTGAGTTTCCTGGAGCGCGGCGCTAGAGTCCGCGCATGCGTGCCCCCGCACCGAACCGATTGCGCGCGCCCGACGGGCGGCTCTCCGCGGGCGCGCTTGCACTCATCCTCGGCGTCGCGCTCGCACCCGCCGCGGCGGGCGCGGTCGCGGTCGAGGCGCTTGGCGTCACCGGCAATGCCGATTCCGGGCGACTCGTCATCGATCTCGCCGCCTCCGCGACGCTCTCGGTCTTTGCGCTCGACCACCCCGACCGGGTCGTCGTCGATCTTAAGTCCGCAACCGTCGACCGGCGTGGGCTCAAGGTGCCCGCGGGCGCCGGGCTGATCCGGCGCGTGCGCGTCGCGCCGCGCGCGGGCGGCACGCTCAGGATCGTGCTCGAACTCGACCACAAGGCGGCGCTGCACGTGCTCCCCGAGACCGTGAACGGCGCGGGCCGGCGGGTGGTCGTCGACCTTGGGTCTCTTGGCACGGAGCGCAGCGCGCTGCCGCCGGCTGCGCCGGTCGTCGAGCGCAGCACGCCCGCGCCGACCCGCGACCTCGTGATCGCGGTCGACGCCGGCCACGGCGGCGACGATCCCGGCGCCACCGGCCGCGACGGCACCCGCGAGAAGGACGTGACGCTCGCGGTTGCGCGCGTGCTCGCCGCGCGCATCAACACCGAGCCCGGCATGCGCGCGGTGCTGACGCGCAACGCCGACGTGTTCGTCAAGCTCGAGGACCGGGTGAGCCGCGCGCGCGCCGCGCGCGCCGATATCTTCGTCTCGGTTCACGCCGATGCGGTCGCGGATCGCAGCGTCACCGGCTCCTCCGTCTACGTGCTCTCGCAGCGCGGCGCCTCGAGCCTCGCGGCAAAGTGGCTCGCCGACCAGCAGAACGCGGCCGACCTCATGGGCGGCGTGTCGCTCGATGACAAGGGCAACGTGCTCGCCTCGGTGCTGCTCGACCTGTCGCAGTCGGCGGCCATGAACGCGAGCATGGTCGCGGCCGGCAAGGTGCTCGATGAGCTCAACGAAGTGGGCGACGTACGCAAGCAGCGCGTGCAGCAGGCCGGGTTCGTCGTGCTCAAGTTCCCGGACATCCCTTCGATGCTGATCGAGAGCGCCTACATCACCAACCCGGGCGAAGAGCGGCGCCTAAGGGACCCGCAGCACCAGGCGCGCCTCGCCGATGCCATCCTCGCCGGCATCCGCAGCTACTTCCGCGAGAACCCGCCGCCCGGGACGCGCATGGCGGCGCTCGTGGCCGCGACTCCCGCCTCCGCGGGCGATCCGATGGGCGTGCCGGCGCGCTCACTCAGGCGCTGAGCGACTGCTAGACTCGAGCGCCGCCGCGGGCCCATCCCGCGACGGTTCCCCATGTCGATCCGCGTCCTGCCATCCCACCTCGTCAACCAGATCGCCGCCGGCGAGGTGGTCGAGCGCCCGGCGTCCGTGGTCAAGGAGCTGATCGAAAACGCGCTCGATGCCGGGGCGCGGCGCATCGAGGTCACGGTCGAGCACGGGGGCGTCGCGCTCATTGCGGTCCGCGACGACGGCGCCGGCATCGACGCCCTTGAACTGCCGCTCGCGCTCGAACGGCACGCCACCAGCAAGATCGCCAGCATCGAGGACCTGGAGCACATCGTCAGCCTCGGCTTTCGCGGCGAGGCGCTGCCGAGCATTGCCTCCGTCGCGCGCCTCGCGCTCACCTCGCGGCGCCTGCCCGCGGCTCACGGCACGCGCCTCGAGGTCGATGCGGGGGTGGCGGGCGCGCCGCGCCCGGCACCGCACCCACCCGGCACCTTGATCGAGGTGCGCGATCTCTTCTACAACGTGCCGGCGCGGCGCAAGTTCGTGCGCACTGCCGCGACCGAGTTCCAGCACATCGAGCGCATGCTGGTGCGCCTCGCCCTCAGTCGCCCGGACGTCGGCTTCGTGCTCGTGAACAACGGGCGGCGCGTCTTCTCGCTCGACGCGGCGGCGGAGCGCGCGGGCGAGGAGAAGCGGCTGGCAACGCTGCTCGGCGCCGATTTCCTGGCCGGAGCCCGCTACCTCGAGCACAGCGCGCTCGGCCTCACGCTGACCGGCTGGCTCGCGCTGCCGACATATTCCAGGGCGCAGCCCGACCAGCAGCACCTGATCGTGAACGGCCGCGCGGTGCGCGATCGTTTCCTCGCGAACGCGGTGCGCCTCGGCTACCGCGACGTGATGTTCCACGGCCGGCACCCGGCCTACGTGCTGAGCCTCGTGCTCGACCCGGCGCGCGTCGACGTGAACGCGCACCCGCAAAAGCTCGAGGTGCGGTTCCGCGACGGCCGCACGATCCATGACTTCGTGATGCGCAGCGTCGAGAGCGTGCTCGCGAGCACGCGTCCCGCCGCCGGGATCGCGGGTCCCGTGCCGCTCGCCGCGCGCCAGGCGGTCGGCGCCGTCGCCAGCCAGCGCGCGATGCCGTTCGACTCGCCGCGCAGCGTTCCCGGCCGGCTCGACTGGGCGCTGCTCGGCGCGGCGGAGAGCCGCGGCGAGGCACCGGGCGCCTACGCGGTGGCGGAGGCGACGGCTGCGCCGCCGGCGGCGCTGCCCCCGCTCGGGTTTGCGCTCGCGCAGGTGCACGGCATCTACATCCTCGCCGAGACCGCCGAGGGCCTCGCGCTCATCGACATGCATGCCGCGCACGAGCGGGTGCTGTACGAGGGACTCAAGCGTGCCGAGGCGACGGGCGGCGTGCCGCGTCAGACGCTGCTGGTGCCGCAGGTCCTCGAGTTCAGCGCCGCGGAGGCCGCGCTCGCCGAGGAGCAGGCCGGCGCACTCGAGGCGATCGGCATCGTGCTCGGGCGCCTTGGCGAAACGCAGATCGCGGTGCGCGAGATGCCGGTCGCCTTCGGCACGCGCGACCTCGGGGGCCTGGTTCGCGATGCACTCGCGGAGTTGAGCGAGCGCGGCGTCACCACCGAGGTCAGCGATGCGCGCGAGCGCCTGCTCGCGACCGTCGCCTGTCACGCCGCGGTGCGCGCGCATCGGCGGCTCAACCTCGCCGAGATGAACGCGCTGCTGCGCGCCATGGAGCAGACCGATCGCGCCGACCAGTGCAACCACGGCCGGCCGACCTGGGTGCGCCTGACGCTCGAGGAGCTCGACCGCCTGTTCCTGCGCGGCCGCTGAATGCCGCAGGCCGCGATCCTGCTGATGGGCCCGACCGGCG
>JANXZZ010000304.1 GCA_025355245.1 Pseudomonadota bacterium | reverse complement strand
GGTGTGACATTGAAACAGCTCCGCCCGCAACTCTGGGTCGTGGGGCATCAGCGACGACCCGCAACTGGGGCAGTTAAAGCGCGACATGCGTCTAACGACCAGGTTGAGCGGCCGCGGTATGCGGCCATCTTTCTGGCACTTTATCTTTCACGGCCCGCTCCAACCATTAGTTAGCCGGACCGGCTCCAACAATTGGGGCGGGCTCCTCTTCAGATCGCCGAGGGCTGTCTAGACGCAACGTAACGGCCTCGAGCTCTTCCGCTGAGCAGTGCTTCCAGAGGACTCGCGGGCACAAGGACGCGGCGAGGCGGTCGAAGCCGGTCGATGCTTCGGAGTCGCCGAGGCGTCGTTTCAATCGAGCCAGGCGCGCGTACGTTAGCGCGAGATCGGTCACGATCATGCCTTCGTGTAGTTCGGGCGCGGCGTGGTCCGTACGATCCTTGAGCAGTTTGGCATAGTCGAGAAGCGCACGCTCGTACCCGGACTCGGTTCCGCGCTCGCGAGCGAGTGAAACCGCTTCAGCGGACTGAGCCAGGACGAAGAGATCCGTGAACCCCCATGCCCACCGCAGGTACCGGCGCGTGAGTTCGCTACCAGCCGCGGCGCCAACTACGAGCGCGACGCCTATCATCGCTGCGACTCCAGCGCGTCTCATTCGGCTAACGACCAGGTTGAGCGGCCGCGGTATGCGGCCATGTACGGGGCACTTTATCGTTCACGGCCCGCTCCAACCGCTAGTTAGACGGTAACACCGAGGCGGAGTCATGGGTCCCGATCGCCCCACCGCCATGACGGAGGCTCTCCCTTCCAATAGCAAATTGCTACGAGCATGGAGACCAAAATTATCGTACCCAACGTGAAGTCGGCCACACGATGCGGCACGAAGCTGACGACGAGCGCTACTTGGGCGATTAGGAAGAGGAGCAGAATGATCCAGCCTTGCCAAGTTACGGGTAGGCCCCAACCCCAGCCGTATCGCTTCGCAGGGAACCAATAACGCGACGAATCAGGCATCGCCTTCGTCCTCTAGAAATGCCGTCTAACGACCAGGTTGAGCGGCCGCGGTACACGGCCATATACAAGGCACTTTATCGTTCACGGCCCGCTCCAACCGATAGTTAGAAGACACGACGCTACCGGACCCACTCATGAATTGGGCGAAATGGTCCGAAAATCATCGCGACCGCGAAGAGGACAGCAAAGAATGCTAGGACGGCAAGGCCGGCCAGCAACCAGGAGATTCCTTCCTCCAAAATCGCACGACGCATTGGCGGAATTGGCGTCCGGGCGAAGATGCGCGATAGCAAGCGCGACGCCACGTCGCCACGTTCATAGAAGCGCACTCGCCGAATCGCCCACCATCGAATCACTAGGAAGGCGACGATCGTGATGGGAAGCAGCAGATACATCCGAGTGTCTTCTAACTAATATTTAGGCGAACTATTTGTCGCGGGATATTGCGATGATTCGATCAGAATATTGGATAGCACGAATTCTGGTTTCGTGATTCGATTTGGGGATCGGATCAATTCGTCACCCAGGCAGAAAGCTTCCATGCTTACTCCGAGACTCCTCGACGTGGCGAGAGACCGGCTGAGGACTCGACATTACAGCGTGCGTACCGAGAATGTATACCTGCAGTGGATCCGGCGCTTCGTCCGGTTCCATTCGGGGCGGCATCCGCGCGTGCTCCAGGCGCCGGATATCGAATCGTTCCTGACGTCGCTGGCGGTTGATCGCGGCGTGTCGGCTTCGACGCAGAACCAGGCGCTTTCTGCAATCTTGTTTCTCTACCGACAGGTCTTGGAGCTCGAGCTGCCCTGGCTCGAAGGCATCGTCAGGGCGCGGAAGAGCGACCACATTCCGGTGGTGCTGTCGCGCGACGAGGTACACCACCTGCTCAGTTGCCTCACGGGCACGGAATGGCTCGTCTGCGCGGTCCTCTATGGGTCTGGGATGCGACTCACAGAGGGACTGCGGCTGCGCGTCAAGGACGTCGACTTCGCGTACAAGCAATTCGTTGTCCGGGACTGCAAGGGGAACAGGGATCGCGTGACGGTGATGCCGAAGAAGTTGATCGATCCCTTGAAGTTGCAGCTCGAGCGCGTCAAGGCCGTGCACGGGGTCGAGCGTGCGCAGGGGCGGGCGGGAGTACTGCTCCCGGCCGGACTTGCCCGAAAATACCCTGACGCCGCGACGTCGTTGGCGTGGCAATTCCTGTTTCCGGCGCGAACGCTTTGCCTCGATCGCGACTCGGGTCACTGGGTGCGCCCGCACCTGCAGCTTCGTCCGATCCAATACGCAATGCACGCGGCCGTGCGGCGCAGCGGGATCGCCAAGCCCGCCAGCTGCCACACGCTGCGGCACTGCTTCGCGACTCATTTGCTCGAGGGAGGCTCGGACATTCGGACCGTGCAGGAGTTGCTCGGCCATGCCGATATCAGCACGACGTTGATCTACACGCACGTCTTGCAGCGCGGCGGGCTCGGCGTGCTGAGCCCGTTCGATCATTGAGGATCGCGGCGCCGCTACGATCAGAATCCGGCGCGGGCGAACAGCTGCGGGCCCTTGGACGAGAGGCTGTAGTGGCCGCGGTCCGCGAGATTCGAAACCTCCACGGCCGCCGAATAGCCGATGTAGCCCAGGCCGAACGTGACGTTCGGGTTCATGCGAAAGAGCAGGTTGCCCGTGAAAGTCTTGAGCGACGCATTAACGCCGCTGATCGAGCCCTTGATGTACTGGCCGCGCAGCTCGGCGTAGAACCGGCTGCTGATGCGGAACGTGCCGTCGAGCCCGCCGAGCGGCGCCGGCGCCGAATTCTCCGCGTACTCGGTCCTGAGGCGCGCCGGGACGGCGACCTGGCCGTCGAAGCCGAGCACGTTGAAGCCGAGCGAGGCGCCGATCTCGATCCGCTCGCTCTGGAAGAACGAGTAGCTGTAGGTGAGGGCCAGCGAGCGTACCTTGAGCGAGCTCACGATCGTGTCGTTGACGTTGTAGGTTGTGTTACCGAAGTTGATGGTGTTTTTGACGGTCGCCGTGCCGTGGCGGTCGAGCGGCAGGTAGTAATCCGAGAGGCGGATGCGGTGCCGCTTCTTCATGCGGAACATCATCTCGGCGAATCCCGTGAGCTTCTTCGATGGCAGGCCGAGGTCACGCTCGGCACCGACGCTGGTGCCGGGGGTGCCGGCGCTCGAGTCACGGCGCAGCTCCGTCTGGTTGGACGAGAGGATGAGCCCCGCCTGCAGCGTGAAGCTGTCGTTCAGCAGGTTGTCGGCTTGTTCCAACGGCGGGCGGGCGAAGGCGCTCGCGCAGGCGAAGCAGCCGACGGCGCCGAGCAGGAATCGGGGGGACGAAAGGGGGATCGTGCGCACGGGCGCCTCGTGCCGTAACTACAGGTCCCCGAGTAAACGGAGATCGGCGCACAAACTCAAGTCACTGTCGGTCGGGCGCGACAGTTCTTTCCAGGCAACTCTCGAAAACGTGACCCGCCGCCGACTTCACGGCGGGGCGCTCAGCCGCCGGGACGATGCGGCGGCGGCGCACTGCGCGCGCGCACGCGCTCGCGGACCTGCTTGCGCTGCTCGGGCGTCAACTGCTGCCAGCGCTTGCGCAGCTTCTGGCGCTGCTCGGGCGGCAGCTGGTGGAAACGCTGGAAGTTCTGCCGTACGCGCGCTTGTTCCTCGGGAGGCAGGCTCTGGAACTGGCGCCAGCGCTCGCGGACCTGGTTGCGCTGCTCGGGCGGCAGCGCGCTGAACTTCTCGAAGCGCTGCTTCGCCTGGCCGCGCTGCTCGGGGGACATGCCGAGCCAGCGCTGGCTGCCCTTGGCGAGCGCGGCCTGGCGCTCGGGCGGCAGCTGGCTCCATTGGCCCTGGAACTTCGTGAGCAGTTCGCGCTGGCGCGGATTCAGTTGCGACCACTCGACTCCGGCGCTCGCGGTGGCGCTGGCCTGCGGTTCATCGGCTTGCGCGGGCGTCGGGGCGCTGGCGATGAGCGCCAGCGCCAGCACCGCCGCTGCCGCGGGCGAGGTTCGATGAATCAGCGTGCCCGGCTTCATGTCTTTCCATCCCCGCGCTTCGGCGTCGGTTTCGCGTCGTCGGGACGCGGATCGTCCTTCTTGACGAGGTACTGCTGCAGTTCCGGGTCACCGTCGTCCCCGCTGCCGAGGAACTCCAGGAACTCACTGTCCGGCGTCGTCGCCGGCGGCTCCACGGCGTGGCCGACGGCCGGAAGCAGCAGTGAACTGACCCCAATCACCAGAATTCCTAGGCGCACGATCGCGGGTGTCCGTGATTCATCCGGGTCCGCCGTTCGAGTCGCTGCCCGCCCACTCGTAGAAATCCGCATCGTCCGAGTAAAGCTCGGGCTCTTCGTTCGAGGCGAGTATCTCCGCATCCTCGACCGGGCTCACCTCGGCGACGACCGCGGTCGTTGCGCCGTCCGGGCGCACCGCCCAGACCGCGATCACGAGCAGCGCCGCCGCCGCGAGCGCGCCTGCCGGCAGCCACGTGCCCGGCACGCGAAAGCGCGGTACTACCGACCGCTTCTCGAGCTCGCCGAGCGCGACGAAGCGCGCCGCAGTCAGACGCGAACGGATCCGGCCCTCGACCGCATCGCTGCTGGCGCTGAGCAGCGCGCGTGCGCGTTCCTCGAAGACGGCATCTCGATCGGTCAGCGGCGGTTCGCGGTTCATGGCCAGTGCTCACCCAGCTGCTCGCGCAGCGACTTAAGCGCCCTGAAATAATGTGTCTTCACGCTGCCCTCGGAGCAGCCCATCGCGGCGGCGGTTGCAGCGACGTCGAGACCCTCGAGGTTGCGCAGCAGGAAGGCTTGCTGCTGGCGCGCGGGCAGGCGGTTGAGCGCGCCGTCGAGCGCCGCCATCGCCTCGTCGTTCTCGAGGCGCTGGCCGGGTGCCGCTTCCGTGGACGGTGCGTTCTCGATCGGATCCGGCGTCTCGTCGTCGTCCGCCCGCGTGCCGCCGGTCCACCAGGCGATGACCTTCGAGCGCGTGCGGCGGCGCCGCTGCCAGTCGTGGATGCGGTTCTGCAGAATCCGGTGGAACAGCGGTCGCCACTCCTCGCTCGGCCGCGAACCGTAGCTGCGCGCGAGCTGGATCATCGCTTCCTGGACCACGTCGAGCGCATCGTCGGGATTGCGAAGCGCGATGTCGGCAATGCGGAACGCGCGCCGTTCGACTTCCTTCAGGAACTGCTCGAGTTCGCGCGTCGCGTCCAGATCACCCTCCCGCGCCCACGCCGGGAAGCGCCCGGCGAGGCTCAGCAATTCATCGCGCGGCAGGGTAACAGAGCCGTCCATTCGAGGGTCCAACACTCGGGCCGCGGATCCGCGGCGTCCACCCGTTCTTAAAGTCTGGCCGCGGCTGGTTGCTGCGGTTCCTGCCGGGTATAACGTCCGCTCTCGGGTGCCGTTGACGGAACCGGCGCACGAATGGCGCCGGTTGGCGACGGCGCCACCCCCTCCGTCCGCGAGCCCCCAGACTCCCAGAATCGCCCCAATATACTGATAATATTGAGTAATTCCCAGAAAGCGGTGCCGAGGCCCCGAATCCTGCGCGTCGCGCTCGACACGCCGCTCAGGCGGCTTTTCGACTACCGGCCGCCCCCCGACGCCGACCCCGCCGACCTCCTTCCGGGCCGGCGCCTCGAGGTCCCCTTCGGCCGCCGGCGCCTGATCGGGGTCCTCATCGAGACCGCCGATCACTCGGAGGTGCCGGACCCAAAACTACGCGCCGCGCTGACGCTGATCGACCACGAGGCACCGCTCGACGCGGTGGCCTTCGAGGTCGTGCGTTTCGCGGCCGACTACTACCACCACCCGCTCGGCGAGGCCCTCGCCGCCGCCCTGCCCGCGCTGCTGCGCGCCGGCCGGCCGCTCAGGGCCCGCGAGCGCCGCTGGCGGCTGGCGGGCGGGACGCCGCCGACCGCGCCGCCGCACCTGGGGACGCGGCAGAAGGCGCTGCTCTCCGCGCTCGCGTCGCGCCCCTCGATCGGGGAGGAGGAGCTCGAGGCGGCCGGTGGCAACACGCGCGAGGCGCTGCGCGGTTTTCTCGAGCGCGGCTGGGTGGAGGCCTTCGAGGTGGAGCCCGCGCCCCCGGTCGCGGGCGAAGTCACGCCCGCGGCGGGTCCAGTGCTGACGCCGGACCAGCGCACGGCGGTCGCGGCGATCGATGCCGCACTCGGCTCGTTCACGCCGTTCCTGTTGAACGGCGTCACCGGCAGCGGCAAGACCGAGGTCTATCTCAGGGTCATCGCCTCTGTGCTCGCGCGCGGCGAACAGGCGCTCGTGCTCGTCCCCGAGATCGCGCTGACCCCGCAGGCGGTGCAGCGTTTCAGCGCGCGCTTTGCGGTGCCGCTCGCGGTGCTGCACTCGGGGCTCAGCGACACCGAGCGCCTCGAGCGCTGGCGCCTAGCGCGCTCGGGGCACGCGCCGATCGTGATCGGCACGCGCTCGGCGGTGTTCGTGCCACTCGCGCGACCGGGCGTCATCGTCATCGACGAGGAGCACGACGCCTCCTACAAACAGCAGGAGGGCTTTCGCTACTCGGCGCGCGACCTGGCGCTGTTCCGCGCCCAGCGCCACGGGATCCCGGTCGTGCTCGGCTCCGCGACCCCCGCGCTCGAGACGCTCAACAACGCGCTCACCGGCCGCTATCGCATGCTGCGCCTGCCGTTGCGCACCGGCGCCGCCGGGCAGCCGCAGACGGCTCTCGTCGACCTGCGCATGCACGAGGCGCGGCACGGCATCGCAACCCCGGCGGTGCTCGCGATCGAGCGCCACCTGGGCGCGGGCGGGCAGGTGCTCCTCTATCTCAACCGCCGCGGCTTTGCGCCCGCGCTCTTCTGTCCCGGCTGCGGCTGGGCGGCACCGTGCGCGGCCTGCGACTCGCGCTTCACCGTGCATCTCAAGTCCCACCGCCTCATCTGCCATCACTGCGGCGCGCAGGCACCCGTACCGTTCGCATGCCCCCAGTGCGCGACCGAACTCAAGCCCGTCGGCCAGGGCACCGAGCGCATCGAGGACGCGCTCGATGAGTTTTTTCCCGGGGTGCCGGTGGTGCGCATCGACCGCGACACGGTCAGGAGCCGCGGCGAGATCGAGGCCGCGCTCGAGCGCGTGCACGGCGGCGATGCGCGGATCCTGGTCGGCACGCAGATGCTGACCAAGGGGCACGATTTTCCGGACGTGACGCTGGTGGTCGTCCTCAATGCCGACCAGGGCCTGTTCGGCACGGACTTTCGTTCCAGCGAGCGCCTCGCGCAGAGCATCGTCCAGGTCGCGGGGCGCGCCGGTCGCGCGAGCCGTCCGGGCGAGGTGCTGATCCAGACCGCATGCCCCGACCATCCGCTGCTGACCCGGCTGCTCGCCGGCGGCTACGAGGACTTCGCGACGGGCGCACTCGAGGAGCGCGCGGCCGCGCGCTGGCCACCGTTCAGTCACCTCGCGGTGTTGCGCGCCGAAGCCGCCGACCGGGCGGCGGCGCTCTAGTTTCTCGGGGTCGCGCGCCAGGCGGCGCTCGACC
>JANXZZ010000207.1 GCA_025355245.1 Pseudomonadota bacterium | reverse complement strand
GCCACGGCCGGAGCTGGTTCGGGCGGTCGACGCGGTGTATCCAGCCGGAATTCAAGTTGAGGAAGTTGAATATCAGGTAGCCGACGTTGGATGCACCGAGGACGAAGACGTAGTCCGACATCAGCAAGAGCAGCAGGTTGAAGCCGAGATTCGTCAGCATGGCGTTGGTCGGGGCGCCGTGACTATTGACCTTCGACAGGTACTTGGGGAGCCAGCCGTCCAGAGCTGACTGGTACAGCGTCCGCGAGGAGCCGGCCATCGACGTCATGATCGACAGCACAAGCGCCAGGATCAGCATGATGACGACGATGGCGCCGCCTACCGGACCGCCGATGTGGACCATCTGCGCCATCACCCGCGCAACGCCGATGTTGTTGGAGATGTCGGGCGCGAGCATGCCGCTGTATACGGCCGGGGTGACAATGTTGCCCTGCCCATCGAGCACCGCCGGAGTCACGAGCTCTCCGAGACCGAGGAAGCCCTGGAACGAAAATGGCACGAGTGTGTACACGACAACGCACAAGAGACCCGAGTAGAAGACCGCCTTGAACGTGTCCGTCTTCGGGTTCTTGAATTCGCCGGTATAACAGACCGCCGTCTCGAAGCCGTAGGTCGACCATGCGGCGAGGTACATGCCGCCCGCGATCACCGTGATGCCTGCGAGGTCGTAGGTCCCGTCGACGACGTTGCCCGCCGCGTCGTGCGCCAGCGGCACGAGCGGCAGGAAGTGCTCGGTGAAATGCGCATTGATCACGTCGCCGGTGAAGAGCGGCAGGATGCCAATCAGAATCAGCGGAATCATCGCCGAGATGCCGATGATCTTGGTCGTGTTGGCAGAGCGCAGGATGCCGCCGTCCTGAATGAACTTGACGGCCAGCATCAGCACTGCGCCGAGGATGAAAACCGCGTTGATCCGCAGCGTCAGGCCGCTCTTCAGCATACCGAGGTCGAGCAGCGTCAGTTGCCAGGTGTTGACGAGCGAATCCGGCGCAAAGAGCCCATTCAGAATGTAGCCGGCAGCGAGCCCGGACCCGATCGCCTGCACCGGCGACCAGGCGAACCAGTTGCACCACACCGAGACGGGCGCGATGATCTTGCTGTACCGCACCCATGCGATCGCGCCGTACACGGACGTGCCGCCGGACTTGTTCGGAAACAGTCCGGCTATCTCGGCGTAGGTGAACGACTGGATGAAGCCGAGCGCGATCGAGGCCATCCAAATGATCCAGGACACCTTGCCGACGGTCGCGGCGATCGCGCCGATGCCGAACAGCACCAGCGGCGGGACGCCGCTCGCCACCCAGAACGCGCCAGTCCAGTCGATGCCGCGCTCGAGGCCCGTGGCGGGCGATTGCGCTGCGTCGGTCGATTCAGAGCCGCTTGCGGCCGTTGTCACCTTGTTGTCCCCTTGTTGCAGGCCGCACTGGCCGCTGACGCCGACCGGCCGGCGAAGTGCCGCGCACCGCTCGGACGGACCGCGGGCCTGCCGTTCCCGGTTTTCAAAAATGACTCCTCAGCTCGGCCGCCACCTCGAAGAGGTCGCCGACGATGCCGTACTTGGCGACGCTGAAAATTGAGGCGCCCGAGTCACTGTTGACCGCAACGATGGTGCTGACGTGCTTCATGCCTGCCAGGTGCTGGATCGCCCCGGATACACCCATTGCCAGATAGAGCTTGCACGCGCTCGCCGTCTTGCCGGACTGGCCTACCTGCCGGCTCTTCGGCAGCCAGCCGGAATCGGCAATCGGGCGCGAGCAACCCAGCGTCGCGCCGACCGCAGCGGCAAGCTCCCGGAACTGCTCGACCTTGGACTCCTCGCCGATGCCGCGGCCGATGGTCAGGATGAACTCGGCCGTCGTCATGTCAACATCGTCCGCTGACGACTGTTCGATGTAGTCGCCGGCAGCCACGCGCGTCGGCGCGCCTGCGTGCGGCACGGCGGTGACGGTCGGCGTGCCGGCGCCCTCAGGTGGCTTGAACACGTTGCCACGCACGGCCAGCACGACCACCGCCCGGCCCGGGAAATCCAGCTCGACATTGACCTTCTGACCATACCCGCCGCGCGTCGCGATCCAGCCGCCGGCTTCGGTCTCGATCTTGAAGACGTCGGTGGCGAAACCGTGGTCGGCGGACGCGGCGAGCGCCGCGGCGTAGCCCATCGAGTCGACGCTGTGCGGCAAGAGCACGAGGCTCGGCGCACGCGTCCGGACCAGGCCGGCGACGGCCGCGGTCATCGTGTCGGGGTCGAAGTCGCCCGCTCCGCCCTTGACCGTCAGGATCTCGTCGACGCCGTCGAGCATCAGTGCCGGCACTAGGCGCTCCGGCTCCGGCGCCACGATCGCAACGGTGAGCGCGCCGCCTGACGCCGGCTTGAGCGGCACGGCCGCCCCGATCAGCTCGAGCGATGTCGGCCGTAGCTCGCCGCGGCGCTGCTCGGCGATGACCAGAATCCCGCTCATGCCGCGTCTCCCTTGAATTCCTTGATGAGCGCCGCGAGCCGGGCCGCCTGCTCCGCGACCGTGCCCTCGATCATCTCCGCCCGCCCCTTCGGCGGTACGTACATACGGCGGACGCGAGAACGCGAGCCTGCTTCGCCGACGTCGGCTGCGGACAGCGCGACGTCCTCAAGCGACAGCACTTCGATGGGCTTCGCGGCGGCCTGCTTGATGCTCCGCAGCGAGGCATAGCGCGGCGTATTGATGCCGAGCTGAATCGTGAGCACCGCCGGGCAGGCGATCTGCATCGCCTGCAGCAAGCCGCCCTCGAGCTCGCGGCGGATCGCCGCGCGAGGCTCACCCGGCGTGTAGCTGAGCTGGTTGACGACCGCCGCGTGCGGCCAGCCGAGGATGCCGGCCACGGCGATTCCGGTCGACGCGAACCCATGGTCCGACGATTGCACGCCGGCGAACAGCAGGTCCGGCTTTTCGCGGCGCGCCGCGGCGGCGACGATCATCGCAATCGCGATGCTGTCGGAGCCCTCGACGGCGTCGTCCCAGACGCGGACCGCCCGGTCGGCACCCTTCGCGAGGCACTTCCGCAGGACCTCGTCTGCGCCCGCCGGTCCGACGGTCAGCGCGACGATCTCGACGTCCGCGCCAGCTTCCTTAATCCTCACCGCCTCCTCAAGCGAGTAGTCATCCCACTCGTTGAGGTCGCGCACGAGGAAATCGGGCTCAACGTCTTTGCCATCCGCGCGGATCTCGAAGTCCTCATCGAGCGCCGCCACCTGCTTCACCGTCACTAGTATCTTCATGGGCTCCGCATCCAGATATCGATTGTCAGGGTTTCAGCGCCGCGCGACGCGCGCCCGGCTCAGGTCTGGTCCCGGGTGGTGCCGGACAGTCATTCGCGGCCCGCCACCGCGGCTGGTTCGACCGGAGCTGCCACTGCCTCGCGAACGAGCTCGATGAGCTCGCGGACCACGAAACGACCCTCGTTGTCCGTGGTCTTGAGCGCGTCCTCGAACATCGTCAGATCCTTCGGGCAGCTCACGACGTAGACCTCGAGGCCATCGATCGCCGCCGCCTCGCGGATCCGGTTCTGCGCCGGCTTCTCGCTGCCGACCGGATCCGGGACCCAGATCCGGCCGCCACCCGCGCCGCAGCAGAAGGAGTTGTCGCGGCAACGCCCCATCTCGACGAGCTCGCAGCCGATCTGCCTGAGGATCTGGCGCGGCGCCTCGTAGCCCTTATTGAAGCGGCCGAGGTGGCAGGGGTCGTGAAACGTCGTGCGGTAGCTCAGCGGCTTGGTCACCTGCAGGCGGCCACTCGACAGCAGCTCGCGCAGCAGCGTCGTGTAGTGTTGGATTTCGAAGCGACCGCCGAAATCGGGGTACTCGTTACGGATCGTGTTGTAAGAATGCGGGTCGGTCGTAACGATGCTCTTGAAAGTGGCGCCACCGAGCGCCTCGATGTTGGCACCGGCCAACACCTCGTAGAGTCCCTCCTCCCCGACCCGCCGCACATCGTTGCCGGCGTTCGATTCGGCCTCGTACAGGAGTCCGAAGTCGACGCCCGCCTCGTGCAGCAGCGTCGCGAAGGTCTGCGTGACCCGCTGATTGCGTGGATCGAAGGACGCGTAGTCGCCGACGAACCAAAGCACGTCCACCGGCTCCTTGCGCGCGTCCTTGATCGGAAACGGCAGCGCCTTGGTCCAGGCCGCCCGCTTGCGCTTCGACTCGCCGAATGAATTGCCGGTCTTGTGGATCGTCTGCAGCGTCTTGGTCAGCAGCGGGTCCATCTCACCGGCCTCGACCAGCTTGCGGCGCATCTGCACGATGATCGGTACGTGCTCGACCGCGACCGGACAGATCTCGACGCAGGCCATGCACGTGCGGCACGACCACAGCGTCTCCATCGCCACCTGACCCGGGTTCTTGCCATGGATGTCGAGCTCCACCTGCTCCGGCAGCGAGCCCGCGGAGAGCGCGTGGTTCGCGAACTCGCGCAGCGACAGGATGACGTCGCGCGGCGAGAGTGGCGCGCCAGTGGCCTGCGCCGGGCAGGCCTCGTGGCAACGACCGCACTTCGTGCAGGCGTCGAGGTTCAGCAGCTGCTTCCAGTTGAAATCGGTGATGTACTGGTAGCCGGCGCGCTTCTGGTCCTCGGGCACGCGCGGCAACCGCTGCGCCGCGAGCGGATCCCTGAACATCAGCGACGCGCTGGCGGTGAAGATGTGCTTGACCTTCGACGTCGGGATCAGCGCGATGAAACCGAGCGCGAGCAGGCCGTGGAACCACCACAATGCGTCGCGCAGGCTCCCGGCGCCCGCGGGCGAGAGGCCAGCGGCGTTCATCGCGACGGCCGTGGCGGCGCCTAGCGGCGACCACCAGCGATAGTCCCAGACGGCCGGTCGCGCTTCGAGCCACACGAGGCGTGCGCCCTCGAGAACGAAGCCGGTCACGGCGATCAGCAATAGTGCCCACAGGAACGCCCAGTCCTCGATCCGATAGCCAGTTCGATCGGAGTCCGGGTCGTCGGGGCCGCGGTCCGGACGCGCGTAGTCGAGCTTCGGGGGCTTCAGCCAGCCCCGCCGGTACATCATGTAGGCGAGGCCACCGATCAGCATCACGCCGGCGGCGTCGAGCACGAGCGAGAACCACAGATAGAAGTCCCCGTACCAAAAGCGAATGCCGGCGAGCGGCTTGAGGACGTCGTACTCGAGCGTGATCGTTGAAGTGCCGAGAAAGAGCAGCGCAAAGCCATAGAAGATCAGCCGGTGCGCCGCGCCGGCGCCGCGATCACGACGATCGAGCGTGCGGTGGCTGAGTATCGCTGCCATCATGCCGGCGAATCGCCCGACGAGCGCCCCGTCGGAGGCGTAGCGCGTGCCATAGCGGTACTTTCGCAGCTGCGTCCAGGCTCCCCAGAAGAACAATCCGCAGGCTCCGAACCCGACGCCATAGAACACCGCGACCGCGAGCGGGCGGAAGCCCTCGAACAGTGTCCTCGTGATGCTCTGGCTGTCGATCATCGTGCTGTCGTCGGTGCGCGTCGGACCGCGGCCGGCCCCGCCGGCCCGGCCGCGATACGACGCCGCTGCCCGACCCCGCTCAGAGCTTGTACTCGATCGCCGGATTGCCACCCGAAAGATGCGCCACGCCCCACTTCGCGACCTCGCGCTTGTAGGCCATCGGCAGCTGCGCGTTCGGCTCCTCGATCTCGCGGGCGATGCGTTGCCCGGCGAAGGTTGCATCGGCAATCAGCCGCGGCGCCTCCGCGTCGCCGATCAGGTACACGTCCTTGACGCCGTGCTTGGTCCACTCGGCGCGCCGCTCCTTCAGTTGCCGGAACAGACCGTCGTGCGAGTGCCGGCCGGTCACCAGCACCAGCGAATCGAAGTCGAGCCAGTGGTGCGATTTGTTCTCGTCGCGCGGCGGTCGGCCGGGCCCGCGATAGGTGCGTTTCGAGCCATCGCCCCAGACGTTGTAGACCTGGATCCGCCCCGGCTCGATGCGCGAGCAGAACTGGTGTTCGTGAACGTGGACGTGCAGCTCGTGGAGCCGCCGCATCATGTTTGGGTATTCAAGTGTGAAGTGCATGTAGTTCGCGAGGTGCACGCCAGTGATCAGCGTGACCTCGTGGCCAGCCACCGCGAGCTTCTCCGCAAGGCTCGGCGCCATGAAGTACGTGTCCGCGTTCAGGATCACGACCCGCTTGCCGATCTTCTTCTTGCCCTCGATGATCTGCTCGGGCGTCAGCTGGTCCGGCCGCGACCCGTCAGCCCCGGGGATGCCTTCGTGCGAAAGACAGTTGGTGCCGTCGGCATTCCATGACGATCCGGTGGCGACGATGATCTTCTCCGCGCCGTAGGCGAGCGCGTCGCCGACCGTCATCGGCTTCTGGCCGAGCGCGACCTGGCACTCCTTGTTGCGCTTCGCGAGCTTCGTGATCTGGAGCTCCCGGTAGTCGCGGTGGTAGCCCCACTCGCCGAGGCCCGGCAGCTGCGCCAGCTGGTTCACGTGGCCGCCGATCTTCTGCGCGGTGTCGTACAAGTGCACCGTGTAGCCACGTTCCATCAGGACGCGCGCCGACTCGGCACCCGCCGGTCCGGCGCCGACGACCAGGATGGCGTCGTTTGAGCCCTTCTTCGGGAATTTCTCCGGATGCCAGCCGCGGCGGTATTCCTCGCCGGCCGTGGCGTTCTGCGTGCAGATCATCGGCGGGCCGCCGATCTCCCAGCGCGAGATGCAGACATTGCAGCCGATGCAGACGCGGATGTCGTCGATGCGTCCCTCGTCGATCTTCTTCGGCAGGAACGGGTCCGAAATCGACGGCCGCGCGGCACCGATGATGTCGGCGATGCCCTTGGTGACGATCTCGGCCATCTTCTCTGGGTCGGTGAAGCGCCCGACCCCGAGCACCGGCTTCTTGACGACCGCCTTGATAAATTGCGTCCAGGGCACCTGGTGGCCCTGCAGATAGAAGCGGGACGGGCCTGCGTCCTCACCCCACTCGGCAATGTCGCCGACGTCGATGTCCCAGAGGTCGACGAGCGGGTCAGCAAGGCGTGCGAATTTGACGCCGTCGACCTCGACCTCGACGCCGCTCTGACCGTAAAGCGTGTCGACGGCGAAGCGCGTCGCGATCGCGCAGTCCCTGCCGACCGCGTGCCGGACCTTCTCGAGCGATTCGAGCCAGAACCGGGCCCGGTTCTCTAGAGAACCGCCGTAGTGGTCGGTGCGCTTGTTGTAGTACGGCGACAGGAACTGCAGCGGCAGGTACGAGTGGGCGCCATACACGTAGACGATGTCGAAGCCCGCATCGCGTGCGCGCAGTGCCGCGTCGACGTAGTACTGCTGCACCTGGGCGATGTCGTCGAGATCCATCTCCTTGCAATAGGTCAGAGTCTCGAATTCCGACGCGTACTGGCTCGGCCCGCGCGGCGTGGCGCGCGATTCCATGTTCGGGGAGTGCGAGCCGCCGTACCACAGCTCGACGCCCGCGAGCGCGCCGTGCTGATGGATGTGGTCGCACATCGCGCGCAGGTTGTGCACATCGCCGTCGTCCCACAAGCGCGCCGACAGGCGATGCGTGTCGTCGGATTCCGGGTGGATCGAGCAGTACTCGGTATTGATGCCGGCCCAGCCGCCCTCGGCCTTCAGCGAGCGATGCGCGGCCTGGAAGCCGGGCCGGTCAGAGCCGGCGCCGATGCAGTGCGGCACCTGGTAGAACCGGTTCCGCAGCGTCTTCGGGCCGATCTTGATCGGCTGAAACAGCACGTCGTGTTTTGGATCCCGCGGCATACACTTCCCCTCTCTAGATCGCAAGATGACTGAATGACCAGGTCATGTGCCGGGTTGCGTCGTGACCCGGCGATCCGCGCATGGCCGCAGTGGACCACGCGAACCGGAGACGGCATGTAGCGCGCGCCGCATTGTGGCGTCAAGCACGCGCAGGCTCGTCATGTCGCGGCCTCCACGACCCGGACGGCGACGGGCGCAGCGTCGCCACCGCACAGATACTCGAGCTGCGGCACGATTGCAGCGAGCGCATCGCCGGGCAGGCCGTCGCGCTCGGCCGCGACACAGCGCGGAAAGCGCCGCTCGAGCTCGACCATGAACGGGAGTGGCGCGCAATCATCCACGAGCGCGCTCGGCGATCTTCCGGGAGCGCTCGACGTACGCTTCGATCTCGGCGCCGAGTGCGGTGAGGAAATCCGGCCACGGGAGTGTCACCAGACGCTGAGCGGCACGTCGGCCCCCGGCGCGAGCGCTTTCATCCTCGACCTCGCTGAGGCCGAGCCGCGCGAGAAAGGGCCGCAGGCGCACGTTCGCTTCGGACACCCGCTGCAGCATCTTGGCGACCTGCCTGCGGTGCGGGGGCGAAGCGGCGGTGGCGAGCAGCGCCGAAAGAAGCGCGTCGCCGCATACCTCCCCCTGGTACACGGCCATCACGTCCTCTGGGTCGCTCGCGATTCGCATCTTGGGCCGTCACGGATTCCCGTTGCGGCCAGGGATCCACGAGGTGCCGGCAAGCGGCACGCCGGCCATCGCCGCCGCCTCGATCGTGAGCGCCACAAGGTCCTCCCGCTCGAGGTGGTGCACGTCTTGCTTGCCGCAGGCGCGGGCAATCATGGTCAATTCCATGTTGAGCGTCTTCAGGTAGTTGCGCACCCGCTTCGCACCGACCGCAGGCTCAAGGCGCTGCTCGAGGATCGAGTCCTGGGTCGTCACGCCGACCGGGCACCTGCCGGTCTGGCAGTGATGACAGTAGCCCGGCGCCGTGCCGAGGCGGTGATAATCCTCAAGTGCCGAGCGGTGCTCACCACGCTGGATGTAGCTGGCTGAATTGCAGCCAAGCGCGACCAGCACGCCCTGGCCGATCGCCACGGCGGTTGCCCCGAGGGCGAGTGCCTTCGCGACGTCCGCGCCGGTGCGAATACCGCCGGACACGATCAGCTGGACCTCCTCCGTCATGTTCAGCTCTTCGAGCGCGTCCACAGCCTGCCGCACCGCAGCAAGCGTCGGGATGCCGACATGTTCGATGAACGCGACCTGCGTCGCCGCAGTTCCACCCTGCATGCCGTCGACCACGACGACGTCGGCGCCAGCGTGCACCGCGAGCTTGACGTCGTGAAAGACGCGCGTGGCGCCGACCTTCACGTAGATCGGCTTTTGCCAGTCGGTGATCTCGCGCAACTCCTTGATCTTGATTGCGAGGTCGTCCGGGCCGGTCCAGTCGGGGTGGCGGCAGGCCGAGCGCTGGTCGATTCCCTCCGGGAGCGTGCGCATCTTCGCGACCCGCGCACTCACCTTCTGGCCTAGCAGCATCCCGCCGCCACCCGGCTTCGCACCCTGACCGATCACGATCTCGATTGCATCGGCGCGGCGCACGTCGTCCGGACGGAAGCCGTAGCGCGACGGCAGGCACTGGTAGACGAGCGTCTTCGACGATTGCCGCTCCTCCGACGTCATCCCGCCGTCGCCGGTGGTCGTCGACGTGCCGATCTCGGTTGCGGCGCGCCCGAGCGCCTCCTTGACGTTGGCCGATAGCGCTCCAAAGCTCATACCGGCGATCGTGATCGGCACCTCGAGTTCGATCGGCTTCTTCGCGAAACGCGTCCCCAGCAGCGTCTTCGACGAGCACTTCTCGCGGTAGCCCTCGAGCGGATAGCGCGACAGCGAGGCGCCGAGAAATACCAGGTCGTCGAAGTGCGGCAGCACCCGCTTCGCCCCGAGGCCGCGGATCTCATAGAGACCGGTTGCCGCGGCGTGCTGGATGTACTGGATGATGTGACGGTTGAGCCCCGCACTTTCCTCCAGGCTGAGCGACGCGCTCGTCGCGTCCGTATCGAGTCGGGGTCTGGTAGCCATGGCCGGGATCCTTGTGCGCGCGAAGCCCTAGTAGGCCTGATTGGCGTCGGCGTTCCAGTGGTACAGGGCCTTCGCGGAAGCGATGCGCTTGAAGTCGCCGGGCGAGTGCCGCATCCCGGCGTCGGCGAGCAAGCGGGCGACCGTGGCGTAGTCGCTGTCGGTCATCGGCTCGATGCGCGCGTCGGCGCCGAGCGAGCGCGCCGTTCCACGCACGTAGATCACAGCCTCGTAGAGCGAGTCGCCGAGGCCGTCGCCAGCATCGCCGCAGATCACGATGTGTCCTGCCTGCGCCATGAAGGCCGAAAAACTGCCGACGTCGCCACCGACGACGATATCGCCCCCCTTGAGCGATATGCCACAGCGCAGGCCGGCGTCACCGCGGATCACCAGCAGGCCGCCGTGCGCGGACGCGCCGGCTCCGCCGCTCGCGAAGCCCGTCACCTCGACCCGGCCCGACATCATGTTCTCGCCGCAGCCGGGCCCGGCATTGCCGTGCACCACCACCGACGCGTGCTGATTCATGCCCCCGACGTAGTAGCCGGCATGCCCGTAGACGTCGACGTTGACCGGCGCGTTCACGCCGACCGCGATGCTGTTCGCACCGTCGGGATTGTCGACGACGACAGCCGTGATGTTGCTCAGGTCGCCATGCAGGAACTGGTTGAGCGCCCGGACCGGCTGCTGCGCGAGGTCGAACACGACGCGCCCGGCCTTGGCCTTCATTGCACGGACCATGAGTACACCTCCGCGGGCTTCGGCTCGAACAGCTGCGCGTGCTTCACGCCCGGCAGGTGCGCGAGCGAGCGGAACTCCGAGGCGATCGCGACGTAGTCGTCGGTCTCGGCCACGATCGCCGGCTTGCAGGCGAACGGATCGCGGACCAGCGCGAGCTTGTCCTCCGTGCCCATCAGGAACGTGAAGAAGCCGTCGAAGTCGTCGAAGGCGTGCTCGAGCGCGGTCTCGAGCGTTTCGCCCATCTGCAGGCGCCAATGCAGGTAGCGGCAGGCGCCCTCGGTGTCGCAGTCGCTCTCAAAGCGGCGGCCGAGCTTCACGAGCTTGCGGCGCAGCGAGCCGGGATTGGCAAGCGAGCCGTTGTGGACCAGGCACCAGTCCTCCCCCGCCGTGTATGGGTGCGCGTTTTCCGGCGTCACAGCCGATTCGGTTGCCATGCGCGTATGGCCGACGACATGCGTGCCGACCATGCTACTGAAGGAATACCGCTCCGCGACCTCGGACGGCAGGCCCACATCCTTGTAAAGATCGATCGAGCGGCCGACGCTGAGTACGTGCACTCGCGGGAACACCTCCGCCAGCCATTCGCGGACACGGTCCGGGCCCAGCGCGGTCGTCAGGATGCAGTGGTTGGCCTTGACCTCGAAGCGCGCATCGCCGAGCTGCTCGAGCAGCGTTGCCTCGAGGTGCCGCCACGCAAATCCGGGATCGGCACAGTAGAGACTGATCTTGCGGCACTGCTCCGCGGTGCGATCCGTGAACACGGCCATGCCCGACGAGTCCGGCCCGCGCTCGGTCATGCCGATCAGCATCGGCACCATGAACTCCCCGAGCCTCGGGCGAAGGGACGGCTTCTTCAGCAGCAGCCCGACAATTCCACACATGGGGCCTCCTAGAACATTTCCAGATAGCGCTGCGACTCCCATTCACTCACATGCCGCGAGTACTCGACCCACTCCATGCGCTTGACCCGTAGGAATTCCGCGGCGAGCCCGGCGCCGAGTCCACCCTTGACGACCTCGTCCTTGTCGAGCGCGTCCAGTGCTTCGTTGAGCGACTGCGGCAGCAGGCCGATGCCCCGCTTCTTGATCTGCTCGAGCGTGAGGTCGTAGAGGTTGAGGTTGAGCGGCTCGCCCGGATCGATCTTGTTGTCGATGCCGTCGAGGCCTGCGGCGGCGATCGCCGCGGTCGCCAGATACGGATTCATGGCTCCGTCCGGCAGACGGAATTCGATGCGTCCGTAGGGCACGCGCACGCACGCGGTACGGTTGTTGTCGCCGTAGGCGATGAACGCCGGCGCCCACGTCGCTCCGGATAACGACCGCCCGACCACGAGCCGCTTGTAGGAGTTGATGCTCGGCGCGCAGACGGCGGCCAGTGCCCGGGCGTGCCTGAGCAGACCGCCGAGGAACCAGTAGCCGAGCTGGCTCAGCCCCATGCCGCGCTTGTCCGCCTTGTCGTAGAACGCATTCTTCTGCTTGCTCGTGCCGAGCGAGATATGAAAGTGCGCACCGTTACCGGCGCGGTTCGCGAACGGCTTCGGCATGAACGTCGCGATCGCGCCGTGGCCGCGCGCGACTTCGCTCGCCGCCATCTTGAAGAAGCTGAAGTGGTCAGCTGACGTCAGCGCGTCGGCGTAGGTGTAGTTGACTTCGAACTGGCCGTTGGCGTCTTCGTGGTCGATCTGATAGACGTCGATGCCCACTGCGCGCATGTGGCGCGACAGTTCATCGACGATCGCGCTGGCGCGCGCCAGGCCCTTGTAGTCATAGCAGGGCTTGTCGAGCTGGTCCGTCGGATCGGTCAGCGTCAGCGTCCCGTCGGCGGTGCGCTTCAGCAGCATGAATTCGGGCTCGATGCCGGTCCACATCGTGTAGCCGCGCTCCGCGAGCACACCGAGCTGGCGTCGGGCATTGACACGTGAGCAGTATGGATACGGCTTGCCGCGCACGTGGCCGTCGCAGGCGATGCGCGCGAATCCCGGCATCCAGGGCACCGGCATCAGCGTCTTCGGGTCCCCCACCGCCATGAAGTCCGGACCGTCCGGCGTCATCCCGAGGCCCCAGACCGCGAAGCCGGCGAAGCCGGCGCCCTCGCCGGTGATCATCTCGTAGTGCTCGACGGGTACGGCCTTGGCTTTTGCCGCGCCGTGGATGTCGACGAACTGCGCCAGCACGTAGCGCGTCTGGTGCTCGGCGAACAGTTTCTTTGCATGGACGGGTGTCATTGTTGTCGCTCCCTAGGCGCCATTGGGATCGTCGAGCCGCACACCGCCGCCCAGGTCGGCGGCCAGCTCGACGAGCGTGGTCCAGAAATAGTGCGCGAAACTCGGGTCGCTCCACAGCGTCAGCGTGCAGCCGGCGCCGCCTCCGCGGGGAACCGCGACTACAGAAACGCCGATCATCGACGTCAGTACCAGTGCGCCGGAATCCGGGCGCGCCGCCGCGAGCAACGGGCTGAAGTCGACGCTGCAAACCTGCCGCAGCAGATCCGGAAGTGCCTCGCCCGACAGCGACAGGACGAGATCCTGTCGCGCGACAGGATAGACGCCGGCGCCGCCCAAGCCGAGGTCCGCCGCCGCGCCGGCGACGCGCGCCTGCGATCCGCCCAGCGCCTCGACGAGGAATTCCGACGTCGCAAGACGCCCAATCAGAATGCCGTCGGTGACGATCCAGCTATTGCTTGGTGCCGGCACGGCCAAGCGTCGCTCTTCGAGCCAGGCCTGCGCCATCGGGCCCTTGAGACCGAAGCGCCTCCGCCAGGAAGCGTCTTCGAGCGTGACGGCCGGCCCCACCGGGACCTCGCTCCCGAACCCGAGCGGCTGCGACATGCCCTCACGCAGCTGCGACCCCGCGCCGGCAGCCCGCTGCCAGTCCGCGATCGGCGAGTGCCGGATCGGTATGGCGGGAGCGGCCGTCGCGCTCATGCGGCCTCCGCCGGTCGCTGGCGGGCGCCCGCCGGGTCGTAGAACGGATAGTCCGCCACCTCGACCGCCACCTCCGCGCCACCGTCGATCCGAACCTGGAATCCGCCGCTGGCCGTCACGACGGGATCGACGAGCGCAAGGCCGATCACCCGTCCGAGGGTCGGCGACAGTCCCACGCTCGTGACCCGGCCGGCGATGCGGCCGCGGTCGATCACGAGGTGGCACTCGCGCAATGGATGGACGACGCCCGGTGGCAAGCGGAAACCCACCAGCGTCTGGCGGCGGGGCTGCTTAGCGAGCAGCGCGAGGCTGCGCTTGCCGACGAAGAACGGCTTGTCCATCTTGATCGCCCACGGCGCGTTGATCTCGAGGGCGCTGGTGACGCCGTCAGTGTCGTGGCCGACTATGACATGGCCCTTCTCGAGGCGCAGCATGCGCTGCGCCTCGACACCGAAGGGCCGGAGGCCCCTGCCCTGCCCGGCCGCGAGCAGCGCGCGCCACAGATGCGGCCCGTACTCGGCGGGGAGATGGATCTCGTAGCCGAGTTCGCCGACGAAGCCGACGCGCATCAGCCGGCACGGGACGCCGGCGACCTGGCCGTCGCGCAATGCGAGGTACGGGAACGCGGCCTCGCTGAGGTCGACCTCGGTGAGCCGTTGCAGTACGACGCGCGCGAGCGGCCCGGCAAGATTGAACGCCGCGTAGTGCCCGGTGAGATTCACGAGCCCGACCGGCAGGCCCCACCAGGTGGCGAGGCGCCCGAACTCGCGAAAGAGCGTGGCGGAATTGCCGGTGGTCGTTGTGAAGTAGAACGTCTCGAGCGCGCTGCGGCCGATCACGCCGTCGTCAACGATGACGCCAGCCTCGTCCAGCAAGAGCCCGTAGCGCGTCGTGCCCGGCTTCAGGTTTGAGTATCGCGCCGTATAAACGCGGTCGAGGAACTCGCCGGCCTGCGCGCCGTGAGCCTCGATCTTGCCGAGCGTGCCGACGTCGATCAACCCGACCGCCGTCCGCACGGCAGTCACTTCGCCAGCAATCGCTTGCGCGCGCGACTGGCCCGCGACCGCGTAGTACTCCGGACGCCGCCAGTTACCGGCCGGCATCCACTGCGCGCCGAGCGCCTCGTGGTCTGCATCCACGGGCGTGCGCCGCTCCGGTGAAAAGCCGCGGCCCGCCAGATGGGCGAGGGGCACAGGGTGGAACATCGGTCGTGCCGTCGTCAGTGAATGCCGCTCGAGGCCCTCGCCGCGCCCGCGCGCAAGAATGCGCAGGGCATTGAGATTGGAATGCTTACCCTGACTCGGACCCATGCCCAGAGTCGAAAAGCGCTTCAGCAGTTCGCTCGAGTCGAAGCCCTCCCGGCAGGCGTTGACGATGTCGCTGATCTGCAGGTCCTCGTCGAAGTCGACGAACTCCTTGCCCTTGGCGTGCGGGAACACCGGATAGGCGTGCGACGGCGACTCGCCAGCCCAGGCCCGCGCCACGGCCTGCGGCAGGATGCCGAGGCCGAGCGCGAATGCCGCCTCGGCTCCGGCGCGGCAGCCGTCTACGACGCGGTCGTCGAAGGGGTAGACACCCGCAATCTTGCCGCAGGCGTGCAAGCCCGATGGCAGCGCGTCGGGGACGAACTGCTCGACACTGCGGTCGTAGCGGACCGTCCCTCCCGCCTGGTGGAGGAAGGCGCTGGCCGGCGCAAAGCCGACGCTCATCCAAAGACCGTCGATCTCGACGGTCTCGCGACGGCCACCGGCGCCCACGTCGAATTCGAACCGCGCGACGACGCCGTCGCTGCCCGGCCGCGCCTCGACGGGCCGCACGCCGTGCAGCATCCTGATCCCAGCGTCGCCGAGCGCCGCCGCCTCGATCCGGCTGCGCGGCCCGGGCGCGGCGCGAAGGTCAAGCACCGCGGCCACTTCAATCCCGTGGCCGACGGCGTCGCGCGCGGCGGCGTAGCCCTCGGCGTTCGCGGTCAGGACCACGATGCGCCGCGCCGGCGCTACGGCGAACCGGTACAGCAGCCGCTGAGCGGCGCTTGCGAGCAGCACGCCCGGCAGATCGTTGCCGCGGAACACCGCCGGCTGCTCGTACGCGCCCTGAGCGAGTACCACCGCGCGCGCCCGAACCTTGATCATCGCGAGCGGCGTCACCACCGGGACCCAGTGATCCGCGTAGTAGCCCGCCGCGAAGCTGCCGGTCAGCATGCGGATGCGCGTGTCGGCGCCCGCCGCCCGGATCAGGGCGTCGGTCGCCGCCACGATCCGGGGCTCGCCACCGTGCGCGTACCGCCCGCTGCCGCCGGGCACCGGGTTTTCGTCGACAAGCAGCACCTGCGCGCCGCGCGCGGCAGCCTCGAGCGCCGCCGCGAGTCCGGCAGGGCCGGCGCCGATCACCAGCACGTCGCAAAAATCGTAGCGCTTGGCCGTGGCCCGGCGCGGCGCCGCCAGGTCGACGACGCCGAGCCCGGTCAGCCGGCGGAAGAGCCGCTCCCAGTGCGGAAATAGCCGCTTGCCGTGGAAGGCCTTGTAGTAGAACCCGACCGGCAGGAAGCGGGACACCCGATCAAGCAACGCGAGCCGGTCACGGGCGAGACCGCCGCGCGTATTGACCACCGCCACTCGCCAGCCCGGCTCCACGAGGGTCACGTCGGCGCGCACATTCGGGATGCTGCGCGCACCGTCATCGACCTGCATCATCGCATTGGCGTCATGGTTGGCGAGGCTCAGGACGCCGCGCGGACGATGGTACTTGAACGAGCGCCCGATCACCGCGACGCCGCTGGCGGCGAGCGCGGAGCTGATCGTGTCGCCACGATATCCCGTGACGCGCCGGTGCTCGAACTCGAATTCGAGCGGCGAATCGCGATCGATCCATTCGCCTGTCACGGGTGGCAAGCGCATCACGGCCGGTCACCGGCCGATTCGTAGAGGTACGTCCGCAGGACCTGGTCGTTCGCCGTATCGCGCTCGGCGATGAACCACACGCCGCTCGGCGTGTGGCACCACCATTCCTTCTTGACGGCGGCGACGCCGTTCCGATTGAAGACGAAGTCCGCCCAGTCCGCGTCGCTGGCCGTCGCCGCATCCGGGATCGCCCGGAGCTCGCCCGCGTACGCAAACTCGCTGATCGCGCGCGCGCCATTGACCGGGCAGGTCATGAGCTTCATCTCAGTGGCCCACCGAGGCTGCGCCCTTCTCGCCAGTCAGCGCGTAGCGACGGAAGCGGTCCAGGCCGAAGGCGCCAATCAGCGGATGGGACTCGTCGCGGGCGACGGTGTGGCTCATCGTCTTGCCGCACACCGGCGTCGCCTTGAAGCCCCAGGTGCCCCATCCGGAATCGAGATAGAACCCGCGCACCGGCGTCATGCCCATGATCGGCGCGAAGTCGGGCGTCATGTCGGCCATCCCCGCCCACTGACGCACGACCTTGACGTCGGCGAGGAACGGAAACATTTCGAGCATGTGCATCGATAGCGACTCGGCGAAGTCGAGCGTGGACCGGGTCGAGTGCAACTCGTAAGGGTCGAGCGACGCCCCCATGACCAGCTCGCCGCGGGCCGTCTGGCTGACATACACATGCAGCGATCCCGAAACGATGATCGGATCGAGCCAGGGTTTGACGGGCTCGGACACCATCGCCTGCAGCGGATGGATGTAGATCGGTGAGGTGAGGCCCACCATCGCCAGCAGGCCGGGCGTGGAGCCGGCGACGGCGCAAAGCACTTTGCGCGTCGCGATGCGGCCGCGATCGGTCACGACCCCGGTGACCTCGGGCCCCGACCCCCGGTCCTCGAGCTCGATCGCGACGACCTCGGTGCGCTGATGAATCTCGACACCGCGCCGATCGGCGCCCCGACCGTAGCCCCAGGCCACGGCGTCGTGGCGTGCGATCGCGCCTGGCGCGTGGTAGAGCGCGCCGACGACCGGGGCGTGGCCGCCGCAGCTGAGATCGAGCATCGGCACGGCGGCCCGCAGCGCCTCGGCGTCCACCGTCTCGCTCGCGATCCCGTAGTGCTTGTTGACCTCGGCGCGCCAGCGCATGGTGCGCATCGCCGCATCGGTGTGCGCGAGCGTGTAGTGCCCGCGCGTCGAATAGAAGAGATTAAGATCGAAGTCCTGCGCGAGGTCCTGCCAGAGGCGGACGCTCTCGTCGTAGAACTGCACGCCCTCCGGCGTCAGATAATTCGAACGGATGATCGTCGTATTGCGACCGGTATTGCCGCCGCCGAGATAGCCCTTCTCGATTACGGCGACATTGCGAATGCCGTGATCGCGGGCGAGATAGTAGGCCGCTGCCAGCCCGTGCCCGCCGGCGCCGATGATGACGACGTCGTAGCTCGGGCGCAGCCGATCGTGATGCGTAAACATCCGTGGCTCGCAATGCCGCCGCGAGAGGCCGAAGCGCAGGAGACGAAGCGGCATCCGCCGGTCTACGGCACGAACGAATCGGCCGGAACAGCGCTCGCGCGGCCGCGCACGGCGGTGGCGAATGGGCTGGCGGCGCGGCGCTCGCGGACCAAGCATTGGGTCAATCGGGCGTCGCAGCGTCGAATTCTGACCATGTTCACCTGTCATTCATCAGGCTGACTCGACTCTCAGCGCGTGTCTGCCGCCAGGGGGGGTGCGCGGACCGTCGCGGACATTTCGCGGGATCGCCCGCGCGGCGTGCGCTCGCCTTCAGCGCGGCGTTTTTTGTAGCACGCTGTTTACCGTCACGCAAGGTTGTTGCGCCACGCGTACCGGTCGCGGCGAGCGCGGCGAGCGCCCGGCCGGCGCGTTCCGGCGCGGCAACGGGGCCGCCAGGTCGATGCTCGGCGGCGCCGCGGGCACGGCGCAGCGAAGTCTAGACCGGACGAAGCCCGTCGTCGGCATCGCGTTGGTAGATGATGACCGACAGCATCCGGATCGGCAGTCGCACCAGCGTTTCCGGACCGTGCGGGACGTGGCCGGCGAACGTCAGGGCGTCGCCGGGCCGCAGCGGAAAACTCTCATCGCCGTGACGGTAGGTCAGCGAGCCCTCGAGTATGTAGATGAACTCGATCCCCGGATGCTCGAATCCGGGAAAGACCTCGCTCTTGTCGTTTAGTGTCACCAGGAACGGTTCGAAGATCTTGCGCGGTCCGCGGTCGGCGGCCAGCAGGTGGTAGGTGTGGCCACGCTTGGTGCCGCGGCGCACCACTTCCAACCCCTCGCCGCGCCGCACCAGCTGCGCCGGGTTGCTGTCGCCTCCAAAGCCCTGCAAGAGCTGCGACAGGCCGACCCCCAGCGCGGTCGTCAATGCCGCCAGGGTTTCAAGGCTTGGCGTCACGTCGCCGGTCTCGAGTCGGCTGAGCATCGCTCGGCTGATACCGGCTCGGTTGGAGACTTCGCCGAGCGTCAGCCCGTGCGCAGTCCGCAGCCGGCGAACGGCCTTGCCGACCAGCTGCCCGAGCCGCGCGCCGTCGGTGTCTCGCGGCCGAGCCGGGGATTTCCCCCGCGCAGCCACCTTCTTTGTCTTTTTCGCCATGCGTGCGTGCGCCGTGAACCGCCCCGTTTGCGTGCCGTCCCGTCGCCGGCGCCAACCTCGCCACATTAGCGCAGCGCAACGCGCCTGCACGACTATTGTGCGTACGCCGCGCATCGTCAGACCAATCGGTCACCGATATTCCCGCGTCGCTCCGGCGCCACAAGTGTTCGGCGGCGCGACAGTTGACCGGCAATCCGCCCGCGTGCTATTCCTGCTAAACGCTGTTTATTCTCACGCAACCCCGGTGGAGGACGCCCGCCTGATCACTCACCGTGCACACCGCCGCTGCGCCCCCATTCCGGTTGCGCCGTTGCCACTGCGACACGCCAGAGTAGCCGCGCTGCAGCATGACGGTCCGCGGAGCCGGGTCGCCGCAGTCGGGCGCGGATCGTTGATCGAGCCGGCGGTCCTCGCGAGTGCCTGAACTCCGGGTTGAGTCACCTGCGCTGACCTGTTGGCCGGCGGCCACGCGGCTCGCGAGCGGTTGCACGACGTTTCCGATGAGGGGTCGGCCGCGCGCGCTGCCCGCGCGGCCGAGCAGGCACGATGGCAGAGCGTTCAGAAGCGACGGACACCCGCACATCGCGCGCGCGCTGCGACGGGGACAGAAGACTAACGACGTGCGCCGCTCCTGAGTTCTTCGCATTCAAGCTCGAAGGGGAAAGCCGATCATGATCAATTCCGCGCCCGTCGCTGTTCGCGACGTCGTCCAGAAGCCGCTGTCGTCTTCGCGCATCCTGGCGCGGGCAATTGCCGCGACACTCTCGCTCGGCGCCGCGCTGTCGAGCGGCGCAAACGCGGCCGAACCCGGCGCGGCCACAGGGCAGCTCGAGGAAATCGTCGTCACCGCCGAGAAGCGCCAGGCCACCGTGCAGGCGACGCCCATCAGCATCACGGCGCTCAGCGCCGAGGACTTGTCGGCCCGCAATCTCCTGTCGCTCGAGGACGTGGCCTTCGCCGTTCCGGGCGTGTCGATGCGCACCGCGGGACCCGGCCAGACCGAGTACGAGATGCGCGGCCTGACCTCGGCCGGCGGCTCCGCCGCGACGGTCGGCTTCTACATCGACGAGACGCCACTGTCGGCGAGTGCGGTGGCGCTCAACGGCCGCACGGTCATCGACCCGGATCTGTTCGACCTCAACCACGTCGAGGTGCTGCGCGGCCCGCAGGGCACGCTGTACGGCTCAGGTTCGATGGGCGGGACGATCAAGCTCGTCACCAATCAGCCGAAGCTCGGCGCCTTTGAAGCTGCGACGGCGGCGAGCATCTCGAACACCTCGCACGGCGGCACCAACGGCAGCGCGAGCGCAATGCTGAACCTGCCGCTCGGCGACAAGGCGGCTCTGCGCCTGGTGGTCACCGACAAGTCGGTCAGCGGGTTCATCGACCGCATCGTCGTTCAGCCCGGCGCCTTCCCCTACCCGACCAACCCGTCCGGTACAGCGACGGCGCCGGTCACGTGTTTCTACTACTGCAACCGCGGCGACGTCGCAAACGCGCCGGTACTCAAGACCGTCAAGGGTTCGAACCAGGAGCGCTTCGTGTCGGGCAGGGCGACCTTGCTCGTCAAGCCGACGGATGACTTGTCGGTCACGACGACACTGATGTACCAGCGCATCGACGCCGACGGCTACAACAACTACCAGCAGTATCCGGGCGGGTTGACGCTCTATCAGCCGTACGACCAGCAGGAGCCGTATTACGATTCCTTCAAGATGGCCAGCCTGACGATCGCCTACAACTTCGGGGCAGCATCGTTCACCTCGGCGACCAGTTACTGGAAGCGCTACGTCTTCCAGTCGACCGACTCGACCGAGGCACTGCAGAACATCAACAACCTGACGACGTTCATTCAGAACCTTTACGTCGAGGAGGATCCGACGTCGCAGTTCAGCCAGGAGTTCCGCCTGACCTCGAACGGCAGCGGGCCCTTCCAGTGGCAGGGCGGCCTCTATTTCGCAAACCTGCACTCTGGGTACATCACGACCAACCAGAACCCGCTGTTCGGGACCGCATCGTCGTGCGGCCTGCCCTCCGCGGCCAATCCGGTCGGTGGCCATTGTGATCCGGCCACGCAATACAACCCGAACAGTACGTTGCGTTACCCGGATGCGACGCTGCCACCTTACGCGAGCGCGCAGGCGGCCAACCCGAACGGCATCGTCTTCAACGACAACAATCCGAACGTCATGAAGCAGAGCGCCATTTTCGGCGAGGCATCGTACAAACTGCGCGAAGACCTCAAGCTGACGGCCGGCATTCGCTTCTTTAAGTTCCAGATCGACAACCACGCCGATCAGCGCGGCCTCGGCACGGCGTCGGCCAACCAGGACCCGACGCTTCTCGACCAGAGCCTGAACGGCACGGCAGTGCTGCCGAAAGTCAATCTTTCGTACACGCCGACGCCGGACCTGACGGTCTACAGCACGCTCGCCAAGGGCTCCCGCCCGGGCGGTGTCAACCTGCCGATTCCGCTGCCGTCCGTGCAGGCGCTGACGGCCAACCCGGCGCAGTACAACTGCGGGCTGCCCCTCAGTGGCCCGCCGCCCCCGGTCTACGTGACCTCTCAGCCGAGCTTCGGACCGGACTCGGTGTGGAGCTTCGAAGTGGGTGAAAAGGCGAAGTTCGACGACCGACGCTTCACCTTCAATGCGGACGTCTACTACATCAGGTGGAAGGACATCCAGCAGGTCCTCTCGCTGAGCTGCGGTTACCCGTACAACACCAACGCGGGCGACGCCAAGGCCTATGGCCCGGAGGTCGAGTTCTCGGCACGTCTGGTGCAGGGATTGACGCTCGACCTGTCGGGCTCGGTTCCCAAGGCCTTCATCAGCGACCCGAGCGCCGCAGCGATCAATTCGGGCATCGCACCGGGGACGCGCGTCATCAACGTGCCGAAGTACACCGCGAGCGCCTCGCTCGCCTATCAGCACGCGCTGACCGACAGCATCAACAGCAATTTCTTCGTCTCGCTGGCGATGAACGGCAACACTGAAGACCAGGCGGCGTATCGCCAGGTGCTGCCGAGCCACAACAACCTCGATGCCCGTTTCACCGTCAGCGGCGCGAGCTGGTCTGCGGCCTTGTTCGGAACCAACCTGACGAACAAGCTCGCCGCTTTGACGATCGACAACACCGTGTTCGCCTGGCAGACCTATGCGATCACCCGCGTATCGACCAACCAGCCGCGCACGGTCGGCGTCGACGTGCAGTACAAGTTCTAGCGGTCCCAGCGCAGGACGGACGACCGGCAACCCCGGCCGGCCGTCCCGGCGTTGACGCCCGCCCGGATTCGGGATGTGCACGCGCGCGGCGCCGGCCGCGACGGCGGCGCGCCGGCCTCGCCCGGCGCCGTAGACGACGGATCCCGATCACGGAAAAAATAGTCGCTTGAGCGCTCAGCAGGGGGACGGCGCGATGCAGACCAAGCTGTTGATCGGGGGTGCGCTGGTGGACGGTTCCGGCGCGGCGGAGTCAATCCTCGACTCCGCCACTGGCCGCGAGATCGCATCGGTGCGCGAGGCGGGGCCCGGGCAGCTCGACGCCGCGGTCGCCGCCGCCGAGAAGTCCTTCACCGGCTGGTCGCAGACCTCGCCCAAGGACCGCGCCACGGCGCTGATCGCGCTCGGCGACCGCATCGCGGCCGACGGCGCCGCCTTCGCAGCCATAGAATCCCGGAACACGGGCAAGCCACTCGCCGCCGCACTCAACGACGAAATCCCGGCAATCGCCGACGTGTTCCGCTTCTTCGCCGGGGCCGCCCGCACGCAGCACGGCCTCCTTGCCGGCGAATACCAGCCGGGCTTCACCAGCATGATCCGGCGGGATCCGGTCGGCGTGGTTGCATCGATCGCGCCGTGGAACTACCCACTCATGATGGCGGCCTGGAAGCTCGCGCCAGCGCTCGCGGCCGGCAACACGGTGGTGCTGAAGCCATCCGAGCAGACGCCGCTCTCGACGCTCAAGCTCGCAGAGCTCCTCGCCGAGATCCTCCCGCCGGGTGTCGTCAACGTGATCTGCGGTCGTGGTGCCAGCGTCGGTGCGCCGCTCGTCGCGCACCCACGCGTGAGGATGGTGTCACTGACCGGGGACGTCGCAACCGGTCAGAAGGTCCTTGCAGCCGCCGCCGGCAACCTCAAGCGCACCCATCTCGAACTCGGCGGCAAGGCGCCGGTCATCGTCTTCGACGACGCCGACCTCGACGCCGTGGTTGCCGGCGTGCGGACATTCGGGTTCTACAATGCCGGCCAGGACTGCACCGCCGCCTGCCGTATCTACGCGGGGGCCAAGATCTACGACCGACTGGTCGCGGATCTCACGGCTGCGGTCAAGACGATCAAGGTCGGATTGCAGACCGACGACGGCGTCGAGATGGGACCGCTGATCTCGGCGTCGCAGCGCACGCGGGTCGCCGGGTTCGTCGAGCGTGCGGCAGCCCAAAAACACATCGCGATCACGAGTGGCGGGAAGAGCCGCGCGGGCGGCGGCTTCTTCTACGAGCCGACGGTCGTCGCGGGCGCGCTGCAGGCCGATGAGATCGTCCAGCGCGAGGTGTTCGGCCCGGTCGTGTCGGTGACGCGCTTTTCGGATCCCGACGAGGCGGTCACCTGGGCAAACGACACGGAATACGGTCTCGCGTCGTCGGTCTGGACGCAGGACGTCGCCAAGGGCCTGCGGGTCGCTGCCCGCCTGCAGTACGGCGCGACCTGGGTCAACACGCACTTCATGCTGGTCAGCGAGATGCCGCACGGGGGCTTCAAGCGCTCCGGCTACGGCAAGGACCTGTCGGTGTACGCGCTCGAGGACTACAGCGTACCGCGGCACGTGATGGTCAAACTGTGAATCGGACGCCGACCGGACCCGGTAGCGGCGAGGCGGGGGGAGGACGAATGACCGACGCGAACAAGAGGCAGGTCGAACGCGATGCGGACCAGCTGCGCTCGCTCGGCTACGTCTCGCACTTCGACCGCAGCATGTCGATCTGGGAGAACTTCGCGCTCGGATTCACGTACCTGTCGCCGGTCGTCGGCGTCTACACGATCTTCGCAACCACCTTCGCAGCCGGCGGGCCGCCGATGTGGTGGACGTATCTGTTCGTCGGCATGGGTCAGATGCTCGTCTGCCTCGTGTTCGGTGAAATCGTCTCGCAGTTCCCGATCTCAGGCGGCATCTATCCGTGGGCGCGGCGCCTGTTCGGCAAGCGCTGGGCCTGGATGGCTGGCTGGGTCTATGGCTGGGCGCTGTTCGTTACGCTTGCCGCGATTGCCACGGGCGCCGCGCCATTCATCGCACAGCTGATCGCCATTGAGGGCACCCCCGTCCAGCAGACCGTGATCGCGCTCGTGTTGATCGCGATCACGACGCTTCTGAACCTGAGCGGCACGCGGCTGCTCGCGAGGATGGCGATGTTCGGCTTCGTCTGCGAGCTGATCGGCGCCATCGCCGTCGGCAGCTACCTGCTGGTCTTCGCCCGTCACCAGCCATTCAGCGCGCTCATCGACACGGCGAGCCTGCACATCGAGGGCGGCTACATGCCGGCGTTCCTCGCCTCGGCGCTCGGCGCGATGTTCTGCTACTACGGCTTCGAGGCCTGCGGCGACGTCGCGGAAGAGACGCCGGACGCGGGCCGGACGATTCCGAAGTCGATGCGCCTGACGATCTACGTCGGCGGCGTCGCCGCACTGTGGGTCTGCCTCGGGCTCGTGCTTGCGGTCCCGGACGTGGGCGCGGTGCTGTCCGGGAAGGACAAGGACCCGGTCGTGACCGTGCTCAAGACCGCGATGGGCGAGACCGGCCTGCGGCTCGTGATCGCGGTCGTGACGGTCTCGTTCATCTCGGCGCTGCTCAGCCTCCAGGCCGCCGCCAGCCGCTTGCTGTTCGCTTATGCGCGCGACGAGATGATCGTCGGCAGCGAGCACCTGCGTCACCTCTCGCCCGGCCGCCACATTCCCGCCAAGGCGCTGCTGGTCGCCGGCGCCGTACCGGCACTGATTGCGATCTCGGCGCTCTGGCTCGAGAATGCGATCGCGACGATCATCAGCTTCGCGTCGGTCGGCATCTACATCGCTTTCCAGATGATCGTCGTCGCCGCGCTGGTCGCCCGTGGACGCGGCTGGCGCCCGGGCGGATCGTTCTCGCTCGGTCGCTGGGGCTGGCCGGTGAATGTCGCCGCGCTCGCCTACGGTCTGGGCGCCATCATCAACATGTCCTGGCCGCGCAGTCCCAGCGACCCGTGGTTCGCGAACTACGGCGTCATCGTCACATCCGTCGGCGTGGTCGCCCTCGGCGTCATCTATATGCTGATCTGGCGACCCTACGATCGCGGCCACGCGCCGGCCGGAGATGCCCATCACGTGCAGACGGTGGTCGGCGAACTGATCAGCGATTGAGCGGGCGGCCGCCCG
>JANXZZ010000266.1 GCA_025355245.1 Pseudomonadota bacterium | reverse complement strand
CGGCGTCGTCGGCTGCAGCGGATTCGCGTTCGCCTGGCCGTAGGTGTCCTGCAGGGTCCACACGAAGCGATCCGGCACGAAGGCGTAGGCCACGTTCGCAACGGCGTGGCCGAGCGTTCGGCTGGTATAGGTGTTGTCGAGGTAATCCTCGTAGTGCACCGAGCCGTCGATGTCGGCCTTGAGGCGGCCCGTGTCGCGATAGACGCTCGCGGCAACGCCGGCGGTCGCGATCGTGTCGCTGGGGCCGCCCGGCACGAGCGTCGCGTCGTCGGTGCGGGTCGCGCCCGCGAACACGGACCACACCGTGTGCGGCGTCGCGAACGGGCCATAGAGATCGTCCGCCGCCGCTGTGCCGGCGGCCAATGCGCCCGGCATGAAAATGGTGAGCGCCGCGCGTCGACTCCAGTCGTTCTTCAAAGGCGATCCCCTCTGATCGGTCGTGTCGGTTTCGACCTAGTCTACCCGCTCCGCGCGGCGCCGATCGGTTTCCTTGAGGAAACGTTTGCGCAGCCGGATGTTTTGCGGCGTGACTTCCACGAGTTCGTCGTCGTCGATGAATTCCATTGCCTGCTCGAGCGTAAAACGCATGGGTGGCGAGAGAATGACGTTCTCGTCCTTGCCGGCGGCGCGCACGTTGGTGAGCTGCTTGCCCTTGAGCGGATTGACGACGAGGTCGTTGTCACGGCTGTGGATGCCGATGACCTGGCCTTCATAGACCTTGTCGCCGTGGCCGATGAACAGGCGACCGCGCTCCTGCAGCTTGAAGAGCGAATAGGCGAGCGCCTCGCCCTCGCCGTTGCAGACGAGCACGCCGAGCTGGCGCTGCGCGAGGTTCTTGTCCATGACCGGGCCGTAGTGGTCGAACACGTGGTACATGAGGCCGGTGCCGGAAGTGAGCGTGCGGAAGTCCGTCTGGAATCCGATGAGTCCGCGCGAGGGCATCATGTACTCGAGGCGCACGCGACCGCGGCCGTCGTTGACCATGTTGGCGAGCTGGCCGCCGCGCTCGCCGAGCGCCTTCATGACGCCGCCCTGCGAGCGCTCCTCCACGTCGACTGTCACCTGCTCCCAAGGCTCCTGGCGCACGCCGTCGACGACGCGCACCACGACCTGCGGACGCGACACGGCGAGCTCGTAACCCTCGCGGCGCATGTTCTCGATGAGCACGCCCAGGTGCAGCTCGCCGCGCCCGTAAACCTTGAACTTGTCCGGGTCGTCCATGTCCTCGACGCGCAGCGCCACGTTGTGCAGGATCTCGCGCTGCAGCCGCTCGCGCAGCTGGCGGCTGGTGACGAACTTGCCTTCCTTGCCGAAGAAGGGCGAGGTGTTCGTCTCGAAGGTCATGCTGATCGTCGGCTCATCGACCACCAGCATCGGCAGCGGCTCGGGATGCTCGGGATCGCAGATGGTGTCCGAGATCTGCGGTGCCTCGATGCCGGCGAAGGCGACGATGTCGCCCGCGCTCGCCTCCTCCACCTCGATACGGTTGAGGCCGTGAAAGCCCAGCACCTGGCCGATGCGCTCGCCGCGCGCGACGCCGTGGCGGTTGAGGATCGACACCGGCATGTTGCGGCGAATCGTGCCGCGCGTGATGCGACCGATGCCGATGGTGCCCACGTATGGGGAGTAGTCGAGCTGGCTGACCTGCAGCTGCAGCGGCCCGTCGCGGTCGACCTTGGGCGGCGGGCAGTGCGTGACGATCGCCTGGAACAGCACTTCCATGTCACCGCCGCGATGCTCGGGCTCGAGCGACGAAAATCCGCGCAGGGCCGAGGTATACACGACCGGGAAGTCGAGCTGCTCGTGCGTCGCGCCGAGCCGGTCGAACAGGTCGAAGGTCTGGTCGAGCACCCACCCGGGGCGGGCCTCGTCGCGGTCGATCTTGTTGATGACCACGATCGGGCGGTGGCCGTGGCGAAACGCCTTCTGGGTCACGAAGCGCGTCTGCGGCATCGGCCCGTCGACCGCATCGACGAGCAGCAGCACCGAATCCACCATCGACAGCACGCGCTCGACCTCGCCGCCGAAGTCCGCGTGGCCCGGGGTGTCGACGATGTTGATGCGGTACTCGCCCCACTTGATCGCGGTGTTCTTCGCGAGGATCGTGATGCCGCGCTCGCGCTCGATGTCGTTGGAGTCCATGACCCGATCGGGCACGATGGTGCGTGCGTCGAAGGTGTGCGACTGTTTCAGCAGCTGGTCGACGAGTGTCGTCTTGCCGTGGTCGACGTGCGCGATGATCGCGATGTTGCGGAGATTTGAAATCACGGGGGGCCCTGCTGGGAGTCCGGAGACTCGAACTCTTTGGGAAGCCGCCTAGTTTAGCGGATTTCCCGGCCGCCGACGAGCATCGACCGCCCCGCCCGCTAACCCGTGGTCTTGCCGCTCGCCGCCACCGGCGCGGCGTCGGCCGCGCCCACGAGGACCGGGAAGGCGAAGTCGCGTGACTGGGCGCCCGAGGGGAGCTCGAGCGTGACCGTCACGCTCAGCACCCGCGTGCCCGGCTTTGCCGAGGACGCCTTCACCGTCAGCCGCTCGAGGGTGCCGGCCTGCACCTTCTCGATCGACACGGGGCCCGCGGGCGCCACCACGACCAGACCGTCGCTCGCGCGGACCTCGATGTGCAGGACCGGCGCCGGCGCTTCGGGGAGCACCGCGACGCTGACATCGAAGGGCGACCCGGCGACCGGGGCTCTTTCGATGTCGAAGCGCACCTCGACCGGCGCCGTGCTCGCACCGATCGGAACGCCGGCCACCATCTTGCGGTTCGCCTCGGCGATCGCCGCGTCGGGCGTCGAGTCGCCGGGTTCCGGGGCCTTGCGTACTGCGGGGCGCGCGCTCGGGGCGGGCGGCGTCGAATCGCCGCTCTTCTGGCAGGCGCTGAGTCCGACCAGGCCGCCGATTGCGGCGACCACGAGTACTCGACGGGCAATCCTGTCCTCGTTCATGGCGATTCCCTGGGTAGCTGCATTCCCGGCAGCAGCGCGCACTATACCCGCAGCGGCGGCTGGTCCAGCGCCTCGAGTTGCTCGCTGAGCTGCACCACGTGCTCGTCCCAGTAGCGCGGGCCGCCGAACCACGGGAACGCGCGCGGGAAGGCAGGATCGTGCCAGCGCCGCGCCAGCCAGGCCGCGTAATGGATCATGCGCAGCGCCCGCAGCGGCTCGATGAGGCCGAGTTCCACGCGGTCGAATTCCGCGAATTGCTCGTAGCCCTCGAGCACGTCGCGCAGCTGCGCGCGCATCTCCTCGCGGTTGCCGGCAAGCAGCATCCACAGGTCCTGGAC
>JANXZZ010000261.1 GCA_025355245.1 Pseudomonadota bacterium | reverse complement strand
CGCCCTTGTTGCCGCGCTCTTCCTTCTCGACCTGGACGACGAGGTCCTGGCCTTCGGACAAGAGCTCGCGGATGTTCATCCGCCCGCCCTGGGGCTGGCTGCGGAAGTATTCCTTGGCAACTTCCTTGAGCGGCAGGAAGCCGTGGCGGTTCGCGCCGTAATCGACGAAGGCGGCCTCGAGGCTGGGCTCGATGCGGGTGATCCGGCCTTTGTAGACGTTTGCCTTTTTCTGTTCTTTGGACGGGATCTCTATCGACAGGTCGTAAAGCTTTTGACCGTCAACGAGGGCGACGCGCAGCTCTTCCTGCTGCGTCGCGTTGATCAACATTCTCTTCATGGGCCCCTACTTGGGATTTAGCGGGGGCCGATGCACTGGATACGCCTAGGGCGCGGCGGAGCGTCGCGAATGATGCGGGGCGAGGGCTTATGAGCGAGGTGTCGTCGTGAGCCATCTTCGGGATCGCGGGCGCGCTCTGGGTCGAGAGACCTACAAAAACGCACCCGGCCTGCATACCTTCTTGAGCCCGTTGACCGGTCGACGCGAAGCGCCCCGTGAGGTGAGCGAGCCGCGGGCGGCGTAACGCCGCGCATCCAAGTCATCGGCCGAACGATGGTCCGATCACCCGAGACGGGCGACCCCGGACCAACTAATATGCGGTCGCCGCAACGCACTCCGTCGACCGGATCCGCTATGGATCGCAAGGGGCGGACGATTCGAGATGCGAGAACCGCGCTGAGGCGTCGGCCACGAAACGCTTCGCGTTAACGTGCGCCGGCTGCCTGACGGAATGGAAATATACCGGAGCATCGTCGGTAAATCAATGTCTTACGCTGAAATAAAGGAAACGGCCGCGACGCCCGCCACGGGGGTCAGCCACGTGGCCGTGCTCGAGGGCGAGGCCGGGCAGCGCATCGACAACTGGCTCCTGAGGCACTTGAAGGGCGTGCCGCGCTCGCGGATCTACCGGATCCTCAGGAAGGGCGAGGTCCGCGTGAACGGCAAGCGCGCCAAGCCCGAGTACCGGGTCGCGAGCGGCGATGACGTGCGCCTGCCGCCGATCCGGATGGCCGAGGACATGGGGCCGGCGCGGGTGCCCGATCGCGTGCTGCACGACATCGAGGCGACGATCGTCCACGAGGACAAGGACGTGCTCGCGATCGCGAAGCCCGCCGGCCTCGCCGTGCACGGCGGCAGCGGGCTCGCCTTCGGCGTCATCGAGGCGCTGCGCGCCTCCCGTCCGCAGGAGACCCTCGAACTCGTGCACCGGCTCGATCGCGACACGAGCGGACTCTTGCTGGTGGCGCGCAACAGGAGCGCGCTCAGAACCCTGCATGCGCTCCTGCGCGAGGGGCAGGTCGAGAAACGCTACCTCGCGCTCGTGAAGGGCGCCTGGAACCTCGGCAAGAAGACCATCGACGTGCCGCTCGCGACGCGCGCGCGCCAGGGCGGGGAGCGAGTCGTGCGCGTGCACGAGGCCGGCAAGTCCTCGCAGTCGACCTTCGCGCCCGTCGATTTCTTCGGCCCCAAGGCGACCCTGCTCGAGGTCGGCATCGGCACCGGGCGCACGCACCAGATCCGCGTGCACGCGGCGCATGCGGGCCACCCCGTCGCGGGCGACGACAAGTACGGCGACCGGGAATTCAACGAGTCGATGAAGGTCATCGGCCTCAACCGCATGTTCCTGCACGCGCAGATGCTGAGCTTCGAGTGGCCGCAGAGCGGCAAGCAGTTCTCCGTGACGGTGCCGCTCCCCGAGGAACTCGCCGCCGTGCTCGGCGAGCTCGGCACGACCCGCACCCGCCGCGCCGCGGCGCGCCGCCGCTGAGATGCCGATGAGCCACGAACACCGCTTGATCGCGAACAACCGTGCCTGGGCCGAGCGCATCCGCGCCGCCGACCCCGAGTTCTTCCAGAAGCTGACGCGCCAGCAGTCCCCCGAATTCCTGTGGATCGGCTGCGCCGACAGCCGGGTGCCCGCGAACGAGATCGTCGGCCTCATGCCGGGCGAGCTGTTCGTGCATCGCAACGTCGCCAACGTCGTGGTGCACACCGACCTCAACTGCCTGTCGGTGATCCAGTACGCGGTCGACGTCCTGGGCGTCAAGGACATCATCGTCTGCGGGCACTACGGCTGCGGTGGCGTGATCGCCGCGCTCGCCAACAGCCGCCAGGGGCTGGTCGACAACTGGCTGCGCCACGTGCAGGACGTGATGCGGCGGCACGAGGCGCTGCTCGCGCCGTTGCCGACCGAGGCCGAGCGCGCGCGGCGGCTCTGCGAGCTCAACGTGATCGAACAGGTCGTCAACGTCTGCCAGACAACGCTCGTGCAGAGCGCCTGGGATCGCGGCCAGGCGCTCACGGTGCGCGGCTGGATCTACGACATCGCCGACGGGCTGCTGCAGGACCTGTCGATCCGCATCGGCCGCGGCGATGACATCGGCCGGGCGCAGCGCGCCGCGCTCGTCGCGACCGCGACCGCGACGCGTCGCGAACCGCGCTAGGCGCCGAGGAGCGGATCGAGCCCGAGCGCGCGCAGCGCCCCGGCCAGCCAGACGAGCGGCAGCCCGATCAGCGCGGTCGGATCCGTGCTCTCGATCGAGTCAAAGAGCGCGATCCCGAGGCCCTCCGAACGAAAGCTGCCCGCGCAGTCGAGCGGCGCGTCGAGTTCCACGTAGCGGGCGATCTCGGGCGCTGCGAGCCTGCGAAAGCGCACGGTGGTGCGGTCCGCGTGCGTGACGGGCTTGCCGGCCGCGCCCACGATCGCGACCGCGGTGTGGAAGTGCACCGCGCGGCCGCTCGCGGCCACGAGCTGCGCACGCGCGCGCTCGGCGGTGCCGGGCTTGCCGAGCGCGAGGCCGTCGAGGTCGGCGACCTGGTCCGAGCCGATCACGACGGCGCCCGCGTGCGTGCGGGCGACCGCCTCGGCCTTCGCGAGCGCGAGGCGGGCCGCGAGTGCCGCAGGCGCTTCCCAGGCACTCGCGGTCTCGTCAACGTCGGATCCCACGATCTTGAAGGGGATCTGCAGCCGCTCGAGCAGCTCGCGGCGGTAGCGGGAGGTCGAGGCGAGAATCAGGCGCGGCGGGGTCGGTCGCATCGGGAGTTCCTGCCCCCGGGCGTCGGGGCTTGCAAATCAACGCGTTGCGGTTGAAATCGTTTTGACACGGGTGGGTCGCGTCACTATGATACGCGGCCCTATGGCGAGTCCCCTCCAGGCACCGCTGGACGTTGGGCACCTCGCAGCCCAGCGCACCCGGCTCGAATGCGATTACCCGCTCGGCGGGTTCGCGCGGCTGCGCGAGAGTCTTGCACGCCCGGACGGCCAGGTGGCCGTGGATTTTCGGTTCCACCAGTCGGGCGCCTACCCGGCGCTCGAGGGGGCGGTGCGGGCGCGGGCCTGGCTCGTGTGCCAGCGCTGCCTGCAGGCTTTCGAGGCGGCGCTCGAGTCGCCGGTCAGGGTCGCCTTCGTCGGCCGCGATGCCGAGGCGAGCGGGGTGCCGGACGCCTACGATGCGGTCACCGCGCCGGGCGGGCAGCTGGCGCTCG
>JANXZZ010000067.1 GCA_025355245.1 Pseudomonadota bacterium | reverse complement strand
CTGCGGGCGGTCGATCGGGTGGCCGCAAGCGCCGCCGATCACATAGTAGTCATCGGACATCGGACCGAGATCGCCGAGCATATCGACGCACGCGCGGATCCCAGCAAGGTAGCCGGTCTCGTGGCCAGGGCGAGGCTGGGCCATGTCAGGCCTCCCCGCGCGTGTTGTCGACGACCAGGCGCAGCTTGGGCGCGAGCGCCGCCGACAGTCGCGCAATTTCCCGGTCTTGCCAGGTAACCAGCGCGCCTAGATCGGTCAAGCGCGCCCGCTCGGCCCGATGCTGTGCGAGTTGGTCGCGATCGACATCGCGCTGCATCCAGGTATCGACGAGCATCGTGCGGTCGGGGAGGTCTAAGCGATACCAATATTCATCGCCGTTGAACCACTCTCGCGTGATCTTGCCGCGCAGGCGTGCAGCGGGTAACCCGTCGATCGTGATCAATTCCGGCGCGCCGTGTAACGCCGTATAGCCGCCCCCGAAGTCAATCCATTCGAGTGCGCCGCGGGATTCGATCGCGACCGGCGCGCGGCCGAGCTGCACGCGAAAAATGACCGCGTCGCCGTCGCACCAGACGTGGCCGGCATGAACCGGCGCCGCTCCTCGCAGCGTTGCCGCGTGACCCTGGTCCGTCTCACCGAAATGGAAACTCGGCACGGTCCACCCGAGCGACAGGAACGCCGCGCGCGGCCCTGTCCATTCGGCGACGAGATAGCGCCAGTCCCGACGACCCCGCGACCGTACAGGCCCGGCGACGACAATCTGCCCAGGCGTCATGCCGCGAGCGCGGCCATGCTCCTCGAGCACGCGCACGTAGCGCGGAACGAGTATGAGATGGGGAGAAGTGAGAGAATCTTGGACAGGCATGTTGCAGCTCCTCTATAGCTGTCGCGTGCTTAGAGCCGGCCGGGTGTTCGCGCACTCGGTCGGCTCGCTTCACTCTGCGCCCGCACTGCGAGCGCGTCAAATAGCCGGTCCCGACGACGAGATTCCGGAGGCCCTAATCAGGGCCGCGGATCGTTCTAGGCGTGCGGCGCCTGTCGCGCCGGCAGCCGCCGCGAGCGACAGCCTGTCACGCGAGCGCCGGTCGCAGCGCGGCGATCTCGGCGTCGATTGCCTCGAGGCGCTCGCGCGCGCCTGCCCGCCCGAGCGCGAGCTCGCGCAGCGCGCGAAGCTGTGAGGCCTCTTTCACCGCGATTGCTGCGAGCGTTGCCTGCCGGCGCTGCGCGGCATCAGCTGCTGCGTCGACAACCCGCTCGCGTGTCTCGACGAGTCCAGTCGCGACGTTGACGCGATGGCAACCCGGGTCGAACTCGCCCTCGATTGCGACGTGCCCTGCCGGGGCATTCTTGGCGAGGAGCACGTCGACATTCTCGTCTTCGGGTGCATTGATGCCAACCGCGCATCCGTGAAACGCACCCGTGCGCGGATCGTAGAAGCTGAAGTGCCTCATCGTTTTATGAACTCAACCTGCACATGCGCGGGCGTCGCGCTCACGGTGGCGTTCACGCCGCTCGTGTTCGCATAGGCAACCGTGACTTTGGAATGTCCGGCATTCGCCGCGAGGTGAGAGAATTCATACTGCAGCGTCAGGTTCTGCGCCGCGGCCGTCAGGGCGACGTAGTTGGGCGACCACACGTAGGTGCCACCGCCCGAGTCATCCCACCCGATCACGGCATAGACCGTGCCGATGGTGCCCGCGCTCTGCGATGCGCTGCGCGTCACGGTCACGATGGCAGTGCAGTCGACCGCCGGACCGCCAGGGGTCATCGTCGAATTGCCGATGGTCGTGGCACTCGCCGTCGCAGTGATACCCGCGTCCGGCGTGCCGGAGTACCCCAAAAACGTTTCAGTAGCGGCGTTCGGCGCGATGTTGCTGCAGGCCACCATGAGAGACGCGGCCGCCGCGAGCGCACCGCCGACCGTCGCCGCACTGACGGCATTCGAACCGACACGCCGCGAACTCGCGGCGCCCGGTGAACGCGTGACCGCGACCACGGGGCCGAGTACGGTTTCGGCCTCGAGCGGCGATGAGCAATCGTTCATCACATACAGCCACCGGGCCCCGAAGTGAGTCAGGAACTTTGCGACGAGTTGCGACGGTGGCCTTCCGTGCCTTTCCTGATACTCAGCCGCTTCTTTGGGCCCCGGCCGGAAAACGACAAAGTCTCCGTCGTGGACATCGGCGCCGACGTCGACCCAGACCGTGTCGCCGACGCCGACGAACGGTTCGCAGCATGTACCGATCAGCGGAAACGGCGTGCCGCGCGGCGGCGCTTACCTCAGATACGCCGACGCGGCGGCCCGCTCGGCGAAATGCTCAGCCGCTCTGAGCGTGACTTGGCCTTCCGGGCGGGGCCGGTTCGGCACGATGAGTCGCGAAAATGGAGCGTCGGGCATTCTTGTCATTCGAGACTCCTATCCGGCTGCGGGCGGCGTAGTCGGTCACCGCGTCACGTCCTCAGAAACGGGTTGTAGCGCAAGAGCATCGAGAGCAACTGACGGTTGCCCTCGCGCGTGATCTGCTGCATGTCCTGCATGACCTGCGTGCGGTCGGCGCGCGAATCGATCGTGATCGTCGGCGCATAGACGACGCCACCGCCCGCCGCGCCGTTCGGGATGATCGTGCCGTTCGCGGGAGCCGTGAACGTCTCCGGGCCGAACTCACCGACCTTGTAGGTCATGCCGGCCATCACCGGGCCACCGGCCGCCAGTCCCGTGAAGCCGCCCGTTTCAGGCGCGGATGTCGGCACGATGCTGCCGCCGCCCCCGGAGGGGCCGGTGAACATCGAGGTGACGAAGTTCAGGATCGGCGTCTCGATCCTCTGCCGGATCTCCAGGCGGATCAGGTCGGCGACGAACGAGTCGATCAGGGACCTGAAATTGAGCTTGCCGGTCATCACGAACTGGACGAGCGCGTCCTCCATGCCCTTGAACATGGTCGCCGTCATCGGTTTCGTCTGGGCGGCAACGTCACCGATCGTCTTGCCGTAGTCGATCATCGCGACCCGCATCCCGTCGAAGGGGTTCTGCGAGGCGCGCAGCGCCATGTCCTGCTGGATCGCGTCGAGCTTGGTGAGCGCCTCGGTGTTGCCGTTCGCCGCCAGGGTGAGCCCGAGCATCCCGTACTGCTCCTGGAACTGCAGGTCGGAGATCTTCTTCGTGTCGTTGGTCAGCGCGGCGTAGGTCTTGTCGAGATTCATCAGCTCCTTGGCATAGGCCGCGGAGTCCCGCTGCAGCTTGACGAGGAGCGTCTCGCGATCCTGCTCGTGCTTGTTCTGGTCGGCGAGCTTGGCGTCGGCGACGGTGCGCAGCTGGGCGATGGCCTCCTCCGCCTTGCCGGCCGCCTGCAGCGCTGGGATCTGCGCCTTGATTGCGGCGATCTCGGAATCGTAGAGCGACTGGCGAAGCCGGAAGCCGTCCTCGAGGATCTTCGACTTCTCCTCGGAGTAGTTGGCGATGCCGACGATGCCGTTCGCGTAGTCGCGGTCGAGCAGCTCGTTGCCGAGTTTCTCGGCGGCGTCCTCGGCCTTGATCGCGTCCTGGATGACGCGCAGCCGCGACCCCAGCGCCTTCTGCAGCTCGCCGATCTTGTCGGCGTGATCGATCGGCGGTGCGCTCGGCTTCGGGCGAGATGCAAGCTCCATGACCGGGCTCGTTCTCGAGATAAACGCATTATTGGTGCGCTGGAGCTCTTGCTTCGCGAACGCCAGCCGATCGGCCATTTGTTTCTTCAGTGCAGCGACGTCACCGGTCCCCGGCTGCGCGGCCTGCATCACGCGGCCGAGGATGTTCGCCGACAGTCCAACCACGGGGCCGGCCAGGCTGC
>JANXZZ010000238.1 GCA_025355245.1 Pseudomonadota bacterium | reverse complement strand
TGCTGAGCGGCTACGCGCTCTACTACGCGAGCGGCGAGAACTCGCGGCCCTGGCTCAGCCTCCTGCACTGGGCGATCGGGTTGCTGGCCGCGCCGATGCTGACGCTGCACGTGCTGCGCGGCAAGCGTGCCGCGAAGCTGCGCGCTCGCGCCCACCCGCACCACCACCACCGTCCCGGACACGACCACCACCGCGGTTAGCTGCGGCCCTCAGGCGTAGACCCAGTCGGGCACGAACTGCCAGCCGCGCGTGAGCTCGGCATCGAGCGCGCGGTAGTCGGGCTCTTCCGACTCGACCAGGCGCCAGAACCGGTCCGAGTGGTTCATGTGCCGCGTGTGGCAGAGCTCGTGGAGCATCAGGTAACGCACCACCGCCACCGGCTGGAACAACAGGCACACGTTGAGGCTGATCGTGCCGCCCCGCGAGCAGCTGCCCCAGCGCGTGTGCTGGCGGCGCAGCTGCAGCTGGCTCAGCTGAAAGCCGCGCTCGGCGGCGAGCGCGAACAGCCTCGGCTCGAGCGCCGCGCGCGCGGCCTCGGTCAGCCAGGCGCGCAGCGAGCTGCGGCACTTCGCGAGGTTCGCGGGATTGCCGTAGACCTCGAGCGCGCCGTCGGCGACGACGCGCCAGCCCGCGCGCGCGCGCTCGACGTAGCGCACGCCCCAGGATTGACCGAGCGCGTGCAGGCGGATCTCGCCGGGCAGCGTCGGTTCCTGCGCGCGCCGCAAGCTCGCAAGCTCGCGCACGCGCGCATCGATCCAGGCGCGGTGCTCGTGCACGAAGCGCTCGACGGCCTGCGGGCGCGCGCCGCGCGGCACCGTCACCTCGACGCGACCGCCCGGGTAGACGCGCACCGTGAGCCGGCGACTGCGCGCGCTCACGCGCACGCTGAACTCCTGGCTCGCCGGGCGGGCATCGAGGAGCAGCAGCTGCTGGTGCTGGGCGTTCACAGGCTCGCCGCCAGCTCCGCGCCCTGGCGGATCGCGCGCTTGGCATCGAGCTCGGTGGCAAGATCGGCGCCGCCGATCAGGTGCGCGACGACGCCGCGCGCCGCGAGCGGTGCGAGCAGCTCGCGCTGCGGCTCCTGGCCGGCGCAGATCACGACGGTGTCCACTGCGATCACCGAGGCCTGGTCCGCGATGCGCACGTGCAGGCCCGCCGAGTCGATGCGCTCGTAGCTGACGCCGGCAGTCATGCGCACGCCGCGTCGCTTGAGATCGAGCCGGTGCACCCAGCCCGTGGTCTTGCCTAGCCCCTCGCCGAGCTTGCTCGACTTCCGCTGCAGCAGCCAGACCTCGCGTCCGCTGGTGGCGGTCACGACCGGATCCCGGGCGAGGCCGCCCGCGCTCGACAGTGCCGTATCGATGCCCCAGTCGCGCGCGAAAATCGCGGGGTTGAGGCTCGGCGCATCGCCGGGCGCGCTCGTCAGGAACTCCGCGATGTCGAAGCCGATGCCGCCCGCGCCGACGATGGCGACCCGTTTCCCGACCGGCGCGCCGCGCAGCAGCACGTCCGCGTAGCTGACGACGCTCGGGTGATCGAGGCCCTCGATCGGCGGTCGCCGCGGGCTCACGCCCGTCGCGAGCACGACGACGTCGAAGTTTCCGGCGAGCGAGTCGACGCTCGCCTCGGTGCCAAGACGAAGGTCGACCCTGAGCAGTTCGAGGCGGCGCCGAAAGTACGCGAGCGTCGAGTGGAACTCCTCCTTGCCGGGCACGCGCTTCGCCATGTTGAACTGGCCGCCGATCTCTGCCGCGCGCTCGAACAGCGTGACCGCGTGGCCGCGCTCCGCGCACACGGTCGCGCAGGAGAGTCCCGCGGGTCCCGCGCCCACGATAGCGATGCGACGCGCAGGCGCAGCCGGCCGGTAGTTGAGCTCGGTCTCGCGGCCGGCGCGCGGGTTCACGAGGCAGCTCGCGGTCTCGCGCTCGAAGATCTGGTCGAGGCAGGCCTGGTTGCAGGCGATGCAGACGTTGATCTCGTCCGCGCGTCCGTCGCGCGCCTTGTTCACGAACTCGGCATCGGCCAGGAACGGCCGCGCCATCGACACCATGTCGGCGCCGCCGCGCGCGAGGATCGCCTCGGCGACCGCGGGGTCATTGATGCGGTTGGTCGCGATCAGCGGCACGCCGACGTGCGGTTTCAGCCGCTCGGTGACCCACGCGAAGGCCGCGCGCGGCACCATGGTCGCGATCGTCGGGATCCGCGCCTCGTGCCAGCCGATGCCGGTGTTGATGAGCGTCGCGCCCGCGCTTTCGAGTCCCTTGGCGAGCTCGACCACCTCGCTCCACTCGCTGCCGCCCTCGACCAGGTCGAGCATCGAGAGGCGGAAGATCAGGATGAAGTCGCGGCCGACCGCGCTGCGCGTGCGCCTGACGATCTCGACCGGGAACCGCATGCGGTTCTCGTAGCTGCCGCCCCAGTCGTCCACGCGCCGGTTGGTGCGGGCGGCGATGAACTGGTTGATCAGGTAGCCCTCGGACCCCATGATCTCGACGCCGTCGTAGCCGGCCTCGCGGGCGAGCGTGGCCGCGCGCACGAACGCATCGATCTGCCGCTCGACGCCGCGCCCCGAGAGCGCCCGCGGCCGGAAGCGCGTGATCGGCGCCTTGAGCGCGGACGGCGCGACCAGCAGCGGATGGTGCGCGTAGCGCCCGGCGTGCAGGATCTGCATGCACAGGTGGCCACCCTCGGCATGCACGGCCTGCGTCAGCAGCCGGTGGCGCGGCAACTCGCGCGCGGCGGATAGTTTTCCGGAGAAGGGACCGAGCCAGCCGACGACGTTGGGGGCGATGCCGCCCGTCACCATGAGGCCGGCGCCGCCGCGGGCGCGTTCGGCGAAGTAGGCGGCGAGGCGCGGGTAGTCGGCCTCGCGGTCCTCGAGCCCGGTGTGCATCGAGCCCATCAGCGCGCGGTTGCGCAGCCGCACCCAGCCGAGGTCGAGCGGTTCGAGCAAATGCGGGAAAAGCGGCCCGGTCACGGGACGCGATGATATCAGGGCCGACGCCGCGACCTGTGCGTGTCGGCTAGCGTCGCGCGGCGAGTCGCGCGAGGCGACGCTTGGCCGCGGCGAAGTCGGGCGCGACCAGCAAGGAGCGCTCGTAGGCATTGCGTGCGCCGACGAGGTTGCCGTCCTCCTCGAGGCCGCGGCCGACGAACAGCCAGGCCTCCGCGCCGCCCCAGGTGGGCGCGCCGGGCGCGGTCGCGGTCACCGCATCGAAGAAACCCGTCGCGCGCGCGAGCGCCGCGCGGGCCTGCGCACGACCGGCCGGCGAGCCGGGCGCTGCGAACCAGCCAAGGATCCCGCCGACCAGCAGCACGCGCGGGTTCGCCGGTGCGAGACCGCGCGCGGCCTCGAGGCTCGCATCGCGGCGGTGTCCGGCCGTGAGGTGTTTCAAGCCGCCGAACTCGGCGAGGTAACCCGCGCACGCAGCGGCGAGGGCGAGCGCCTCGGGGTCGTGCACGAGCGCAGCGCCGCGCCGGTCGAGCGCGGCGAGGCAGGCGTTGCCCGCGTTCTCGGCATCGCGCGGCGCGTGCGCGCTCGCGGCCAGCTGCAGGCGCCTGAACTCGGCGTGCGCGAAGGCATAGAGCTCGAGCGGGTCGGCGGACTCGGCGAAGCTCTTGATGTCGCCGACCAGGTGATCGAGCGCGTGCCGGTCTTCGGTGAAATAGGCGTACTCGGACTTGGCCTCGGTGTCCTCGAGCTGGTCCGGGGAGGAGGCGCGCGCGCTGCCGGCCGCGGTCGCGAGCGCCGCCAGCGCGAGCCACGCCGCGGCGCAGAGGCGGAAGCCCCGGCGGCCGGTGCGCGTCCGAGCGCGGCCGCGCGAGCTTGCAAAAATCGTCATCGTGCGGCGCCCGGGAAGCGTGGCAGGCCGAAAAAACTCGGCGCCGGACGTTACCATAGCGGCATGACCGTGCTTGCGCCGCTCGTCGATATTGGAATCAACCTCACGCATGACAGCTTCGATGCCGACCGCGCGGCGGTCCTCGCGCGGGCGCGGGCCGCGGGACTCAGTCACCTGATTGTGACGGGTAGCTCACTCGCCTCCTCCCCGGCCGCCGCCGCGCTCGCCGCGACCGATCCCGGTTTCCTGTCATCGACCGCGGGTGTGCACCCGCACCACGCGAGTGAACTGGGACCCGAGCAGATCCCGCAGCTGAAAGCCCTGTTCGCGGCGCCGCACGTGGTCGCGGTCGGCGAGTGCGGCCTCGACTACTACCGCGACCTCTCGCCGCGCCCCGCGCAGCGCCGCGCCTTCGAGCTGCAGCTCGCGCTCGCCGCGCGCCTGAGGAAGCCCCTGTTCCTGCACCAGCGCGACGCGCACGCGGATTTCATCGACATGCTGGGCGATGCAGGCCCGCGTCGCCCGCGCGCGGTCGCGCACTGCTTCACGGGCACCCGCGAGGAGGCCGATGAATACCTCGCGCTCGGCCTCTACATCGGCATCACCGGGTGGATCTGCGACGAACGGCGCGGCAAGCATCTCGAGGAGGTCGTGCGCCACGTGCCGCTCGAGCGGCTCATGCTCGAGACGGACGGTCCGTACCTGTTGCCGCGGACGCTGCGCGCGAAGCTGGCCTCGCGTCGCAACGAGCCGAGTTACCTCGGCGAGGTCTGCCGCGCGGTGGCGGCCGCGCGGCGCGAGGCGCCGGAAACGATTGCCCGCGCCACGAGTGCGACGGCGGCGGAGTTCTTCGGGCGGGACTTTGGCTGCGGCGCCGCGCAGGCCGGCGACATAGCCGTCGACAGACCATCTAAATGACAATAGATATCATCTGTATTTAATTGATATAAAACGATTTATCAGGACTATAAAATGGACATTGTTGCCGCCTCGAAGCACATCGACCGCGAGTGGACGGGGAGCATCCTGCCGACGCTCGAGCAATACATCCGCATCCCTAACAAGTCGGCGCTGTTCGATCCGTCGTGGGAAGCAAACGGCCACATGCAGCGCGCGGCGCGCCTGCTCGTCGACTGGAGCCGCGCGCGACCGATCGCCGGACTTCGCGTTGAACTCCTGCACCTGCCCGGCCGCACGCCGCTGATCGTTGCGGAGGTCGCGGGGTCGGCGCCGGGCACCGTGCTGCTCTACGGTCACTTCGACAAGCAGCCCGAGTTCACCGGCTGGGAGGCGGGCCTCGATCCGTGGACGCCGGTCGTGCGCGACGGGCGCCTCTACGGCCGCGGCGGTGCGGACGACGGCTACGCGATCTTCTCGAGCCTGCTCGCGATCGAGGCGCTGCAGGCGCAGAAGATCCCGCACGCGCGCTGCGTGATCCTGATCGAGGGCTCCGAGGAAAGCGGCAGCATCGACCTGCCCGCCTACGTTGACCAACTGGGCGCGCGCCTCGGCGCCCCGGACCTCGTGATCTGCCTCGACGCGGAGTGCGGCAACTACCAGCAGTTCTGGCTGACCACCTCGTTGCGCGGCAACCTCGTCGGCACGCTGTCGGTCGACATGCTGACCGAGGGCGTGCACTCCGGCATGGCGACCGGCATCGCCGCCTCGCCGATCCGGATCCTGCGCGGCCTCATCGATCGCATCGAGAACGTGAACAGCGGTGACCTGATGCTCGAGGATCTGTACGTGCGCACGCCGCCCGCGCGCATCGCCGAGGCGCGGGCGGCCGCAGAGGTGCTGGGCGCTGGGGTCGCGGCGAAGATGCCGTTCGTGCCGGGGGCGCGCGCGGTCAGCAACGATCCGACCGAGCTCCTGCTCAACTCGACGTGGAAGCCGACGCTGACGGTCACCGGCGCGGAGGGCCTGCCCTCGCTCGGCAATGCCGGCAACGTGCTCTTGCCGCGTGTCGCGGTGAAACTGTCGTTGCGCTTGCCACCGACGCTAGATGCCGCGATCGCGGCCGCGCGCATCAAGGCGGTGCTCGAAGCGACACCTCCTTACGGGGCGCGCGTCAACTTCGAGGTGGGCTCCGCACTCGGTGGCTGGAACGCCGAGGCGCTCGCGCCCTGGCTTGCGGCAGCGGTCGAGTCCGCCTCGCAGGCCTTCTTCGGGCGACCGGCGCTGGCGATGGGCACGGGCGGGAGCATTCCGTTCATCGGCATGCTCGGCGAGCGCTATCCCGGCACGCAGTTCCTGGTCACCGGTGTCTTGGGCCCCAACTCGAACGCGCACGGGCCGAACGAGTACCTCGACCTCGCGACCGTGCGACGCGTGACCGGCTGCGTCAGCGGCGTGCTCGAGGCGCACGCGCAGCGCTAGCGCGTTCGTGACGGCTCGCGGAATCGCGGCACCGCTCGCGGCGCTCGCGAGCTATCGCGGCATCGCAGCGGACGATGTTTTTCTCTTCTACGTCGCGAGCCACGGTACCGTCGAGCACGAGGATCTCGCCAGCCGCGAGTACTTCCTGATCCCGTCGAACGTCGGCCTTGCCAGCGACGAGGCGCTGCACCGCGATGCGATCAGCCAGGGAGAGCTCAAGCGGCTCGTGGCCGGCATCCCGGCCACCAAGAAGATTCTGTTGCTCGACACCTGCAGGCCGGTGCGCTCGGCGATGCGCTCGCGCTCTCGACGCGCGGCCTCAGCGAGCAGTCGGTGATCGAAATCCTGTCGGGGGCCGTCGGCAGCACCGTGATTTCGGCCGCCACGGGTCAGGAGCAGGCGCTAGAGGGCGTCGAGGGTCGCGGCGTGTTCACGTGGGTGGTCCTCAAGGGGCTCGACGGCGAGGCCGACCTCAACAAGAACGGCTACGTGAGCACGCTTGATCTCGCGAGTTACGTGGGCGACCAGGTACCGAAGATCGCCGACCGGGCGTTCAAGAAGGAACAGTTCCCGAACCTGCACAACGCGGGTCAGTCGTTCCCGGTTGTCAGCACGCGTTAGCGGGAAGGGGCGGCGCGGTTTGGCGAGCCTGCTGCGCGCCGGAGCGCGCGCGTCCTTCTGGGGCCAACCGACGTCAGTCATGGCGCTTCGTCAGCGCGGCGCGCGCTTCTTCGAGTTCCGGTCGCCCCGGCTGGTCGGCGTCCGCGCAAACCGCGAGCAGTTCGCGAAAGTACGTTCGGCTCGCGGTTCGATGTCCACTGAGCTGCGCAGCGCGCGCCGCCCCGTACAACGAGCGGAAGCGGCGTGGCTCCTTCTCGAGCGTCACTTTAAATTGCTCCAAAGCCTGCGCAGGCTCGTTGGACTCCAGCAACATCTCGGCCAACAATTCACGCGCCGGAGCCAACGGCCCGGGAGTGACCACGCTCTTCTCGGTGGCGTCCTCGAGCGCCGCTGCGGAAGCCATCTGGCGAACCGCAGCCGCCTTCTTGCCGGCAGCGAAATCAGTCCAAGCCGCGACCGCGAGCGTCTGAATCTCCACCTGTCGCGCCCAGTACATCTCGCCCGCTTGCAGCAGCCGGTCCTGAATCCGTTGCAGCGCCAGCGCCGACTCGTTCGCTGCCGCCGCCTGACCCAGTCGCGCTGCGCCGATGCCGCGTGCGAACCACGTCATCGCTTCCGTATGCGGATACGGGGTCTCCAGCGGCACCAATTGGCCGGCCTCGGTCCAGTCCCGGCGCTCGAGTGCGTACCGCGCAGGGATCGCCGCGAGCGCAAAGTATCCAACCGATGGACCGCCGGCTCCCGTCAGTGCCGCCTGCGGATCAAAGCGTGAAGCGATCTCGGGCAACGACTTGACGATGCGTCCTGCGGCCCGGTCCCGCCCGCTCTGCAAATACGCATAAACCTCGTAGTCGCTGGCGTGCAGTTCCTCATCGCCCTGACCTTCGCGCCGCGCGGCCGTCGCCGCGGCGGCATTCGATTCGATGGAGTCGTTCCAGTATCCCAGCCGGGTAAAGGTGTGCGAGGGCATGTGCAGGGCGTGCGGCGCGTCGGGCGCGATTTCCGCATAGCGCCGCGTTGCGGCGAGGGCGTGCCCGGCGAGCGCCGGGACGTCGTAGGCGTGAATGATGTAGTGCGCGATTCCTGGGTGCGTCGGCTCCTCCTCGAATAATCTCTCGAGAATCGCACCGGCCTCGAGCCGCGCACGATAGCTCTTGTCGGCCGGGTCCTCCGCCGCCGCGAGTGCGAGGGCGTAGAAGATGCGTGCCTCGTGGTCGCCCGGGTACGCCGCCGCGACATCCCGCATCGCGTCGCGATATGCGAGCAAGCGCGCTTGCTGAGGCGTCTTCTCAAAGTCGACGAACAAGCGGCCAACGGCCGTCAGGTACGCACGTTCGCGCTCCGTCTTGGCACCCAGCTCGCGGCCGCGGTCGACGCTCGCTCGCCCGAGCTGCAATTGACCGCTGTCTTTTTTCCCCGGCGCGAACGGATTGGTCCAGCGGCTGAGCGCGACTCCCCAGTAGGCGATCGCGCATGTCGGGTCATCGGCAAGCACCGCGTTGAAGCCGTCGATGGCGCGACTGAACTGGAACGAATGCAGCAGGGCTACCGCGCGATTGAACTCCGCCTGCGCCATCCCGGTGCACGAGGTCGCGAAGTGCACCTGGCCCAGCTTTTCTGCATCCGGGTGCGGAAGCTCTTGGGCGCTACACGGGGACGCGAGCAGGTTGAGCCAGACGAACGCGACGAGCGTCGCGCTTGCCAGATCCTTGCACCGGCCCGCCGTGCCGCGTCGGCGACGGGCGCTCAGTCCACGTAGAGCGCGGGGTCGCCACTGGTAGCGTTTGCGCCCGCACATCAGCATCGCCGCGTACATCGACAAGTCCTCCCCGACGCCGCGGCGGCAGCCGTGCCTGCGCCAGCGTCGTCGCGAGGCGGGCCGCCAGCGCGATCAATTTCCAGATCGGTTCCGCCAGAATGGTAGTCGGTCGGGGCACGAGCGGCGAGTGCGTCCCCTTGCTCGCGTTCGCGCGGAGCAGACGCCGGGCTGGCGCTGTCGCGGGCATCCGATCCCTCGGGGTGCGGCGGTGTCGGGCGGGCGTCGCGGCAGAACAGCGACCCAAATGCAGTCCGCTGGCTAGCGGCGCTTCAGCGGGCTCGGGCTCGCGGCCGCGCAGACCTTGTCCCACGCGGGTCCCATGCGCGACAACACGGCCTCGCTGCCGAAGCTGCCGAGCGGCGGCAGCTCGGTCGTCAGCGACCCCAGCCGCGTAACCGCGCGCGGGTGGCCCTTCGGAAACGTGCCGCGGTCGGTGAACACCACCTTGCCCTCCACCGGGATGCCCTCGCCCGCCAGCATGCGCACGACCGCGACGCGATCGTAGAGCGGACCCAGCGGATTCGGGAACGTCGAGCGGTGGTGCTTGTGCATGACGGTCCACTCGGTCATCGGCTCGCTGCCGAAGATGAGGCCCGGCAGGTCCCTGAGGTCGATCACGACGATGCCGACGCCGGTCAGCAACAGGAAATCGACGTGGAACCAGCCGTCGTTGCCGTCCGGCAGCAGCACGTCCTGCAGGTGCGCGGTCGCGACCGCCTCGATGCGCTCGAGCAGCGCGCGCCGCGCGCGGTAGCGCCGCCACGCCGGGTAGCCGAAGCCGAGCGCGAGCAGCAGCACGATCGCCGCGGCGCCGACAATCCACGCGAGCGGAACGGACGCCAGCGTCACGCGAGTGCGTCCTTGAGCGCCGCGAGCGTCGCTGGGATCTCGCGCACGTGCTTGGGGAGCTCGAGCAGGCGCGCGAGCGCCGGCGGCACTGGGACGCTCGCGCCGATCAGCGGTTCCACCGTCTCCGGGAACTTGGCCGGGTGGGCGGTCGACACCAAGACCCACGGCGCCGCCGCGCGCGCGGCCGGCGTGAGGCGCGCGTAAGCCTCGGCCGCGGTCGCGGTGTGCGGGCACCAGGGTTGCTTGAGGCTCGCGCGATCGGTGCGGATGCGCGCGCGGATCGCCTCGTCCGAGACGACCGTGGCCGCGACGGCGCCCTTGAGCGCGGGCCACTCGGGGTAGAGGTGTCGCAATCGTTCCATGTTGCTGGGATTGCCGACGTCCATCGCGGAGGCCAGTGTCGGCCGACTCGGCCGCGGCCGCCACTCCCCCGTTGCGAGGTAGTCCGGCACCGTGCGGTTCTCGTTGAAGGCGAGCACCAGCTCGCCGATCGGCAGGCCCACGCGCCGCGCCCACACGGCCGCGAGCACGTTGCCGAGGTTGCCGCTCGGCACGATGAAGTTGGCGGCGCGCCCGGTGCGCCTGAAGGTCGCGAGGCTCGCGTAGGCGTAGTAGCTCGCCTGCGGCAGCAGGCGCCCGACGTTGATGCTGTTGGCCGACGACAGCACGCGCTCCGCCGCCAGCCCGGTATCCGCGAACGCCGCCTTGACGAGTGCCTGGCAGTCATCGAAGGTGCCCTGGACCGCTAGCGAGCGCACGTTGCCGCCCCAGCAGGTCAGTTGCTGTTCCTGGCGCGGCGAGACGAGGCCCTTGGGGTAGAGCACCACGACCTCGACCCCGGGGCGGCCGTGGAACGCGGCCGCGACTGCCCCGCCCGTGTCGCCCGAGGTCGCGACCAGGATCGAGAGCGGGCGCGAGGCCGCGCGCGGCAGGCGCGCGAGCGCGGCGGCGAGGAAGCGCGCGCCGAAATCCTTGAACGCGGCGGTCGGTCCGTGAAAGAGCTCGAGCACCGCCGCATCCTCGGCTGTGCCGAGCGCCACGAGCGGCACCGGAAAATCGAAGGCTTCGCCGACGATCGCGCCGAGCGCGGGCGCGAGCGCGTCGCCTACGAAGAACGGCGTCAGGAAGCGGACCGCGACCTCGGGCAACGTGGTCGCGCCGTCGAAATCACGCGCCGCGAGTGCGGGGAAGGCTGACGGTACGTAGAGGCCGCCGTCGGGCGCGAGCCCGCGCGCGAGCGCCTCGCTCAGGGTCGCCGACTGACCTGCGTCGCGGGTGCTCAGGTAGCGCATCAGTCGATCACCCGCGCGCCCTGGGTCTCGATCGAGGAGACCCACAGATCGCAGTCGAGGCCGTTTGCGGCGAAGGCCGCGACCATCGCCTTCGAGATCGCCGCAGCCGCCGGTTCCTCGCACCACGCGAACACCGTGGGACCCGCGCCCGAAATCGAGCAGCCGAGCGCGCCGTTCGACATCGCGCCCGCCTTGACCGCCCGGAACCCCGGAATGAGCGCCTGGCGTTGCGGCTCGACGACGACGTCCTCGAAGGCATCGCGGATCATGTCGAGGTCGTTCGTGTAGCAGGCCGAGATGAAGCCGGCGAGGTTCGCGCACTGCCAGACGAGGTCGGAGAGCTCGACCGTCTTCGAGAGGATGCGCCGCGCCTCCTTGGTCGACAGGAACATGTGCGGGTGCACCAGCACGCAGCGGATGCCGGGCGGCACCGGAATCTGCTTGGTGCGCGGGTGGTCGATGCCAACGGTGAGCACCAGGCCGCCGAACAGCGAGGGCGCGATGTTGTCGACGTGCACCGAGCCGCTCGCGACCTTCTCGCCCTGCATCGCGAACTTGAGGAGCTCGAGCTTGCTGAGGGGCTTTTCGAGGAGCGCGTTGCCGGCAACCACGGCGGCGACCGCGGAGGCCGCCGAGCCGCCGAGGCCGGAGCCGAGCGGGATGCCCTTCTCGATGCGCATGTCGAAGCCGTAGTCGAGGCGCTCGGCCTCAACCAGGCTCTTGAGTGCCTGGCCCGCGGTGTTGCGCTCGGTCTCGAGCGGCAGCGACACGTCGAGGCCGGTAATGCCGAGAATGCGCACGCCGCGCGCAGCCGAGCGCTCGACGTACACGCGATCGCCGATTGCCTCGACCGTATGGCCGAGGATGTCGAAGCCGATGCCGACGTTGCCGACGGTCGCCGGCGCAAACGCGGTGGCGCTATTTCGCAAGTATCACCTCGGGTCGTCGTTCAGATCGGCGCGCCCAGGTAGGCGCAGAGTCGCAACAGGTCGCCGAACACGCCGCCCGCCGTGACTTCGGGGCCGGCCCCCGGACCCTGCACGATGAGCGGATTGTCGCAGTAGCGGCGCGTCTCGAAGCGCACCACGTTGTCGGTGAGCGCGATGTTCGCGAAGGCGTGGCGGCGCTCGAGCCGGATGAGGCCGACGGTCGCCTTGCCGGCCGCGGCATCGAGGCGTCCGACGTAGCGCAGCACGTGTCCCGCGGCGTTGGCCGCGCCCAGGCGCTCGGCCATGCGCGCGTCGAACTCGGGCAGGCGTCGCAGGAACTCATCCGCGGTACCGCCGGCGAGTTCGGGCGGCACGAGGCTCTCGACCTCGACGTCGGCGAGTTCGAGCTTCATGCCGATCTCGCGCCCGAGGATGATGAGCTTGCGCGCGACGTCGGTGCCGGACAGGTCATCGCGCGGATCGGGTTCGGTGTAGCCCTTCTGCTTGGCGGTGCGCACGATCGCCGAGAACGGCTCCTGGCCGTCGAAGACGTTGAACAGGTACGCGAGCGTCCCCGAAAAGATGCCCTCGATCGAACGCACCTCATCGCCGGTTTCGCGCAGGTCGCGCAGCGTCTGGATCACCGGCAGCCCCGCGCCGACCGTCGCCTCATAGAGGTAGTGGGTCGCAGTCGAGCGCGCGGCCTCGCGCAGGCTCGCGTAGTAGCCGTAGGCGCCCGAGTTCGCCTTCTTGTTGGGCGTTACCACGTTGATGCCGGCGGCGAGCCACTCGCCGTAGTGCGCAGCGACCTCGGCGCTCGCCGAGCAGTCGATGATGACCGCGTGCGGCAGGTGCTCGGCCTTGATGTGGCGCGCGAACGCGGCGAGGTCGGCGCCCTTGTGGCTCTGCGGCCAGGCTTCGCGCCATTGACCGAGGTCGAGCTCGCCGTCGGCGAGCAGCATGCGTTTCGTGGTCAGGAGCCCGCGCACCCGCAGGTCGAGCCGCGTGTTGCTGCGCAGGCGTTCCACCTGCGAATGCAGCTGGTCGAGGAGCGCCCCGCCGACGAGCCCGGGGCCGATCAGGCCGATCGAGACCGTGTGCGGGGAGAGGTAGAAGCTCGCGTGCACGGCCCTGAGCGCGCGCGTCGAGCTCGCCGCCTCGATCACGACCGAGATGTTCCGCTCCGAGGCGCCCTGCGCGATCGCGCGGATGTTGACGCCGGCGGCGCCGAGCGCCCCGAACACCTTGGCGGCGACGCCGTGGCTGCCGGCCATGCCATCGCCGACGACGGCGAGGACCGCGCAGCCGCGGCTCACCTCGACCTCCTGGATCTGCCCCTCGCGCAGCTCGTTCGCGAACGCCCGGCGCACCACCTCGCCCGCCGCCACCGCCTCGTTGTCGGGGATCGCGAAGCAGATCGAGTGCTCGCTGCTGCCTTGCGAGATCAGGATCACCGAGATGCCGGCGTCGCGCAGCGCGCCGAACAGCCGCTGCGCCGTGCCCGGCACGCCGATCATGCCGGCGCCCTCGAGGTTGACGAGCGCGACCTGGTCGATCGTCGTGATGCCCTTCACCTGCAGCGCGGACTGCGGGTGCGCGCAGATGCGGGTACCCGGTCGCGCGGCGGCGAAGGTGTTCTTGATCAGGATCGGGATCCGCCGCGACACCGCCGGCGCCATCGTCTGCGGGTGGATGACCTTGGCACCGAAGTAGGCGAGCTCCATCGCTTCGCTGTAGCTCAGCGAGTCGATGACCTTGGCGTCGGGGACGCGCCGCGGGTCCGCCGACAAGACGCCATCGACGTCGGTCCAGATCACGATCTCGCGCGCGTTCAAGAGCGCGCCGAAGATGGAGGCGGAGTAGTCGCTGCCGTTGCGCCCCAGGGTCGTCTGGATGCCGCGCTGGTTCTGCGCGATGAAGCCGGTGATGACCAGCGTCCCCGAGAACGCGGCCGGCACCTGGCGCGCGAATGCGCTCTCCGAGGCCGGCCACTGCACGATCGGACCGAGCGCGCTCCACTCGACGACGACCGCCTCGCGCGCATCGACCCAGCGCACGGTCCCGGCCCTGCGCCCGCGTTCCGCCAGCAGGCGCGCGAACAGGCGTGTCGACCAGATCTCGCCGTAGCCGGCGACGAGGTCCTTAATGTTGCGCGCCGCCGAGCGGATCAGCCCAACGGTCTGCAGGATGCCGCCGATGTCGCGGCAGTCCGCCTCGAGCTGGCTCGTGTACTCCTGTGCGGCGCGCGCGGACAGCAGCGTCGCGGCGATGCCCGCGTGGCGGGCCTCAAGGTTCGCGAGTCGCTCGGTGTAGGTCGTGGCGCGCTGCTCGGCCAGCGTCACGAGCTCGAGGAGTCCGTCGGTGACGCCCTTGCAGGCCGAGAGCACGACCGCCACCTGATCGGGCGCGTCCGCCTCGATGATCTTCGCGACCCGGAGGATGCACTCGGCATCGGCGACGGAGGAGCCGCCGAATTTGTGGACGATCCAGCTCGACGGCGGCGCGAGGACGGGTTCCGGGCGAGGCATGACAGGGACCTTTCTAGTTGCGCTGCACAATCTACTGGCGCCTGCCCGCCCGGGGCAAGCATCAGGCGGAGGGATTTATCAGTGCCCGCGGCCGCGGCGCGTGTGCCAGGCCCTGAGAAGCGGCAACGTGCCCGGGATCCTGATGAGCGCGAGCAGCAGCCGGCCGACCTGGCGCTGCGAGGCCGTGGGCTGGAACGGCGCGACCAGCGCATCGAACAGGTGCTCGCGCGGCTCGTGCCGTGGCAGGTCGTCGCTCATGGCTTGGGCGATCCGCGGCGCGCGCGCCCGCCCGCCGGGCCGGGCGGCCGCGTCGGTGTGCGCGGCAGGCCGGTGTGCTGGGTGCGGACGCGTCCGGCGGGTGCGCGGGCGTCCCCGGGCGGCGCATCGCCCGTGCCCGCCGGCTGCCAGGCCGGGATCAGCTGGTGTTTGCCGCTGCCGATGAGGTCTGCTCGGCCCATGCGCTTCAGCGCCTCGCGCAGGATCGGCCAGTTGTTGGCGTCGTGGTAGCGCAGGAACGCCTTGTGCAGGCGGCGCTGCTTCAGCCCCTTGGCCGAGAACACGACCTCGCTCGCGACCCGGCGCACCGGGCGCAGCGTGTTGCGGCCGCTATGGTACATCGCCGTGGCGACCGCCATCGGCCCTGGCAGAAAAGTCTGCACCTGGTCGGCGCGGTAGCGGTTGCGCTTGAGCCAGAGGGCGAGGTTCATCATGTCCTCGTCGGTGGTGCCCGGGTGGGCGGCGACGAAATACGGGATGAGGTAGAGCTCCTTGCCCGCCTCCTTGGCGTAGCGGTCGAACATCTGCTTGAACTTGTCGTAGGAGCCGATGCCCGGCTTCATCATCTTCGAGAGCGGCCCCGCCTCGGTATGCTCGGGGGCGATCTTGAGATAGCCGCCGACGTGGTGCGTCACCAGTTCCTTGATGTAAGCCGGGCTTTTGACCGCGAGGTCGTAACGCACGCCCGAAGCCACCATCACCTTCTTCACGCCCGGCAGTTCGCGTGC
>JANXZZ010000206.1 GCA_025355245.1 Pseudomonadota bacterium | reverse complement strand
TCGGCGACGTCGCGCAGCACCATCGGCTCCATTGACTCATCGCCGTGCTCGAAGAATTCGGCTTGCCGCTGGACGATGCAGCGCGCGACCTTGATCAGGGTCTCGTTGCGGATCTCGAGACTGCGCAGCAGCCAGCGCGCCTCCTGCAGCTGCGAGCGCATGACGGCGTGGTCGGCGGCGCGTGTCACGAGTCCGGCGTAGCCCTCGTTGAGGCGAACCTTCGGCAATGCCCCGGAGTTGAGTTCCACCACCCAACCGTGCGGACCGCGGCGCACGAACACGTCCGGCACCACGTAGTCGGGCTGGCTCGGCTGGATGGTCGACCCCGGCCGGGGGTGGCAGGAGCGCAGGAGTGCAAGCGCGCGCAACAGCGCCTCCTCGTCGAGGTCGAGTGTGCGGCGCAGCACCGCGTGCTGCTGCGCTGCCACGAGATCGAGGTGGTTGCGTGCGATCGTGATCGCGTGCTCGACGCCCGGCGTATCGGGTGCGAGCTGCGCCAGCTGCAGCTCGAGGCATTCCGCGACCGAGCGTGCCGCGACGCCGGCGGGATCGAAGGCCTGCACGACGCAGAGCACGCGCTCGATTTCCGCAGGCGTGACCTTGAGTTCGGATTCGAGAACCGCGCCCACCGTCTCGAGGGAGTCGATGAGGTAGCCGTCGTCGTTGATCGCATCGATGATGGCCCGGCCGATCGCGAATTCGCGCGCGCCGAGCCGGGCGAGCTCGAGCTGCCAGGACAGGTGCTCCTGCAGCGTCTGGCCGCGGTCGTCGGAGAATTCCTGCGGTCGGTCATCGCCCGACCACGGCGAGTCCGAGGTCGCTGCTGTCGGGCCCTCGTCCCATGCATCCTCGGTCGCGTCAGCCTCGGCGTCGCCCTGGGTGGCTTCTGCGGTCGCAGCCTCGGTACGGGTGAGCTCCGGCGCGGTCCCGCCGACCGCCTCGGCGGCCTCGAGCGGGCTGTCGCCCTCGCCGTCGTCGTCAGCCTCCAGCATGACGTTCTGCTCGAGCGCTTCGCGCACGGTCTGCTGGAGTTCGAGCGCTGGCAGCTGCAACAGCCTGATGGCCTGCTGCAGCTGCGGCGTCATCGTCAGCTGCTGGCCGAGGCGGAGCTGCAGTGCGGGTCTTAGCATCGGGGGCGGGGGCTACCTGGGTGCGCGGCTGGGACCGGCCGCGGTGCCGCGTCACATCCTGAAATCCTGCCCCAAGTACACCTCACGGACCTCCGGGTTGGCAAGGATCTCCGCCGCGGAACCCGCGGCGATGACTGAGCCCTGGTTCACGATATACGCGCGACCGCAGATATCGAGCGTTTCGCGCACATTATGGTCTGTAATCAAGATCCCGATGCCACGGGCCCGCAAGTGTTCTATGCTTCGTTGGATGTCCGCGACCGACAGCGGATCGACGCCCGCGAAGGGCTCATCCAGCAGGATGAATTTCGGGTCCGCGGCGAGTGCGCGCGCGATCTCGACGCGGCGCCGCTCGCCGCCCGACAGGCTCTGCCCGAGGCTGTCGCGAATATGACTTATGTGCAGTTCATCGAGCAGTGCCTCGAGGCGGGCGGCGCGCGCATCCGAATCGAGGTGCGGCCGCGTCTCGAGGATCGCCTCGATGTTCGCGGCGACGGTGAGCTTGCGGAACACCGAGGCTTCCTGCGGCAGGTAGCCGACGCCGAGCTGTGCGCGGCGGTGCATCGGCAGGCGCGTCAGGTCCTTGTCATCGAGCTCGATGCGCCCGTTGTCGCAGGGCACGAGCCCGACGATCATGTAGAAGGCGGTCGTCTTGCCGGCGCCGTTCGGACCGAGGAGCCCAACGACCTCGCCGGTCGAGACCTCGAGCGAGAGGTCCTTCAAAACCTCGCGACTCTTGTATTTCTTGCTGAGATTCGAGGCGCGCAGCCGGCTCATGGTTTGGGCTTTGGGTCCGGCTTCTTCGGGTTGTCCAAAGTGAAGATCACCGGGTCGCCGCCCTGGTCGTCGGGATTCGCCTTGAGCTTCTGCTCGCGCATGTCATAAACAAGAGTGCGTCCAGATATCTCGCGATCGCCTTCGGACAGGGTGGCCCCCTCGCTCAGGCGCACGGTGCCGGCGGCGACGTCGTAGAAAATGTGATTGGCACGTCCATGCGCGACCAACTTGTCGCGCCGCTGCTCGAACGTCGCCGGCGAGCCGATGATCTCGGCCGTCGTCACCGCGTTCGCCGCGAAGGCGATCTTCGCTTCATCGCTCGAGATCGAGCCGTCCGGCGTCGTGATCTTGACGTTGCCGTGGAACTGCCACTCGCTGCCCCGCGCATCCATGCCGTTAGCCGTAGCCTCGTCCGCCTCGATCGAGAAGCCGCCCTGTGTCACCTTGATGGTGTGGAAGGCGAACTTGCTGTTCTTGTAGTCGAGTTCGGAAGAGGTCGCAACCGCGTGGATCGGCGCCGACTGGTCGAGTTGCGGCGCCGCGGCGTGCGCTGCGGCCGTGCCGAGCAGGGCTGCAGCGAGCCAGCTAGCGCGTGAATGTGCCATTGACCGCCGATTCTAGCTTCATGGTCTCGTGCTTCAAGTCGGCCTGCATGCCGCGCGCGGTGACGAAATTCGGCGGCAGCTCGATGCGCACCGGGTCCTCGGTGCTCGCGAGCTGCTGGTCGACGTCGAGTCGCATGTGCTCGGTCCGGACCAGTGCACCGTGCTCGTCGGGCGCGCTCAGCACGACGGAGCCCGCGAGTAGCACGACGCGTCCGCTCGGCAACAGCGTGCCGCCGACGGAAGTCATCCGCCAGTCGCGCCCGGGCTCGGGCACGTAGTCGACCTTGAGCGTCTTGAGCTCGACATCGCCGTGCTGCTCGAGCTGGTTGGCCTGCGCCGCGTGCACCTTGAGCGTGAGGCGCCCGGTCGCATCCGTCTGCTCGAGGTCGGCGTTGACGAGGTAGTAGCCCGGCTGGATGACGGTCGCCGGCGCCGTCGGCGAGGCGGCATCCGGCCGCTGCAGCCACCAGCTGGCCGCCGCAAGCAGGGTCAGCACGCCGAGCGTGACCGGCGTCGGCACCCTCATGTACGCGCTTCAATCAGGAGGTCGCAGATCTCGCGGACCGCGCCCTGGCCACCGGACGCCCGGGTCACGTGATGGGCTGCGGCGAGCACGCTCGGGTGCGCATCGGCGACCGCGATGGGCAGCGCCACGAGCGCCATCAGCGGCAGGTCCGGCGTGTCATCGACGATGCAGGCGGTGAGGGCCGGGGCCACGCCGAGTTCGGCGATCAGTTCGCGAAATGCCGCAGCCTTGTCCTCGGCGCCCTGGCGTACGTGACGAACCCCGAGATCGCGCGCGCGCCGCGCGACGGCCGCGGACTCGCGCCCGGAAATGATCGCGACCGTGACGCCGGCCGCCTGCAGCGCCTTGATGCCGGCCCCGTCGCGCACGTGAAAGACCTTGAAGGCCTCGCCGTCCGCGCCGAACCAGAGCCGCCCGTCGGTCAGCACGCCGTCCACGTCGAGCACCAGGAACTTGATGCGGTCCGCGGCTTCCAGATTCACATGACACCGGCGCGCAAGAGGTCGTGCACGTTGAGCGCGCCTGCGAGGCGCCCGTCGGCATCGACCACCAGCAGAGCAGTGATGCGGTGCTGCTCCATCAGCAGGACGGCCTCCGCGGCGAGTTCGCGCGCGCCGATGGTGCGCGGATTGGCCGTCATGACCTCGCTCATGGGCGTTGAGTGGATGTCGAGGCGCCGATCGAGCGCGCGCCTGAGATCGCCGTCGGTGAACACGCCGAGCAGGCGCCCGTCCGCCGCGACCACGCCGGTCACGCCGAGGCCCTTGCGGCTCATCTCGAGGAGCCCCGCGGACACCGTGCTCTCGGGCCCGACGCGCGGGATTTCATCGCCCGTGTGCATCACGTCGGCGACGTGCAGCAGCAGCTTGCGGCCGAGGCTGCCGCCCGGGTGCGAGCGCGCGAAGTCCTCCTCCGTGAAGCCGCGCAGCCGCAGGAGCGACACCGCAAGCGCATCACCCATCGCGAGCGAGGCCGTCGTGCTCGCGGTCGGCGCGAGGTTGAGCGGGCAGGCTTCCGCCGGCACGCTCACGTCGAGGTGCACGTCGGCCGCGCGCGCGAGCGCGGAGCCGGAGCTCCCGGTGAGTGCGAGGAGTGGCACGCCCATGCGTTTCAGGATCGGCACCAGCAGCAGGATCTCGTCGGTCTCGCCGGAGTTCGAGAGCGCGAGCACCACGTCCTCGCGCGTGATCATGCCGACGTCGCCGTGGCCCGCCTCGGCGGGGTGCAGGAAGAACGCCGGCGTGCCGGTGCTCGCGAAGGTGGCGGCGATCTTGCCGGCGATGTGCCCGGACTTGCCCATGCCGGTGACCACGACGCGGCCGCGACCGGCGAGCAGCAGCCTGCAGGCGCGCGCGAAGTCGGAATCGAGGCGGCGCGCGAGGGTCGCGACCGCATCGGCCTCGATGCCAAGCGCAACCCGGCCGAGCTCGACGAGTTGGGCGTCGTCGAGCGATTGCGGAGCAGGGGGGGAATGCGCCGGCTTTGCCATGCGCCGACCTTGGCAGCGGATATTGCGCCATCATAGCAACTCGGTCGCGGGCGGGGTCGGGTGCCCCGGCGCTTTGCCAGCCGGCGCCGATTTACTACACTCGGCGCCTGCCGCGGCTCCGCCCGGCACTCCAATTTCGAAGGGACGAACGGGCGCATGAAAGTCGTCGAGGTCAAGGCACAGATCGAGGCCGGACTGCCGGGCAGTCGCGTGGAGGTGCGCTCCGAGGACGAGGTGCACTTCGAGGCCGTCGTCATCGCGACGCAGTTTGCCGGCCGCCGGCCGCTGCAGCGCCATCAGCAGGTCTATGCGACGCTTGGCAGCGCGGTCGGGCGCGAGATCCACGCGCTCTCGATCGAAGCGCACACGCCCGAGGAATGGGCCGCCAGCGGCGGCGCCTGAGGAGCGCGCGTGGACAAGCTGCAGATCGACGGCGGCGCGCCGCTTGAGGGCGAGGTCCGGATCTCCGGGGCCAAGAATGCCGCGCTGCCGATCCTGGCGGCGACCCTGCTAATCGACGGCCCGGTGACCGTCAGCAACGTGCCGCACCTGCACGACGTGACGACGACGAACGAACTCCTCGGCCGGCTGGGGGTCTCGGTCACGATCGACGAGCGGATGGGCGTCACGGTCGATGCTTCGACGATCAACGAATTCGTCGCGCCCTACGAGCTCGTCAAGACCATGCGCGCCTCGATCCTGGTGCTCGGTCCTCTGGTCGCGCGCTTCGGCCAGGCCGACGTGTCGCTGCCGGGCGGCTGCGCGATCGGTGCGCGCCCGGTGAACATCCACGTCACCGGGCTGCAGCAGCTCGGCGCTGACATCCGCATCGAGAACGGTTACATCAAGGCCCGCGCCTCGCGCCTCAAGGGCGCGCGCCTGGTGCTCGAGACGGTCACCGTGACCGGCACCGAGAACCTGATGATGGCGGCGACGCTTGCCGAGGGCACGACGCACATCGAGAACGCGGCGCGCGAGCCCGAGGTCGTCGACCTCGCGAATTTTCTCAACGTCATGGGAGCGCGCATCAGCGGCGCCGGCACCGACACCATCGTGATCGAGGGTGTCGAGCGGCTGCACGGCGGTCACTACGAGGTGTTGCCGGACCGGATCGAGGCGGGCACGTTCCTGATCGCGGGCGCGATCACGCGCGGGCGCGTGCGGGTTCGCAATGCGCGGCCCAACCACCTCGATGCGGTGATCGCGAAGCTCCGCGAGGCGGGTGGCGAGGTGAGTTCGGGCGACAACTGGATCGAGGTCGACATGCGCGGGCGGCGGCCGAAGGCGGTCGACATCCGTACCGCGCCGCACCCCGGCTTCCCAACCGACATGCAGGCGCAGTTCGCCGCGCTCAACACGATCGCCGACGGCGTCAGCACGATCACCGAGACCATCTTCGAGAATCGCTTCATGCACATGCTCGAAATGCGAAGGCTCGGTGCCGACATCCGCCTCGAGGGGAACACCGCGATCATCAAGGGCGTGCCGCTCCTGACCGCGGCGCCGGTCATGGCCACCGACCTCAGGGCATCCGCGAGCCTGGTGCTCGCCGGCCTGGTCGCCGATGGGCGCTCCTACGTCGAGCGCATTTACCACATCGACCGTGGCTACGAGTGCATCGAGGAGAAGCTGAGCGGCCTCGGTGCCCAGATCCGCCGGGTGCCGGGCTCGACCTGAGCTTCAACGCTCGAGCGGGCGCGCCACGATCGGCAGCTGCGCATCGAAGCGCCGCTGGCCCGGTCGGATCACGTCGAGCCGCACGGAGCTGCCCGGCGCCTGACGTGCGACAGTGCCGAGAAAGTCGAGCGCGCTGCCGATGGGCTTGCCATTCAGCGCGGTCAGTACGTCGCCGCGCGCAAGCCCGGCCTGCGGACCGCGGCTCGCCTCGAAGAAATTCATTATCTGGACGCCATGCACTGGCTCGCCGCGCTCATCGACCGCGGCCGGGGGGAGCGAGCGCACGAGCAGCCCCGACCAGCCGCGGGTGACGTGACCCTTGGACTCGATCTCGGCAGCGACGCCGCGCACCAGGTTCACCGGGATCGCGAAGCCGATGCCCTCGACGCCCTGTTCCCTGGATAGTACGGCGGTGTTGATGCCGACGAGCTCGCCATCCGTCGTCACGAGTGCGCCACCCGAGTTGCCGGGATTGATCGCGGCATCGGTTTGGATGAAATTCTCGATCAGCGCGACGCCGACCTGGGAGCGACCGGTCGCGCTGACGATTCCCTGGGTGACGGTCTGGCCGATGCCCTCGGGGTTGCCGATGGCGAGCACGACGTCGCCGACCCTGAGCCGGTCTGAGCGGCCAAGTGTCATGACTGGCAGGTTCGGCAGGTCGATTTTGAGGATCGCGAGGTCAGTGTCGGGATCGGTGCCGATGAGGCGCGCGGGTGCCGAGCGGCCGTCGAGCAGCTGCACGGCGATTTCCTGCATCCCGCGGACCACGTGGAAGTTGGTGGCGATATGCCCTTTGGCATCGAGGATGACGCCGGAGCCGAGGCTGCTCTCCGAGTGCCGGCTGAACTCGGGGAGGCCCAGAATTTGGGCGACCTGCTCGGGAACCTGCCGCTCGACGACGACGCGCTGGGTGGAGACGTAGACGACGGCGGGCGCTCCGCGCGCGACCGCATCGGAGTAGCTCGCGATGGCGCCACGGCGCGCGGTGACCGGCTCCGCGGCGACCACGGTCGTCGGTGGCGCCACCTCGGCGCCGACCGCGACGACGGCGGACTCGGGGGCGGCTGTCGGCGCCGGGCGCGGCGTGCCGCGCGCCGGAAGAATCGACGGATCGAGATACACGACGGTCAGCGCGATCGCGAGGCCGAGCGCGATCCAGGGCGAGAGAAAGGCCGTCAGGCGAAGTAGGCGGTGCACGAGGTTCCCTTGGCGGTGCTGTGCGGCGGCCGTTCGGCTGCGTGACGCGGTGCAACGTGTGTATAATGCGCGATCCCTCGAAATCGCGAAACCATGAGTCCGCGCGGCCGGTTACGCGTGTTTTGCGTGGGCGGGTTGTGCCGGCGCCGCTGCCGGAGTCGGACATCCACAGGGGTTCAGCATGAGCGAAGAGGTTGATCAGGGCCGACGCCGACTGCTTATCGCGGCCACTGCGCTCACGGGCGCTGCCGGCGCGGTTCTCGCCGCCACGCCATTCCTCGCCAGCTGGAAGCCAAGCGCACGTGCCAAGGCACTCGGCGCACCGCTCGAGATCGACATCAGCAAGCTGGAAGCGGGCGCGATGCTGAAGGTCGAGTGGCGCGGCCAGCCGGTGTGGGTCGTGCGCCGCACGCCTGAAATGCTGCAGCAGGTCACTGCCGCCACGCCGCTCCTCCTCGATCCGGACTCCGACGGGTCCGTGCAGCCCACCTACGCGAAGAACGCCGACCGGTCGATCAAGCCGGAGTTCTTTGTCGTGCTCGGCGTCTGCACGCACCTTGGTTGCGCGCCAATGGCGAAGTTCCAGGCGCAGGACGTCACGGTGTCGGCCGACTGGCCGGGCGGGTTCTACTGCCCGTGCCACGGCTCGAAGTTCGATCTGGCCGGGCGCGTCTTCAAAGGCGTACCGGCGCCCGCGAACCTCAAGGTACCGCCCTACACTTTCATAAGTGAGGGCCGGATTCTCGTGGGCAGTGATACGGCGCAGGCGGCCTGAGACCGTCGACGAAGGAGCGCAGACGATGGGGAATCCGAGCTACGACACCGCCACCGCCAGGGGACTCTGGGGGTGGATCAACGCGCGCTTTCCGCTCGAGAAGATGC
>JANXZZ010000065.1 GCA_025355245.1 Pseudomonadota bacterium | reverse complement strand
GCCAGGCCGCCCAGCTCGCGCTGCGCGGCGACTTCGACCGCATGGCCTTCAACGACTTCGTGCTCGCCCAGGGACTCATGCCGCCGAAGTTGCTGCGCAAGGCCGTCATGGAGGAGTTCGTGCCGGGTCGGCAGAAGCGGGCAGCCGCGGCCGCCGCGCCGGCCACGCAGGCGGGCAGCCCCTAGCGCCTGCTTCACGACGGGCGGCGTCCGCCGCCCGTCGCGTCTGGCTGTTCGGAGTCGCGGCGACTATCCTCGTGGGATGGACGCCGTGCGAACCCAAGCTGACACCTTGTCTGCACCAACGTGGCCGGCAACGCGACGGCCGCTCGACGGATGACGAACGCGGCGACGCTGCGTCGTGCGGACGTCGCGGATCACGCCGCCCTCGAATCGCTGCAATCGCGCGCCTCGCTCAACAATCCCGGCGACCGCGGGGCGCTGCTGCAGCATCCGGATGCGATCGAGGTTGCGCTCGCGGACATCCTCGCCGGCCACGTGTTCCTCGCCGAGCGGGACGGCACGATCGTCGGCTTCGGCACGGTGCTGCCGCGTGATGACGGTCAGGCCGAGCTCGATGCGCTGTTCGTCGAACCCGCGTTGTGGCGGCAGGGGCTCGGGCGCCTGCTGCTCGAGCACGGCGCCGCGCTCGCCCGCTTGCGCGGTGCCGCGGCGCTGCACGTGGTCGCGAATACGCACGCAGAGGCGTTCTACCGGTCGTCCGGTTTCGAGGCGACTGGCACGTTCAAGACCCGCTTCGGCTCGGGCCTTCTGATGCTGAGGACGCTGACGCCCGGGTGACCCGCGCCGGGGGTCGCTTCAGGGGTTCGCGGCGCGCGGCGCGAACGCGCCGCAGTAATGCGCTTCGCTCAGGTAGCGATCGTGACGCCTGCAGATGCCGTCGCTCGCGCGTACGGCGCTGTAGCCCGACCCCAGGACAGTGAGCCCGGCGATCGAGGCTTCGACGTCGCTCGGTGCGGCGGAAAAATGACGGCACGTGCCGCACGCGGCAAGGGGGGTAGCCAGCCCAACCGCGAGCGCGCGCACGTTCACTCGCCGAAGTGCCGCCAGAAATCGCTGAACACGTGCGCAGACAGCACGTAACCGAGGACGACGTTGATCGCGACCCCGGCGCTGAACGCGTAGAAGGGCTTCGCGCCTGCGGTCACGAGGTCGCGAAAGCGCGTCGTGAGCCCGATGCTGAGGAAGCAGAACAGGAACGCCCAGGTGCGTAGCACCTGCAGCGGCTGCACCAGTGCCGGCACCAGCACCTTCTTGTAGTCCGCGTACGGCAGGCTTGAGGCGAGCAGCGAAATGAACACCGAGGCCGCCAGGAAGCCGAGCACAAATTTCGGGAAGCGACCCCAGATCTCGCTCGCACGGGCGGAGCCCTCGACGCCGGTCGATTCCCAGCGCGTGGTTGCGATCAGCGACAACGCGAATGCCCAGATGCCAATCCAGACGTCGCGACCGATCACTTTCATCAGCGTAAAGCTGTTGACGGCGGCATCCGCGCTGCCCTCGATGCCGGGCACGTGGCCCGCATAGCCGCCGTAGGTTTGCGCGGCCGCAAGTCCCGCGGCGTCCGCGAACTCGGACGTGCCGATCCAGGCACCTGCAATCCCGGTTGGCAGTCCAATCAGGCGCGCCGCGAGCGGCAACGCGAAGATCATCACGATGGCCCAGAAGATCACCACGGTGATCGCGATCGGCGCGTGCTCGCGCTTGGCACCGACCGCGCCCGCGACCGCGATCGCGCCCGAGACACCGCACACGGCGCCGCCCGCGCCGAGCGTCGCGGCCAGGCGCTTGTCGAGGCCGAGCCGCACCGCGACCCAGAAGATCACGCCGAAGGTCACGAGCGAAACGATTCCGGCCTGGCCGATCGCAACGGGTCCGGCCCAGAGGATGAGCGCGAGCGGGACGCCGGCGCCCAGTAGTACGATGCCGGTCTTCACGTAGAGCTCGACGCGCAGCCCCGGCCGCAGCCACTCGGGGACGCCGACGGTGTTTGAGACCAGGAGTCCGAGTGCGAGCGCGACGAGCGGGGGCTCCAGGTTGTAGCGCGCCGCCTGCTCCCACTGCCCGAGCGCATAGATCGCGACCGACACTGCGAACAACGCCGCGAACGCGCGCAGGAACTGCCCGAACGGAAGTCCGAGCGAACGCACGGCGATTCCGAACAGCGTCGCCCACAGCGCGAACAGCGCGAGGTACTGCGGCCAGGCGGCGCTGAAGTGCGTGGCGAGGACATCCAGGCCGTGCCACTTGCCCGGTGCCGAGACCGCCAGCCACTTCACGCTGACGCCGGTGCGATAGAGGAGGATCGCGGCCGCGACGAGTCCCAGCCCGATCCAGATCGACCACCAGTCCTCGACGGTCCACAGCGCGTTCCAGCCGCTGCGCGGGCGCACGCGCGCGGCGGGGAGGTCGGAGAGGTTCGTCGCCATGCAGATTCACCCCGTCGGGAAAGCGTGAGCGGAGCCGGCCCCGAGGAAGGCGCACCGGCACCCGCCACACTAGCGGCGAGGAACGGGGCGCTCCACGGCCGAGTGGCTTGGGATCAATCACCGCTGATTATGGGAAGGCCCCGGGGCCCCGGTTGCGGGCAGGCCGGGGCGGAAATCCGGCCGACGGTGCGCGCCGGGGCCGCCGCGCGCGGCCGATGGCTGGCCTTTCAGCCGGGCGCGACCCGGGACCGATGGAAGACCGCACCGAGCCACGTGCAGGGGAGTGCGCTCGCGGCGAGCAGGATCGGATACCACGAAGGCCCGAGGTGCAGCGGCACCGTCACGATCGCGGCGAGGGTGCCGAGCGCAAGCCCGATGAAGCCGAAGACCCACAGGTGGAAAATCGGGTTCCGCGGCGCGAGGCGCGCGGTCACGGTCGCTCCGACCACGTTGAAGAGGCAGCGGTAGGAGAGCGCGAGCGCGTTGAGGCCGGGCTCGGGCATCTTGTCGCTCCACGGCGGGTAGACGTGCAGGACGTGGAGGATCTCGTCCGTCACGAGCGAGAGCACGATCACCGCGAGCGTGCCGGCGAGTACCGCCCGGACGCTGCGCCACCGGTTGCCCGGCGCCGGCTCGGTCGATGCCGCGTCGCTGGTCACGGGGGCGCGCCCGTCGGGTGGGAGCGGCGATTCAAGCAGCGCGTCCTAGCCGCCCGCGCGCCGGACCATGCGCACCTTGAAGCCCTCGACCCATGCCGCGCCCGACTGGAACTCCGTCACCACATCGTAGGCGTCATCCCCCACGCGCTGCCAGCGACTCCGGTAGGTCCGTGTCTTGCCGTCCTCGACGTAGCTCGTCGGCGGGAACACGAGCGCGTTGGCCGCGGCACTGACCACGCCGCGGCTGAAGCCGCCGTCGTTTTCGATGTAGAGGTACTCGACCTGCTTGGCGGCCGAGTTCCAGAAGTAGATCGATTCACCGAGATAGTCCGGGCGATCGTTGCCGCGCACCGTGTGCTGGTCGCGCAGGAACTTGCCGCCGTAGACCCAGGCAAAGCAGTGCTCGTCGGTCTGCTTGCCGTCCGGGAACGTGCCCATCCAGCAGTACCCCGCGAGAAAGGACAGCGGCGCGTAGTTGGCACCGGGCTCCGCGCGCGCGGCGAAGGCGGTGAGGAGGGCAACGGCGAGCAGGTAGCGCATCATCGTTCTCCGGGGCGCTACTGCCACAGGCCGAGCACGAGCCCGTAGAGCGTGAACTGCAGCGTGTGATAGCCGCCGTTGATCAGGAAGAGCTTCAGGCTCCTGCGCTCGAAGAGATAGTTGATGCCGAGGCTCGCGGCGACCCAGCACAGGCCCGCCGCGGCGCCGGCACCGAGCGCCAGCGTCATGCCGGGCTTGGCACCCAGGAACATCGCGAATACGAACGCGGCAATCAGCGACAGCACGAGCGAGCCGCCGAAGATCACGGCGGGGTTGCCGCTCTTGAGTTCGGCGTCGCTGAGCGAAGCCGCGCGCTGCCACGCCTTGCCGAACAGGAGCGGGGAGTACCACGCACCGCCGAGGAGAAACGCGGACACCGCCGCCGCCACCACCGCCCACAGATTTATGTTCATCGTGCCCTTCCTTTGCGACGCACCGGGGTGCGGCGCGAACGTGATGCCGGGGCCGCCGCATCGCGGCCGAGGTGATCGAAATAGAGTTTCAGCTGCTCGACGGCGCCGTCGAAGTAGCTGACCTCGCGATAGGTGCGGGCGAGCATGACGCCGCCTTCCATCGTCGTGAGCACGAAGCGCGCGGTGGCACGGCGATCGAGGGCGAGCGGCAGGCGGGTGCCCGCCGCCTCGAGGCACTCGGTGATCGCGTCCGTCCACGCGGAGAAATTCCTGGCGAGCCGCTCGCGCACCGGCGCGTCCGGCTCGTGCAGCTCGAGCGCGAGGCTGCCGATCGGGCAGGCGTAGAAGCAGTCGGACTCGACGAGTGCCTGGCGGTAGCGCGCGAGCAGTGCGAATACCTTGTCGAGCGGATCGTCGACGCCCTGCCAGGCGGGGTCGAGCAGCATCTGGCGAATGCCCGCGTGGTACATGTCGAGGACCGCCAGCAGCACGTCCTGCTTGCCGGGAAAGAAATGGTAAAGGCTGCCGCTGTTGACGTCCGCCTTCTTGAGAAGGTCCGCGATGCTGGTCGAGCCATAGCCCTTCTCCCAGAAGAGCTGCATGGCCGAGATGACGAGGCGCTGGCGGGTATCGGGGGCGTCCACGGTCTTACTTGAGTGATCGTTCAAGCGAGCATAGGACCGCTTGAGTGATCAGTCAACTCGTCCCCGGGAAGCGCCCCGGCCGCCGCCGCCAGGCGCCGGGCGGCTTTCGCGAGCACGAGGCGCCGCGCACGCAGGACCTCGAGTTCCGCGCTCCCGAGCGCGGCAGGGACGTGTCCGAGATCGAGCCGCCGCCCGGGTTCACCGCCGATGAGCTCGCGGAGCCCGTCAACGCGGACGTCGGCTACCCCGCCTATCTCAGCAAGAGCGGGACGGCCGGACACACGATCTGCTACTCGCGCTTGTTCGAAGTCCGCGAGCTGAGCGTGCCGGTGGCAAAGGCCGGGGAGCTCCGGAAATTCTTCCGCAGTATCTTCGCCGACGAGAGCATGTCGGCCTTGCTCAAAGAGACACGGCACCAGTCGCGGTCGGCGACGGCCCGCGTCGGGGTCCGACGTCATTGCGGAGGAGGTTACGCGCGACCGCGGCGCCTCGCGCCCGCAACCACGCCCCAGCTTCTCGTTGGACGCCGCGTCACACGTTGCAGACTGCACGGTCCACGCACTGCCGCGCACGTACCGCTCCCAACCCCGCCGGTTCATCTGCCGAAAACATTGGTCGCGGGAGCGTGACGCCGTGAACGCGACGGCGCACGGCCGGTACACACGCAGTGACAGCTCACTCCGGGTGTTCCGGCCGGGCGTCGTCGTCGTAACGGCAGGGGATCAACTATGTCTGACATCCAATACGTGTTGAAGCGCGCGTCCTGCTTCGGCTGGACCGGCGCCCTTCTATTTGGCGCAGTGCTCGCGGCGGTGGGCTGCGGCGGCGGCGGCGGCTACGGTGGCGGCGGTTCTCCCCCCCCGCCGCCCCCGACGGTGACCGTCACTGTCGCGCCGACCTCGATCGTGCTCGGCCAGAGCTCGACGCTCTCGTGGTCCTCGAGCGCGGGCTCGACGTGCACCGCGAGCGGCGGCTGGACCGGCGGCCAGGTGATCTCCGGGACCGCGACCGAAACGCCGACCGCGGTCGGCACGGTGACCTACACGCTCACCTGCGCCGGCAGCGGCGCCTACGGCGGCTCGAAGATGGGATCGGCGACGCTCACCGTCACCGCGCCGACCAGCTACACCGCGACCGCGCTCGTGGCCGACACCGCCGGCGGTGCCGCGCTGAAGGTCGATACGAACCTGGTCAATCCGTGGGGCATCGCTTTCAGCCCGACGAGCTACGCCTGGGTCGCCAACAATCACAGCGAGACCTCGACGCTCTATGACGGCAACGGCGTTCCGCAGCCGTTCGCGACGCCGCTCGTCGTCGCGCTGCCCTCGAGCGGCGCCGTTCCACCGGTGACCTTCGATCCGACCGGGATCGTGTTCAACGGCACCGGCGCGTTCCCGATCACGAAGGGCGCCGTGACTTCGACGGCGCTCTTCATCTTCACGGGTGAAGGCGGACAGATCGGCGGCTGGGCGCCGAGCGTTGATTCGGGGAACGTGATCTCGACGTTCACCGATGGCGGTGGCGCGGTGTACAAGGGGCTCGCGCTCGCGGCCAAGGGCGGGACCAACTACCTGTACGCGACCGACTTCCACAACGCCAAGGTGGACGTGTTCGACACGACGTTCACGAAGCAGCCGACCTCGGCCACGAGCTTCACCTTCGTCGACCCGACGCTGCCGGCGCACTACGCGCCATTCGGCATCGTCGCCATCAACAACGGTGCGGCCGGCGCGACGCAGCTGTACGTGAGCTACGCGCTGCAGACGCTGCCGGATGCGCACGACAATGCTAGTGGTGCGGGACTCGGCCTCGTCGACATCTTTGATACCAACGGGGCCCTCGTCACGCACCTCATCGTGCCGGGCGGTAAGCTGAACGCACCCTGGGGCATGGCGGTCGCCCCTGCGGACTTCGGCACGTTGAGCAGCGCGCTGCTGGTCGGCAACTTCGGTGACGGCACGATCAACGGCTACGATCCGGCGAGCGGCGCGTTCGTCGGCACTGTCGCCGTCGCCGGCGGCACCGCGTTCGCGGAGCCGGGACTGTGGGCGATCGTGTTCGGCAACGACGCGCACAACCAGCCGCACAACACGCTCTTCTACACGGCGGGACCGAACAACGAGGCGAACGGCCTCTACGGTCGCCTCGATGCGGGCGGTGCGCCGGTCCTCGGTGCGCCCCCGGTGGTCGGGGCGGTGGCACCGACGGGTACCGTGCACGGCACGGTCGCGGTCACCGTCACGGCGACCGATGCGCTCGGCATCTCCAAGGTCGAGTTCTTCCTGAACGCGACCACCTCGCTCGGCGTGGTGACGAGCTCGCCCTACACGGTCCCGTGGGACAGCACCACGATCGCCGATGGCGCAGCGACTCTGACGGCCAAGGCGACGGACGCGGACGGCCTTGTCACGACCTCGGCGGTCGACAACATCACGGTCTCAAACACCGTGGCGGCAACGACGCTGACGACGATCCAGGCCAACGTGTTCGGGCCCATCTGTTCGGGCTGCCATAGTGGCGTCGGGAGCGCGTTGCCGGGAGTGCAGAACCTGACCACGTCGGCGAACAGCTTCGCGGCGCTGGTCGGCGTCAACAGCATCGAGCAGCCGACGATCAAGCGGGTGGCCGCGGGCGATCCGACCAACAGCTACCTGATCCAGAAGCTGGAAGGCGCCGCCGGCATCAGCGGCGTGCAGATGCCGAAGGGTGGCCCGCCACTCGACCAGGCGACGATCGACCAGATCAAGTCGTGGATTACGGCGGGCGCCGCCAACAACTGAGGCCTCGGGCCGCCGGCACCTGCGGGTGCCGGCGGGTCGGGTTCGGGGTCGGGCGATTCCGCAATACTCGAGAGTCCCCCCGCGGCAGCCACTGCAGCCGCACTCGCGGCCGTTAGCTGCCGAGCCGGGATCCGCCGCGGCGCGCCGTGCTCGCGAACCGCTCGCGCTGCCTAGCGACCGCCCGTGACGTCGAGGATCGCGCCCGTCACGTACGAGGCGGCATCGCTCAGCAGCCACACGATGGGCTCGGCGATCTCCTCCGCGCGCCCGGCGCGGCCGATCGGCGTCGTCGCGCCCAGGCGCAGCGCGCGGTCGGGCTGGCCG
>JANXZZ010000203.1 GCA_025355245.1 Pseudomonadota bacterium | reverse complement strand
CCAAGTACTGGTCAATGCCCCACGTGGGGTGAAAGATGCGGCCTCCCCACTGGTTGTGCACGGTGTTGCTGTAAACCGAGCCGAGAATCGCGGGGTATTTTCGCTTCGGATCAAAATCCGGCGGCAGCGTGAGGCGCGCATGCAGTAGCGCGTCGTCGCGCGAATTACGGAATGCCACGTATTTCGCGGCAACCCACCGAAACTGCGCGAACTCGGGGAGCGGCGAGTGCGTCACCTGCCGCGTAGCGTCGGCGGCGTCCGGGCGATCCACCCGCTGCAGGTAGAGATCGGGCGGTGTCATGTCGTCCGAAAAGATGTCGGCGAGGTATCGACCGTCCGGGGACAGCAGGGGATCGTGCGTACCCGCGGCGCCCGTCAGCCGCTCGAACGTGCCGCCGTGCAACGGAACGCGATAGGCGTGGCGTTCCTCCGGCCGGCCTTCGTTCGTCACGACGACCAACGCGCTGGCGGGCGCCGACACGGTCGCGGAGAACACCGCGAAGTCGCCGCGCGTGATGCGCTTTACCGCAGCCCCCGTCGTCGACGCGTAGTAGACGTGGTAGTCGTTGTCGCGGTCGGACGTGAAATAGATGCCGCGACCGTCCGGCCCCCAGTCGCACCACCACTCGGCCGTGACGTTCTTGGCGTCGCGCTCGCGAACCAGAGCGTGCGAACGCCCCGAGCGGGCATCGACGAGCAGCAGGCGCCGGTCCTTTATGTACAGGTCACTCTTGTCGACCAGCAGCGTCGTGCCGTCGGGCGACCAGACGACCGAGAAGATGTCGTCAAGCGGATCGCCACCGAGGTCGGCCCACATCGTCTCGCCGCCGTCCGCGGCTAGCACTCCCAGCCGCCGTGCAGCAGACAGCTCCCCGGGATAGGGGCGCTTCGTCGGAACGAGTCGCGTCTCCGCGCTCAGGTAATCCGGAATTCCGCGGACCGGGACGCGACTCGCGTCCGATTCGATGATCGCGATGCGCCGGCCGTCGCCTGACCAGTAAAAGGCCTCGACCCGTACGTCCGGCCGGCCGGGCGCGTAGATCTTCTTCGCGACCGCCCGGTCGCCTTTGAAACGAACGAGCCAGAGCTCGCCTGCGGAAAGAAAGGCCATCGCGCCGGAGCGCGCGGAGACGGCGGCATCCTCGGCGTGCGACTCGGTGTCGAGCAGGCGCTCCGGTGCGGCGCCCGGCAATACCTGGTAGAGGCCGCCGTGAAAGTTGAAGATGAGGTGCCGGCGATCCGGCGCCCACATCAGCTCCGAAACGCCGCGATCGGTCTCGGCTCGCTCGACCTGCTCGAGCTTCGCGACGTCGACGCCTGACTCCGCCGGACTCTCGGGTCGGGGCATCCAGGTGACCCGCACGGGTGTCGCAGTCGCCACGTCGGCGACCCACACGTCGTAAAAGTTGGTGCCCTGATCGTTCCAAAGGAACGCGAGACGGCGACTGTCGGGCGCCCACGCCGGTCGTACAGGCTTTGTTCCGGTAACCCACGGCATGCTGTAGAGCCGCTCGATCGTCAACTTGTGCTCGCCGGCGGTCGGAATGGTGCCGGGTGTCGCGGCCGCGGCCAGCGCGGTAGCACCGGCCAGCACCAGCGCGACCAGTCCGCCCGGGCCAGCGCTCCTCGTGCGCAAGGCGAGCGCCGGCCGCCTGGAGCCCCGGCTCATTGGCCGCGCGGAACCGGAACCGCCGCCGGTACCTGCGATGCGTCCTCCAGCATTTCCCAGCGCTGCAAGGACAGAGGAACGTTGCCGTTGGTCCAGACGAAGTCATTGAAGCCGAGCAACGAGAACGCGGCACCCTGCGCGCGGCGCGCATCTGCGAGCAGTTCGGTGATCTGCGCCTTGCCGATCTGGTACGAGATGGCCTGGCCCGGCGTACTCGCGAAGAAGGATGCCTCGGTAAGGGCGGTGGCCCGGTCCATCGGCACCGTCCTCTCGAGGTAGTCAGCCGCCTGCTGAAGGGAGAATTCGCCGAGCGCGAGCTTCACGTCGACTTCCACGCGCAGGGCCCGCAGGCGCATGAAGCTGTAAATCGTCGCGCGCGTGCGCGGGTTGTCGTCGAAAAGCCCCTGCTGCAGCATCATCTCCTCGGCATAGAATCCGATCCCCTCGTTGGCGCCGGAGTCGTAGTAGTGCCGGCGCACGGGGTCTGAGTTGTGCCAGCCGAGGCACAGCTGGAAGTAGTGGCCGGGTACGCCTTCGTGGACGAGAATCGGTCGCGGATCCTGGGCGGTCGACAGGCGGAAGAACCCGAGATCGGGCCGCGGGATCCTTATGTAGCTCGTGCCGTCTTCCTCGAGGCGCGACGGCCCCGTTAGATCGTCGGTCTCGCTAAGGTCCTCGAAGGGCTCCAGGTATTTCGGTAACAGCCGGTTCTGGTAGTGGCGGAGCCACGTCGGCACGGTCAGGATGCGGCCCTCCGTGAGAAACGCGCGCACCTTGCTCTCGGCGAGACTTTCGGCCGCGATCTGAGCATCCGCGCTCGGGAAGAGTGGAGCGGGAGGCGCCCCGGCAAGGCGCGACTGCTGGTACGCCTCGAACGCCACGGAGCGACTCCACTCCTCGCGGCTGATTGCGAGCAACTGCTCGGGTGTGTACGGCATGAGCGCGACGTTGCGAAGGAAATACAGGTAGTTGTCGCGACCGATGGCCGTGTCGGCGCGTGCGCGCGGCAGCTGCGCGGCGATCCACGCGCGGTAATCTTGTAGTGCAGCGAGCGCGGCCGGCGTAGCCCTGGCAAGGGCCTTGCGTTCGGCCGCTGACAGCTCCGGGGCGAGCGCGGCCTCCATCTGCGCGACGCGATCCGATACGTGATCGAGCGCATCGATGGCGAGCTGCGCGAACGGCCGGCGAATGTCCGTCAGGTTCTCCTTGGCCGCCTTTAGCGTGGCGGGAACCTGCCGCATTCTCGCAACGATGTCGGCCTGCCGCGCTGCCGAAAACGGCGGTGGCGGCAAGAGGAGATCGAATACCGAACCAAGCGTCTGGTCGATGTAGAAACCGGGATCGCGTTGCCACTTCGGCCCGACCGACTGTTCCCAACGCGCGCGTGCGATCGCGGACCCGAGCAGGCGGTAGTCCACTCGCTCGTGGATACCCGCGCCCGCCGGAACCGTCAGTTCGGCCCAGCGGCTCTCGAAGCGGTGCAGTTCCTTGTCACGCCGCGCGACCGTCGCCGCCGACCAGTCGACGACCAAAGCGACGGGGCGTTCCACGCGAGGGATGTCATCGCTCGTGAAAGGTTGCTCGGCAGCGCGCCATTGCCAGAAATTCTCGCTGAGGTCGGCGACACTGTCGGCACGAGCAAGCGGGCAGCCAATCAGGACGGCGGCGAGGGCAAGTGCGACGCGTCGGGTATTCAAGAGCACCTCCGCTCCGGCGGGGCCGGATGTGTGGCGCGAAGTATATCCCCCGGAACGAAATCGCTAGCGCGAGCAGGGCGGGTGCGCCGCACTCAGTGTCGCGGGATGCCGATTCGCGCGTCGCGCGGGCGGCGGCCTCCGCCGCTACGGCCTACGGAGTGGCGAGGCCAAGTAGCATCCGAATTCCTTGGGAAAGTCGACCGACACGCGGGCGTGCACGCGGCCCTGTCGGTCGAAGAACTCCGCCTCGTCATCGAGCGGCACGAGCGCGCCGTGCCAGATGTTCGGATGTATGTAGAGGCCGCGGCTGCCGTCGCACCAGAAAGTCGTGAATTTGTCCGGGGTCACGTCATCGCCGGGCAGCGCCAGCGGAACAACGAACGGCCGGCCGCGCATCGGGTGAAACAGTTGCCCGCCGTCGGGGTGATAGTTGGCGCGCCAGACGAGCGCCTGTTGCCGGGCGCCGGCGCTTGGCCGCTTCCCGGCATCCTCCGGCCACACGCTCCAGCCGAAAAGGTAGCTGTCGCCGACGGCGTTGTTCCGCGCGTACAGCGTCTCGTTCTTCCAGCAGAACTCGAACACGCCTTCGGTGACCCCGCCCTGGTCGCCCGAATTGAGGTCAATGGGGCGCCGCCCCTGCGCGGGCCAGCGGACAATCTCGATCGGAAACGTTTTCGGGTCGTCGACGAGGCAGCCGTAGCCCTTGAGCGTCGCATCCGAAGCGATGACGAGCGGCGTCTCGTGTATTCGTCGCACGCCCGTCGTAGGCACGTACGCGAATTCCGACGGATCGATTTCCATCATGGCCTGCATCCCGGTCGCTGAGGCCAGCGATTATGCCCCTGCCGATCGGCACGTGCCATTTGTGGCCGCGCGCCAGGACGCAGTGGCCCGCCGACCCTAACGCGTGGTTTCCGGCGCTCGGCCGGCGTGCTCGGCCGCGGAGTCGTGACCGAGGAGGAGCGCCATCGCGCCCGTGACGAGCAAGCCTGTCGCGACCACCAGAAGGCCCCAGGTGAAGCTGCCGGTCGCCTGCTTGACCCAGCCGATCACGAACGGTCCCGCGAATCCACCCAAGTTGCCGATCGAATTAATCAGCGCGATGCCACCGGCCGCGGCCGCGCCGCGCAGTGACGCAACCGGCAAGGTCCAGAAGATCGGCAGGATCGCGAGCGTTCCGGTCGCGCCGACCGTGACCGCAATGATGGCCGCGACCGGGGAATTAGACAGGATCGCGCTCGCGGCGACGCCGGCGAAGCCGGCGAGCGCAGCCGCGGCCAGGTGCCAGATTCTCTCCTGTGCGCGATCGGAACGGCGGCACCACCAGACCATGCCGACGGCCGCGATCGCATAGGGAATCGCGACAACGTACCCGACCGAGCCGACCGCGACGCCGGCACGGACGAGGATCTGCGGGATCCAGAGGATTACGCCGTAGAGGCTGAGCTCGGCGCCGAAGTAGCAGCACCCGAGCGCGAGCACGCGCGGATTCGTGAGCGCGTCGACAACCGTCGCGCGGTAGCCGGTCGGTGAACGCTCCGCCTGCATTGTTCGGGTCAGCCACTCGCGCTCGTCTGCGGCGAGCCAGGGAGCTTCGGCGGGAACGTCGCGAAGATAGCCGAGCGTGGCGATGCCGAGCACGAGCGCGGGCGCCGCCTCGACCAGGAACAGCCACTGCCAGCCGGCGAGTCCGAGCGTGCCGTCAAGCGCGAGGAGACCGGTCGACAACGGACCGCCGAGCGCCGTCGAGATGGGGACTGCCGTCATAAACGCGCCAACGAGCCGCGCGCGTCGGGCCGCCGGTATCCAGAACGAAAGGTAGTAGACGATGCCCGGGAAGAACCCGGCTTCCGCAACGCCCAGCAGAAAGCGCAGCACGTAGAACGCCGTAAGACCCTTCACAAACGCCATCGCACCCGCGAGCAGAGCCCACGTGACCATGATGCGCGCGATCCAGCGCCGGGCGCCAACGCGGTGCAGAACCAGGTTGCTCGGCACCTCGAACAGGCAGTAGCCGATGAAAAAGATGCCGGCGCCGAGTCCGTACGCAAAATCGGAAAAGCCAAGGTCACGGTGCATCTGCTCGGCGGCAAAGCCGACATTGACGCGGTCGAGGAACGCCGCGAAGTAAAGCGCGCCCAGGAACGGAACGAGTCGGATGCCGACTTTGCGCAGCGCGCGGTCTGCCACGTCTGTGTCCACGCCCCCCCCGGTTTTCGTGCCCGGCCGACAGCAGAGAGCCTGGGCCGGTTGCGCCATTGTGACAGCCGGGGTGACGCTACGGTTGCCGCCGTAGTCGATCACCGGTGTCGCTCGGCGCTCCGCTCGCCGCAGCGCTTGCCGGCGCTCCCGTGCTCGCGCATGCTGCCACGACGCCGTGCGCGTGCGGAGTTAGGCATGACACTTCAAACGTCGCGGCCACTGCGGCGAATCCTGGGTCTCGGCTTCGGCGTCGCGATGGTGTTCGGAACCATGGTCGGGGTCGGCATCCTTCGCCTGCCCGGAACCGTCGCGGCCGCGCTCGGCGATCGCACCCTTATCGCGGCGTTCTGGGTCGTCGGCGGCCTGTACGCACTGATCGGCGCAGCGGCGGTATCGGAACTCGCGGCAATGCTCCCGGAGGCCGGTGGCTTTCGCGTGTACGCTCGGCGCGCGTTCGGCGAAGGCAGCGGGTTCGTGATCGGCTGGTGCGACTGGCTCAGCAACGCCGGAATTCTCGCCTACGTCTCGATGACCGCGAACGCCTTTCTCGGCGTGCTCTGGCCCGCGAGCGCCGGTCACGAGCGCACAGTCGCCATCTTCCTGATCGGAATCTTTACGGCGCTGCACTGGGCCGGCGTCCGCATCGCGAGCACTCTCACGCGATTCATCAGCATCGCAGTTGGCATCGTCTTCATGGTGCTCATTGCCGCGTGTTTCCTGGCAGCGCCAGCCGTTGACGGAGGTGCGGCAGCGCTGCCGTCCGCCGCCGCGTCCCAGCCACTTTTTTCCGTCGGGATGCTTGTCGCCGTCGTGACCGCTCTGCGCGCCATTCTGCTTGCCTACGGAGGCTGGTATGCGCCGATTTACATGGCCGAAGAGAACACGAATCCCACGCAGACGCTGCCGCGAGCGATCATGGGCGGGGCGCTGCTCGTATCGATCCTCTATCTCGTCATCAATCTCGCGTTTCTGCACGTGTTGCCGCTCGCGGTTCTCAGCTCCTCGCCGTTGCCGGCCGCCGACGCGGCGCGACTGGTCCTGCCGCGGGGCGGAGCGGAACTCGTCACGCTCCTTTCGCTGCTGACGATCCTCAGTCTTCTCAATAATGTGCTGCTGATGGGCCCGCGGGTGCTGTTTGCAATCGGGCGGGACGGGTTTTTCACGCAGAAGGCCGCCATGGTCAGCGCCGGCGGCACTCCGCGAGTCGCGCTTCTGGTTACCAGCGTCGCCGGGGCTGTGTTCGTGCTTAGCGGTACGTTCGAACAGACCATCGCGCTCTGCGCCGTCCTGTTCCTCATCTCCTACGTCGCAACGTTCCTGGCCGTGTTCGTGCTGCGGGTCCGCGAGCCCACGCGCGCGCGCCCGTACAAGGCCCTCGGGTTTCCGTTTTCGACGGGCATCGTGCTCGCGGGGTCTGTCGCGTTTCTCGTCGCCGCGGTGATCGAGGACGAGCGGTCCGGCGTGATTGCGACCGCGTTCATCGCCGCGTGCGCGCCTTTCTACTGGTGGATCGCGCGCGACCGTCGGCGCCGCGCGCTCCCGAAAGCGGACTGAGCTTCGGGCCACCGGCAACGCCCCCGAACGCGCGACCGATCCCGCCGCGGCGGGTCGGCTCAACCAATCCGCGGCGCGGCTCTCGTAACTCGCTGTTTTACATTGACTATGAGCGCGTGCCTCTGCCGGCGCCGCGCCGCGAGCGAGCGTGGACCGTGAATCGGCGATACTGGGCGCCGTTCACCAACTACAACACGCATCGGATCCGCGGGGGAATCGCATGTCAAAACTCAGTCGCCGTGAATGTCTCGGCCTCGCTGCGCTTTTCGCAACTCCCGGTCTCGGCGCCGCCGCCGCCGGTGCCGCGACGTCCAAGGGCGCGCCGGCCTTCTCGCCGGACTTCATTCTAGTCAACGGCAACGTCCTCACGATGGACGACGCGAGTCCCGCGGCGCAAGCTTTTGCGGTGCAGAACGGTCGCTTCGTGGCGATCGGCAGCAATGCTGACATGCGCGCGTTGGCGACCCGCAGCACCACGATCATCGACGCGTCACAGATGACGGTGACGCCCGGCTTCATCGACGCGCACTGCCACCCCGGCGATCCGGAAGAACTCTACGACGTCAACGTCGACTTGCGCAGCATTCACGAGATCCAGGATGTGCTCCGAAAGCGCGCCGCGACGACCCGTCCGGGGTACTGGGTGCGCGGATTCAAGTTCGACGACACCAAGCTGTCCGAAGGACGCCCGCTCACGCGCAAGGATCTGGACGAGGCGGACTCGGAGCATCCGCTGCGCGTCGATCACCGCGGCGGCCACACGACCTGGTTCAACAGCAAGGCCTTCGAGCTGGCAGGCATCACGCGTGACACCCCGGACCCGCACGACGGGCGCTTCTTTCGCGACAGCAACGGCGAGCTGCAGGGGCAGGTTGCCGAGAACGCGCGCAACGTGTTCGATCGCGTCGGCAAGTACGAGGAGTTCAACGTCGAGCAGGAGCGGCAACGCGGGCAGGCCGCGATGGCGTTCATGTCGAAGCGACTGACGGAGGCGGGGCTCACCACCGTACACGACGCGGCGGCGACCGCCGACAAGATCCGCTCCTACCAGGATGCCCATGGCGCCGGCGAACTGCTTCACCGCGCCTACATCCTTGCCCTCGGTGTCGGTGACAACGCGCCGTACCAGAAGCTGCGTGATGCCGGCGTGCACACCGGGCTCGGCAACGATTTCGTGCGCATCGGCCCCGTCAAGTTCTGGGCAGACGGCTCGGCTTCGGAGCGGACGATGCGCATGAGCACGCCCTACGTCGGCAAGCCGAACGATTTCGGCATTCTGACGATGGACCAGAAGCAGATCTACGAGGCCGTCGAGGACGCGCACCGCAACAACTGGCAAATCGGGATTCACGCCAACGGCGACGTCACCATCGACATGGTGCTCAACGCCTACGAGCGATCGCTCGGCCGATGGCCGCATCCCGACCGGCGCCACCGGATCGAGCATTGCTCGCTCGTCAATCCGGACCTGATCCGGCGAATCAAGATGACCGGCTCCATCCCAACCCCGTTCTGGACTTACGTCTATTACCACGGCGAAAAGTGGAAGGCGTACGGCGAGGACAAGATGCGCTGGATGTTCGCGCATCGCTCATTCCTTGATGCGGGCATTCGCGTCCCGGGGGCGTCCGACTACACGCCGGGGCCGTTCGAGCCGATGATGGCGATGCAGAGCCTCGTCACGCGCAAGGACTACGCCGGGCGCGTGTGGGGTCCCGAGCAGCGCGTGACGATCGACGAGGCGCTTCGGATCGGCACGATAAACGGGGCCTACGCGTCCTACGAAGAGAAGGTCAAGGGTTCCATCACGGTCGGCAAGTTCGCGGATTTCGTGGTGCTGGAGCAGGATCCGCACAAGGTCGATCCAGACCGCTTGAAGGACATCCGGATCATGCGCACCGTTGTCGGCGGCAAGACGGCATACATGCGGGCGTAGCGAAGTTCGGCCCGAAGACCGCGCAGTGCTCAATACCTACAGTTCGGCTCCTACTGGGCCCGATGCGCAGAGTGGTCAGCGCTGCTGGTACGACCTCCTCAACCCAACGCCCGAGGAGGTCGCGCGAGTCGCGGCCGATGCTGGCGTCCGGGTACCCTCCCGCGAGTCGCTGCAGGAAATTGAAACCTCGAGTCGACTTCGCGCGGACGGGCAGCTGCTCTACCTGAGCATGCCGCTCGCGATCACGGACGAATCGACGGCCTTTCGCCCGATGCCGCTCGGTTTTGTGCTGTCGCCGGGTTTACTGGTCACGGTGCGCTATTCGGAATTGCATACCTTCAGCCAGGTCCGCGCGCGTCTCGAGGCGAGCGAGCATCTGGAACCTGTGGGGGTGTTCGCCGCGCTCGTCGATGGGATGGTCGACTACAGCGCCGACATGCTGGAGAACCTGAGCAGCGAACTCGCGGCCATCTCGGCAAAAACCTTTGCCCACCCGGCCGGGAAGGACTCGCGCACCACGGGTCCGTCAACGGACCTGCGCGACTGCCTTGCGCGCATCGGCACGGCCGGTGCCCACTCTTCGCGGATTCGCGAGAGTCTGCTCGGCCTGCAGCGTATCACCGGTTTCGTCGGCGAGATGGCTGCCGACTGGTCCCGTCCCGAGCTGCTCAACCATATGAAGAGCGCTCGACAGGACCTCACGTCGCTGGTCGACTTCGAGGGGCACGTGTCGGCCAAGACGCAATTCCTGCTCGACGCGGTGCTTGGATTCATCAGCACCGAGCAGAACGACATCTTCAAGGTGCTGACGATCGCGTCCGTCGTCGGCATCCCACCGACTTTGATTGCCAGCATGTATGGGATGAATTTCCACGGCATGCCTGAACTCGGGTGGCGCTGGGGCTATGCCTACGGGCTGGGCCTCATCGCGCTGAGCGCGCTCATTCCCATCCTGTGGTTCAAGCGGCGCGGCTGGTGGTAAGACGGCCCGCGCCTGCACGGAGATCCGGCCGATGAAAGGGCTCGCTGCCCTCGCATTCCTCGGCGCCATCGCGCTGCTCCCCGCAGCATTCGCGCAGACCCCGGCGCAGCTGGCCAAGCGGCCAGACGTCCGCCGGGCGCTCGATTACGTCAATGCGTCCGAGTCCGAAACACTGAGCGAGCAGATCCGCGTGTGCGAAATACCCGCGCCGCCATTCAAGGAGGCGGTCCGCGCCGAGGAGCTGCGCCGTCGGTTCCTTGAGCTTGGCCTCGGCCACGTCCGCATCGATCGCGAGGGCAACGTGATCGGCGAGCGCGCGGGATCGAGCGCTGCACCCACCCTCGTACTCGCCGCGCACCTCGATACCGTATTTCCCGAAGGCACGGCCGTGAAGGTCGAGCGCGACGGCGTCATGCTGAAGGCCCCGGGCATTGGCGATGATTGCCGGGGTCTTGCCGTGATCCTCGCGGTGGCGCGCGCCCTGTCTCACGCTGAACTCAAGACGGCGGGGACCATCGTCTTCGTTGCCGATGTCGGCGAGGAAGGACTTGGCAACCTTCGCGGCGTGCGCGAGCTGCTGACCGAAGAGCTGAAGACTCGACCGACGGAGTTCATCACGATCGACTCGAGTGGCTTCGACCTCGTCAATCGCGAGGTTGGCAGCAACCGCTACCGCGTGACCTTTCACGGGCCGGGTGGGCACAGTTACTGGGCGTTTGGACTGCCGAGCGCGATCCACGCGCTGGGCCGCGCCATCGACAAGGTCGCCGACTTCAAGGTGCCCGCGCGGCCGAAAACCACCTTCACCGTCGGACGAATCGAAGGCGGAACATCGGTAAATTCCATCGCCCACACGGCGTGGATGGAGGTCGATCTCAGGTCCGAAGGTGTCACCGAGCTCGCGCATCTCGACGCCGACTTGAAGCGCGCGGTCCAGAGCGCGCTCGATGAGGAAAATGCATTTTGGTCCTCGGAGCAGAAGCTCACCGTCACGGTGGCGCCGATCGGCGAGCGCCCGGTCGGAACGCAGGATGTGCTCGCGCCGATCATCCGCACCGCGCTCGCCGTCGATCAGGCGCTCGATATCCGCTCGAACTTGACCTCGAGCAGCACCGACGCCGGCCTGCCGGTGCGGCTCGGAATCCCTGCGATCGCGATGGGAGGCGGCGGCCGCTGGCTGGGGATGCACTCGCTCGAGGAGAGCTTCGACACGACCGGAAGCGCGCTGGGTACCGAGCGAATACTGCTTATGACCCTGGCCATCGTCGGCCTGGAATAGGCGCCGGCTCCGCGTCGCTGAGTCGGCGCCGATGCGCCGTGGATTGGGGCCGCCGCGGCCGTTCTGCCTCAGTGCGCAGCGGGGCCCGTCGAGCGTTCCCTGCCGATTGAGGTCGCCGAAGATCGCGTGCTCCGAGCCGTTGCTTTGGATGCCGATCTTGGCGTGATTGCCGTCGGGCTTGAACCCCTCGATCCATATCGCTGCGCCGTTCCACGCGCCGGACGCCGCGATATCGACCGCTCCCGCCCCGCCGAACCTCGGCTTCCGGCACGCGCTCGACATCGTCGCGGTCGCCGAGGCGACCGCGCCCCGGAAAGCCGGAGAGGCTTGGGAAGGCGGCTCTATTGACTTTCGGTAAGCGATGACTTACCGTTAGTGATGGCTTACGGAACTGCACTGGCGGTACTGGCGGACCCGACCCGGCGCGCGGTATTCGAACGGTTGCGCGGCGGGCCCGCGTCGGTGGGGGACGTCGCCGCTACGCTCCCGGTCAGTCGACCTGCGGTGTCGCAACACCTGAAGGCGCTCAAGCTCGCTGGGCTCGTGAGCGACCGGCCGGAAGGTACGCGGCGGGTCTACTCGATTGATCCTGACGGGCTTGGGGAACTCAGGCGCTGGCTCGACCAGTTTTGGGACCAGGCCCTCGAAGCGTTCAAGCGCGAAATCGAGCGGCCGGCGCCGACCAAACGGAGCAAGAGACCGTGAACCGTACGATCGTGATCGCACCCGTCCGCAAGACCATCGTCGTGCAGGCGACGCCCGCCCGGGCCTTCGACACCTTTACCGCGCGGATTGATCGCTGGTGGCCGAAGACGCATCGAATCGGCGGCGTCGCGATCGTGGCGACGATCGTTGAACCGTTCGTGGGCGGGCGCTGGTACAACCGTCGCGACGACGGCACTGACGTGACGGTTGGTCACGTTCGCGTCTGGGAGCCCGGCAAGCGGTTCGTCGTCGGCTGGGAGATCAGCGCCGAGTGGCAGCCCGAGCCGCACCTCGCGTTGAGCTCGGAAGTCGAGGTTCGTTTTCTGCCGGAAGGCGAGGCCGCGACCCGCGTCGAACTCGAGCATCGGGACTTCGAGCGCATGGGTGACAAGGCCGGCGAGTCGATGCGGACACAGGTCGACGGCGGCTGGCCGTCACTGCTCGAATTGTTCGCCAAGGAAGCGGCCAGCGCGCAGTCGGCGTAGAACACCGCGACGGCGGGCCCGCCTGAGCAGCAACCTCCGCGGCTCGCTCCGCGGACTCACGGGTGATGGAGGCAACGGTCATGAACGAGTTTGTGGTCCATACGATTCCGGGTAGCCCGTACGCACGGGCCGTGCTGATCGCATTGGAAGAGAAGCGCGCGCCGTACCGCGTCGTGCGCGTCGCGCCCGGCACCCTGCGCACGCCCGATCACCTGGCCCGCCATCCGTTTGGGCGAGTTCCGATCCTCTATCACGGCGACTTCCGTCTGTTCGAATCGCAGGCGATCCTGCGTTACGTCGACCGCGTCGTGCCGCAGCCGGCGCTCACACCCAAGGAGGCGAAAGCGGCCTCCCGCATGGACCAGGTCATGAACATCAACGACTGGTACCTCTTTCAAGGGGTCGCCAACGTTATCGTATTCCAACGGGTCATCGGACCCCGGCTAATGGGGCTGACGGCCGACGAGGTCGCGATCGCAGCCGTGATGCCGAAGGCGCAGGCGGTCTTTGCGGAGCTGTCGCGGCAGCTCGGCGACAAGGATTTCTTCGCCGGCGACTCGATCACGCTCGCCGACATCCTCCTCGTAGCGCAGCTCGACTTCTTCCGTGCGACACCGGAATTCACGCCGCTGGCGAACCCGCATGCGAACCTGCTCGCGTGGCTCGATCGCATGGCGGCGCGGCCAAGCCTCGTCGCGACGACGCCCGAGCGCGTAGCCGCCATGGCAAAGGCGGCCTGACGCGAGGGGCAGCAGCCGAGCGCAGAGTCGGCATCCGCCGGAGGCGGCACTGGCTGCCCTAGGGGCCATCGATCACGCGACGTTGCGTGTCCCGGCCCATCCGCAGGTGACGCGCGTGGTCGAGTCGGCCGCTCTCGACGAGCACCGCCGACATCAGGACTGCCCAGCCCTTGGCGCGCTGCCAAGTGCCGTCCGCAACTTCTCCGTACGCGGCGATCACGCGTCGGCGTGCGGTCGGTGAGTCGAACAGCATCCAAACTGCCGCCAGGTCGGTTGCGCGATCGCCCGCGCAGGTATCGCCCCAATCGATGAGCCCGGCGATCGCGCCGTCGCAACCGATGACGTTGCGGGCGTGCAGATCGCCGTACATGCAGGTGCGCTGGGCGCCCTGCGGAGCATCGAGCGCGAGATTCCAGATCTCGAGAGCTTGCGGTCGCATCGCATCGCTCGTCGACGCCAGCCGCTTGACGCGCGCGCCGAACGACGCGGCTCGCTCGGCGAGTGGAACTCCGCGGACGGCGTTCGACGGAAATGCGCTTGGCGCTTCGACATGAAGGGCCCGAAGGAAGCCGGCAAACACTTCCGCCTCGCCGTCGCGGAACGCGGAAAGGTCGGCCGTTTCGCCGTCGATCCACTTGACGACGCTCCACGGCCAGGGAAAGACCGTGGACGACAGGCCCAACCGCAACGGCAGGGGCACGGGAAGCGGGAGACGGCTGGCGAGCTCTGGAAGCCATTCCTGCTCGCGGCGCATCAGTTCGACCGCAACGATCCGGCGCGGCAGGCGGATCGCAAGATGCCTGCCGAGCCGAAATGTCAAAAATGTCCCAGCCGGTTTCGCAGGGCTCGATCGACAAATGCGCGAGATCCGGGTGCTGCTCGCGCAAGAGCTTGCCGACCGCCTCCAAACCAAGCTCGATCTCCGCCGCGGGCGTTCCCCAGTTCGCTGTCGTCACGCTCCTGCCTCGCACTAGTCGTCCCCGTGGCCCCCCGATCCCGGCGCATCGCTGAGCGATTTGACCCGCCGTGCGCAGGCACTACATTCTCGTCCGGCGCACTTCTGCGACCGCTGCCGGCCCGCGCCTTTAGAGAGAGACTCGGGTGCTGCGTCCCGTAAATGGTTTCGACCGTGAGGACCGTCCATGCAACGTATCGTACCGTGCCTGTGGTTCAGCGATCAGGCGGAAGCCGCGGTCGGGTTCTATCTCTCGATTTTCCCGCGCGCACGGATCGTCACGACCACGCGTTACCTGGAGGGCTCCCACCGGGCGACCGGATCGGTGATGGCCATCACGTTCGAACTCGATGGCCAGGAGTTCGTGGCACTCAACGGCGGCCCGCAATACACATTCTCTCCCGCCACCTCGATGATCGCCTTTTGCGATTCGCAGGAAGAGGTCGACCGATACTGGACGCTGCTCTCCGCCGGCGCGTCGGAAGGGGTCTGCGGATGGCTCACCGACAGGTTCGGCGTGACGTGGCAGGTGGTACCGCGCGAGTTCATTGAAATGCTGACCGGCCCGAATACCGCCGGCGCGAAACGTGCCATGGACGGGATGCTGACGATGAAGAAGCTTGATCTGCCGACGCTCAGACGTGCATTCGAAAGCGACTGAAAGCCCATTGGCACCGACGCGCTGCTATCGGAATCACCGATCGTGCGGACGGAAGATCAGGTCGAACCAGGTCGCCCAAGTCTTGCCGTCATCGAGCGAGATGACCGCGGTTTCTTCGACGCCTTCCCCGGCCGGCTTCCAGACTCCCTTGACAAGCCGCGGGCGTCCGTCCGCGGTAACATCCGCGCCCTCGAGCACCATCTCGCTCCCGCGAAAGGTGCCGTGGAGCACCAGGAGCTCGCCGCGGTTCGTCACCCAGGTTTGCTGCCAGACCCGCCCCGCGCTGTCATAACTGCTGATGCTCTGGCCTTTTAGGCCGCGTGCGCCCTCGTAGCTCTCACGGAGCGCGCAGCCGTCGAGAATCGACGCCACCGACACGCGTGCGCTCGAAGTCTTGGGCGCAGCGACGTCGAAGACGTCCCACTCGCCCAGCCAGAAATCGAACTCACGGTAGCCCGCCTCGTTGCAATGACCGGGCGGCGCAGGCACAGCTGCCGGCGAGGCATTGAGCGTCACAACGACTGCGGCCACGGTCAACCCCGCGATCGCGCGTCGAGCGCCGGCGGAAGTTCGAAGCATCGGTTTGCCTCCGTCAGGTGCCGCAGGGCCCGGCAGGGCGGCGAGCCGATCATAGGCGAGCGGGCCGAGACCCGGAACCCGGTGTTCAGGGCGGCGGGCACCAATCCGGCCCCCCGAGGGGCGGGCGGGCCTCCGCCGGGCCGCTCGCCAGGTCTCCCTGGGCGTCGCTATTTCTCGACAGTGGTCGAGGGGACGGTGCCGTTCTAGAGTGGGTGGTGCGAAACCAAGCAAGCGATCGAGGAAATCACGCCGTGTCGATGCGGCCGGCCTTCACCCTGTGCGCGATGCTCGCGCTCGCCTGCGGCGGCGGCGGCGGCGGTGGAGGGACTCAGTCGCAAGCCCCGCCGACGGCACCGACGATCGCTACGCAGCCGACCGCGCAGACGGTCGCGGTCGGCCAGGCCGCGCGCTTCTCGGTCATCGCCGGCGGTTCGACGCCACTGGCTTACCAGTGGCGGGAAAACGGCCAGACGATTTCGGGCGGGACCGCCGCAACGTACACGACGGGCGCCACGGCCGCGACGGACGACGGCGCGATGTTCTCGGTCGTCGTGACCAACTCGGCCGGTTCCATCACCAGCAACACGGTACGGCTGACGGTGACGGCCGCAGCCGCGACCACGGACGTCTTGACGTACCACAACGACAACGCGCGCACGGCCCAGAACCTCGCGGAGACGACCCTCACGCCCGCGAACGTCAACGCAACTCAATTCGGCCTCCTGCGCACGCTCACGGCCGACGGCCTCGTCGACGGCCAGCCGCTGGTCGTCTCGAAACTTGCCATCGCCGGCCAGACGCGCAACGTGCTGTTCGTAGTGTCCGAGCACGGCACCGTGTTCACCTTCGATGCCGACGACGGGACCGCACTGGCGCACGTGAGCCTGATTCCGGGCGGTGAGACCACCAGCGATTCGCGCGGTTGTTCCCAGGTTTCGCCCGAGATCGGTATTACGTCGACGCCCGTCATCGACCGCAGCGCGGGCGCACACGGGACGCTGTACGCCGTCGCAATGTCCAAGCAGGCGAACGGCAAGTACTTGCAGCGGCTGCACGCGTTCGACTTGGCGACGCTGGCGGAACAGGCGCAGAGCCCCGTGATCGTGCAAGGGACGTACCCAGGCGCCGGCGCGAACAGCAGCAACGGCTCGGTGGTGTTCGACCCGGCGCAGTACAAGGAACGGGCGGGCCTGCTGCTGGTCGGTGGCGTCGTCTACACCGCGTGGGCCTCGCACTGCGACGATGGGCCGTATACGGGTTGGGTCATGGGCTATGACGAACAGACGCTCGCGCAGACGCGGATTCTCAACGTCGTCCCGAACGGCAACGACGGTGCGATATGGCAGGCCGGCGGCGGCATGGCCGCCGACACGCAGGGCAATGTCTATGCGCTGATCGCCAACGGCACCTTCGACGCGACGCTGACGCCCGGCGGGTTCCCCGCGAGCGGCGACTACGGCAACGCGTACGTGAAGATGTCGACGACCGCGCCGATGCAGGTCGCCGACTATTTCGCGATGGACAACGCATCGTCGGAGTCGGCAGGCGATGTGGACCTCGGGTCCGGCGCGCCGATGTTGCTACCCGACCAGCAGGACGCCAATGGCACCGTGCGCCACCTCGCGGTCGGCGCGGGCAAGGACGGCCACCTCTACGTCGTCGATCGCGACAACATGGGCAAGTTCATGGCCAATACGAACGGCATCTGGCAGGACCTCGCGAACGCGCTGCCGGGTGGCATCTGGTCGGCGCCCGCATACTTCAACGGACAGGTGTATTTCGCCGACGTGAACGGGACGCTCAAGGCCTTCGCGCTCGCGAAGGCGAAGTTCGGAACCTCGCCCGCCTCGGTATCCGGGAATGCCTTCGGCTACCCCGGCGCATCACCCTCGGTTTCCGCCAACGGCTCGAGCGGGGGGATCGTGTGGGCGGTCGAAAGCGCGGCCGGGCAGCCCGCCGTGCTGCACGCCTTCGACGCGTCCAATCTCGGCAATGAGCTCTACAACAGCAACCAGGCGGCGGCCGGCCGGGACCATTTCGGCAACGGCAACAAATTCATCACGCCGACCGTCGCGAACGGCAAGGTGTACGTCGGCACGCCGACCGGCGTCGCCGTGTTCGGCCTCAATCCCTGATGGCCGACGGCGGCTGAGACTCGCAACTCTCTGAATCCTCAGGATTGCCACACCGGTTTTGCGCCGATTCTGGCGTCACCCGTGGGTGTCCGCGACGTTCGACGGTCGACAACGGACCTCACCAGCCGCTCCTTATCGCCTCGATCGACCTAAACGAGTCCATTTAGGGCTGGCAATGCAGAGGAAACTCGACTATAAATCTGTGATCAAAAATCAAGGACTCGGTATGACCGACCGCTCTCCCCTTGGATTGGTGCGCGTCGAGCGCGAGACGGTGCAGGAACGCGTCTACGCTGCGTTGCGGGACCGGCTCATGCGGGGCGGCTTCGAGCCGGGTCAGAAACTCAAGATCGGCGAGCTGGCACACGCCTTCGGTACCAGCGCCATGCCGGTCCGCGAGGCACTCAGCCGACTCGCGGCGGAGCGCGCGATTGAATCGATGCCGAACCGCAGCGTGCGGGTGCCCGCGCTCTCGAAGGACGCGCTCCAGGACCTGATGGAAACGCGCTTCGCCGTCGAGGGACTGGCGGTGCAGCGTGCGGCGCTCAACATTAGCGATGCAACGCTGGGCACCCTGCGCACGCTCATCGAAGCGCAGAGCGAAACCGATGCCGAGCATGTCTCGGAGGCGAGCGCCGAGCAAAACCGTGCGTTCCATTTCACGATCTACCGGGAGTCGGGCTCCAGCGTCCTCTTGCCGATCATCGAGAGCCTCTGGCTGCAGTTCGGCCCGTACCTGCGCGCCGCCTCGGAACGATTCGACGGCCGCGAAGGTCGTGGCACGAATTTCCACGTTGAAATCGTCGACGCGCTGTCCCGCGGCGACGGCACCGCGGCGCGGGCGGCGCTCGAGTCGGACATCGGCCGCGCCTTCGATCTCGTGATGACGGCGCAGCCGCACTGGCAGCGTCGCGACGGAGCGGCCTGACCGTGGCGCCGGAACCCACCGCCGCGGACGTGGGATTCGAGCTCTACGACCTGCGCGTCGAGGTCGTGGGACCCGCGGACCGTACGATCTATTGCGGCGCGCGGCTGGGTGACTATTTCGAACTTCACGGCGAGATGCTGAAGCTGCCGCCGGGGCAGGGCTTCTCGATCTACTCGCTCGCGGCACTCTTGCCGTTGCTGCCTGCAAAACAGCGGATCACCGACCCCAACGACTGGATGTCCTCGGACGCCGAAGTCGCTTGCCCCGATCCCAACTGCCCGACACGCTTTCGGATTACGCGCACCGGACGCCGCGCGTTTCGCCGCTCGGACGTCACGGCCGTGCCCTTGCCCCAGCGGCGTGCGCCGTGATCCCGCAGTTCGCGCTGTCGGATGGCTACACGATCTCCCGCGTCATCAAGGGTGGCTGGCACCTCGCCGGCGATCACGGCGCCATCGATCCCGCGCAGGCGCGCGCTGACATGGCGCAGTTCGTCGAGGCCGGTATTACGACCTTCGACTGCGCCGACATCTACACGGGCGTCGAGCAGCTGATCGGGAGCTTTCGCAAGGAGTTCCCGTCGCTCGCGCGCTC
>JANXZZ010000159.1 GCA_025355245.1 Pseudomonadota bacterium | reverse complement strand
TCGGCGAGCCGGTGTTCGACGTCAAGGAATGCCAGATGCGCGGGCTGACCTACGCGGCGCCGCTGCGCGTCAAGGTCCAGCTCAAGGTGTACGAGAAGGACCCCTCGGGCTGCGATGCAGCTGCGAGACGATGACGCGCTCGGTGCCGTTGACGATGAACGTGCCGTTGTCGGTCATGAGCGGCAGTTCGCCGAGATAGACCTCCTATTCGGCGATGTCGCGCTTCAGCTTGCGCGCGCCCGAGGGGTCCTTCTCGTACACCTTGAGCTGGACCTTCACGCGCAGCGGCGCCGCGTAGGTCAGCCCGCGCATCTGGCATTCCTTCACGTCGAACACCGGCTCGCCGAGCCGGTAGCTCAGGTACTCGAGCGTCGCGTTGCCGCTGTAGCTCGAGATCGGGAATACGCTCTTGAAGGCGGCGTGCAGGCCCACGTCACCGCGGCTCGCCTCGGCCTTTTCGGCCTGCAGGAATTTGCGGTACGAGTCGAGCTGGATCGCCAGCAGGTACGGCACGTCGAGAATGCTCGGACGCTTGCCGAAATCCTTGCGAATGCGTTTCTTCTCGGTGAACGAATAGGCCATGAGCTCACCCTCTGCGGTTCACGCGGCCCAAGCGGCCACGTGTTGCGGAACCCAAGTAGATGGGGTCCGCGCAAAAACAATTCAACCCGGCAAGCACCACCGCCCGCCCGACACTTGCGCATCGGGCGGGCGAGAGGTGCGAGTGGGTCTCGCGGGCAACAGGCGCGGTATGCACTCCGCGCACAGCCGCCTTACTTGACCTCGACCGTCGCGCCGGCGTCTTCGAGAGACTTCTTGATCTTCTCGGAATCCGCCTTGTTGACGCCTTCCTTGACCGTCGAGGGCGCACCCTCGACGAGGTCCTTGGCTTCCTTAAGCCCGAGACCCGTCACTTCGCGCACGACCTTGATGACCGTGACCTTCTTCTCGGCCGGGTAGGCCTTGAGGGTGACGGTGAACTCGGTCTGCACCTCGACCGGGGCCGCGGCAGCCGCGGGACCGGCGGCCGCCATCGCGACCGGTGCGGCGGCGGTGACGCCGAACTTCTCTTCCATCGCCTTAACGAGATCCACCACCTCGATGATCGTGAGGTTGGCAATCGCGTTCAGGATCTCTTCCTTGTTAACAGCCATTGCAATGCTCTCCAAAAATTCAGTTCAAAAATGACGTTGAGAAACCCGAAACTATCGTTCGAAGTGCGTTCAGCCGGCGGCCGCAACCTTCTGGTCCTTCACCGCAGCAACGGTGCGAACCAGCATGGTGTGGGGCTCGACGAGCGTCCGCACGAGCTTCGTGATCGGCGCCTTGAGCACGCCGAGCAGCATCGACAGCGCCTGCTCACGGGTCGGCAGGCTCGCGACCTGGTCGAGCGACTTGGCGGACAGCACCTGTCCACCGAGCGAAACCAGTGTCGTGACCAGCTTGTCGTTGTCCTTGGCGAAGGTCTTGACCACGCGCGCGGCTGCGCCCGGGTCGTCCTTCGAGAACGCCAGGATCAACGGACCCTTGAGCTGCGGGCCGATGCATTCGAAGGTCGTGCCAGCGACCGCCTTCCGAGCCAACGTGTTCTTGACGACGCGGACCTGCACCCCGGCCTTGCGGGCCTGCGTGCGAAAGTTCGTGATCTGCGTCACCGTGAGTCCACGGTACTCGGCGGCCACAACCGACTGCGCGGCAAGCGCAATCGCGTGGACCTCGGTCACCAGCGCCTTCTTCTGCTCTAGATTGAGTGACATGTACTGCCTCGCAGAAGATCAGCCCACGGACACGGGCCACCAGTGACGGTCGCCCGCATCCACCCTTTTCGCGCCCGGCACCCGCGTGCCGGTCGCTCGCCGCGGCTGCCTTCGGTCCCGCGAACGGGACCTCGACACCACGGTCGACGGTGACCTTCAGCCGGTCCTTGCGGACCTTGCGTGGCGGTGGGACTCGCATCCCTCCGTCACTCGCTTCGGGTGACACCATCTGCGCAGGCTGCCCCGGAGCCGCCTCCCGGGCTGTTCATTGAGCGGCCTCGGCAGCCTCCCGGCCGCCGACCGCGCCTGCGGTCTCGGATGGCTGCCGTGGCTCGCGCCCCGGCGGTCATCATCAACAAATCGTCCTCAAAGCCCCAGCGTCGCGCGATCGACAGCCACTCCAGGGCCCATCGTCGAGGACACCGTGACCTTCTGTATGTACACGCCCTTCGAGGCCGCCG
>JANXZZ010000147.1 GCA_025355245.1 Pseudomonadota bacterium | reverse complement strand
GTAGGTTCGAGTCCTACCCGGGGAGCCATCCTACCGTCCCAGCCCGTCCCACCGCATCTCATGCGGCACAGGTTTTTCTCATAAGTTTCTGTTTTTGCCCAAGTAAACCTGATCACGCCGTCCCACCCCGTCACTTGCCAGCAAGACCCCTCCGAGTTCTGGGTGCAGCTGGGGATTTGCAGCCCGCAAGACGCCATTCGGGCGATTCGCTGCGTCATTGCGCGAGTGCGCGCCGCCAGAGTTCATTGGGGGGCAGCGACCAACTGCGCACGCTCCGGCCGAAGGTGAACAGTCGTGTGCGCGACCGTGACACCTTGTCCCGCCATGATGGCGACCAGATCCCGATATAAGGCGGTAGGTGATGTACCACCGGCAGCAGGGTTCGATGATGGGTAGGCCGGGCGATCCGCAGATGCACCAGAACCGAGGGCTAGACAGAGCTCCAGCGGCGGCGGGTCAGCCGCGAACAGCTTCTGCGCTCAGCCCGGGTCGCTTGAAATCCGGTGGCGGCGACCCGCTTCCACGTCAATGCGCTCATTCGCGAGAGCCATCGAAAGCACGAGGTCCGTCTGTTTGAGGCGCTGTCGATATCCTGCCACCGCGACTCCGAAGTCGCTGTACGCACGTTGTAGGGACTCACGCTCCCTTGTTGAAAGGATGGCTGGCGATGCATGGACTATCAGGGCCGCAGTGACTTGCGCGCGCGCCGTCGTAACCATCCAATCCCATCGCGCCAGCGACGCAAATTGCACTTCAATCCTAAAATAATTCCTGACGAGCAGATCAGGGACGATGGATAGCAGCGCGCTATCCCTCATCATCAACCAGCTCGTATCGGCAGGGTAGTATCCGAACCAGTCAGGCAGCGCCGAAGGGGTGAATGGACTCCGATCTCGCCCCGCCTGGATGGCTTCAAGCGCACGAAGGTTGTCGTTAGCAACGGACGTAACGCGGTCGGTTTCCTTGAGATTGGTCAGCAATATTTCGCGATTTTCGAGAGTCTCGGTTCGAAGCTTTTCCATCATTTCCGCGACTTGGTGCCGGTGATGCAAGTACTCGACGGATTGCTCCAGACCGATCGCAATCAGAAGCCCTATCGAGATGGTCGCCAAATGTATGAAGAAGTCCTTCCACGTATCAACAGCGTTGTGAGGTGCATGGACGTCAAGCATCGGTGTTGAAGCTCGTGAGACCGAAGGGACTACCGTATCCGCCGCAGCCGAAGCTTGCGGGCTGCCGACCAGTGTCGGAGGGATCGCTGGATCGGTTTCGCGGGTCATTTATTGCCGATTCGTTTGAGCGGCGCATTCTGCGGGGATTCCCGTTTGAGCCCTACTTCGATTCGGCAGTCCGGAGTCCAATTAGGGTTTCATCCAACGCTCGCTGCTGCCAGGTCACCCCATTACATCGCATCCTGGCCCCGGGACATTTCTGGATAAACGTGATCGCTCGGCACAGCACATTTGGATAATCTCAGAATTTGCAGACGTCCACCAACTGCAATCGACCAAAAGCGGTCTGTTCAATGCGGGTCGCGGCCTCCTCCTTCGCGGTCGTTCGTGTCGAAGCAAACTCCTCAATTCGCAGACGTCACTTTCTCCCGCAGCGCCCGGTAGCGCGAATCCTCGCGCACGGTTGCGAGGCCCCGGTCTTCTGCAAAATGCGTAAAATATCTGTCGCGTGTGACGTACGCTCGATCGAGCCACGCGAAGCATCGATCGCGGTCTCCCAGCAGTGCGTATGCGCGGGCGAGGTCGAAGGGCATCCGCTCACCGCTTCGCAGCGCGATCGATTCGAGCGCCGCGCGCGAAGCCTCCCGGTGCCCATCCCGTCCATCAAGCACTGCACGGCAAATCTGCGATCGCTCATCCGTGCCGGCGGCGCACTCACGACGCGCATCCGCAATGAGACCGTCGTACATGAACGACAGCCCGACGATGGCGTGCAGACCCTCGTCGTAGGCCGGACTCAGAGAACGGACGTGTAGCCATTCGGCACGTGCGGCTGGACCCTGTCCGTCGCCGTCGAGCGCGCTAGCCAGGGCGTCGAGCGTGTTCGTATCAAGCGGGTCCAGTTTCACAGCGAGGCGTTGCTCGGCAATTGCGGCGGCGTGGTCCCCGCGCATCGAATGCAGGAAGCCCGCTCGACGGCGCGTTGCCGGATCCGAGGGATCCAGCGCCAGGGCCTTCGCAATGTCCGCGTTCGCACCGGCGAAGTCCGCCTTCGCAGTCATGCGCAGAAACGCACGGCTGGAGTATCCGTCGACGACCTCGGGAGCGAGTTCAATCGCCCGGTCGGCATGCGCGAGCGCGCTGCGGATTGCGGCGTCCTTGTTCGCCGGGTCGTAGTCGTTCGCCCACAGGTATTCCACCACTCCGAGCCCGACGTAGGCCGGCGCGAAGTGAGGATCGAGCTCGGTCGCGCGTCGAAACGCCTCCATCGCAGCCTTCCAGTCGTTGTTTCCGCCCTTTCGGTAGAGATACCGGCCGAGCAGGAACTGGTCATACGCTTCCGGGACGTCCGTGCGGCGCGCGGCATCGCCGGCGGAGGCCGGTGCTAGCCGCAACCTGAGTGCAGCGACGACCGCCGAGGCGACCTCGTCCTGCACGGCAAAGAGATCGCGTACGTTGCGATCATATGTTGACGACCACACAGGATCGCCAGACTCACCGCGCACGAGCTCGACGCTGACTCGCACCCGGTCGCCGGCCCGGCGCACGGTACCCTCCAGAAGGTGCGCGACGCCGAGTTCGCTCGCGATGACGGCCGGGCGCTCGCTGCGGCCCTTGAAGTAGAACGATGACGTGCGTGCCGGCACACGCAGGCCCGCGACCTGCGTGAGTCGATCGAGCACCTCTTCCGCAAGCCCGTCGGCGAAGTACTCCTGATCGTGCTTCTCGCTCAAATCCGAGAACGGAAGTACGGCTACAGATTTCTCGCGGATCGCCCCCGATGCAGCCACGGAGCGTTTAGACAGCGCGAACCGATCCAGAAGGAGGTAGACGCCACCGACGATAACAAGGCAGGCGAGTACCAACAGGGCCGGCCATAGCCGATTGCGCGCCTGGCGGCCCGGGACATCGCGTCGGCTAGCGACCGTATCACCGCCCGAGCCTCGGCCTACGGCACGCCGCGTTGGCGTGAGGAATACCGTCGAAGCCAGCAGTTGTCGAATTTGCTCGACAGCTCCAGGTGGTGCCTCACCTCCCTGTAACCGAATCCACTGAAACTCCCGGAAGCGATCCGGAACGCGTGCGGTGTCCTCGCGCGTCGAGTCAATAACGACTGGAACGAGAAACGTCCGGTCGTCAGCCATATCGCGCATGCGCTCGACCGCGACACGCCATTCACGTCGAAAATACCCCTCGGAACGCTCCTCGGTGTGAGCTGATATCACGGCCAGGAACAGCGCGCAGTCCCTGATCTGCTTCGTGATGTGGCGGTCCCAAGCTTCGCCGCCGCGAAGTTCACTCTGGTCGAACCAGACCTCTATGTCCGCTGCCCGCAGCGCATCGCAGATCCGTTTCGCCGCCTCGGCATCCTGGGAGGCGTAGCTGAGAAATACCGCGCATGAAGGTTTCGTCAAACCGGCCGCCCCTGATAGGAGGTCTTCTCCCTGCTGCCCGCGACGGCAGCTTAACCGAAACGCCGTCGGGCCGTTTCCGAAACGAGATCGCCGCAGGTTGTGGCTCATGGTCCCGGCACGCGACACGCTGCGGGCAACCGCACCCGCGCTGCAGAGTCTGAATCTGCCTCTCGTCCGGCTGGACTCCCGTGCCATCTTCTTGAACCCAGACACGCTGCCTTAGGACTAGGTGCCCCGGCTCGAGCTCGCAGTCGAACGCACGCTTCGCTGTTACGCGCTGACGACGGGCCGCGTGCTCGGTCAGGCGGACCTCGTCAACCTCTTCGGCGGCAAGACGGCCGACGAGGTCGTCGCATCGGCGCCGCCGGCTAGCGATCCGACGCTTTCGCGCTAGCCTCTTCGGGCAGCAGCATCAATCATTCGACATGCAGCGGCGGCCGATCGGCCGCCGCTTGCTTTGCTAGCCTCCGCGACCGCCGGTTACTGCAACGGATTGTGGTCCCACGACCCGTAGACGGGGTTCGGCAGCACGAAGTACTTGCCACCGAAGTCGTCGAAGGAACCGGGCGCCTGGCGCCCCTAAGCTCTTCGACCCCACCCACCGATTTCCGATCGCTGGGTCGCAAGCGCGCCTAAGTCCCCGGCGTCAAACGGGGCCTCCATTCCGTGCAATAAAAATCGCTGGGTGAGATTTCGTGCAAATCCGGTGCACTGAGCTACTCCATTGCAGGCATTTTCGCACATCGGCACGAATATCCCGCTCCGCGACATCGGACGCGGATCGATGGCTTACGGAAGGCCGGCCTGCGTGATTGTGTGTTGAATTGCGCAGTCACGCGGTCGGTTAATCGCTGGGTCGTAGGTTCGAGTCCTACCCGGGGAGCCATTCTCATCGACACTGGCCGCCGCGCGCGCGGCCGCCGTCTCGATCGCCGGAGCCGCGGATAAGCCAAAATACGACGTTCAGCGGCCGACATCTTGCATCGACAGGTTGGGATCAATTCCCCGCCGAGGGCAGGCCGCCAGCGTCGGGTCCGGACGCCAAGGCGCGCGATGCAGCATAATCATGCCGATGGCGCACGGGACCTCCTGCCGCCGGCGGCGCGGCGGCTCGCCGGGTGCACGCGCCCCGTGGCGGGCTAAGTGATTGACCGAGCGCGACGGCTTCTTGATTGTGAGCACTGGTTCCGGGGGTGATTCGCAGACCACCGCGCGCGCGCGGGTTAGCCTGATTCATAGCGTGGTTTCGCCGCTCTGACATTGCCGGAGGCCGCTCGTGCACACCCTGGACCGCGATCCGATGATCTCCCCCGACGCCCCGCTGCCGGGCCGCTCGCGGCGGCGCTCCGGCGCTGCGACGCGATCCGCGCGCAGTTGGCTGCCGGGCGCGGTTGCATTGCTCGCCCTCGTGACGGCCGCCGTCTGCGTGCGGGCAGATGCGGCCGAGAGCACAGCACCTCGATTCGACGCAACGACCCTCGACAGCTTTGCCCGGAGCTACGAAGCGATCATCACGACGCTGCCGGCGGCGGACGTGCCAGGACTCGAACTCGCGGTCGAGCGGACGCTGCGGTATTACGCATTGACGACCGGCCGGAGTCTGGGCCCGGCCGACCTGATCAACCTGTTCGGCGGCAAGACGGCCGAGCAGGTCGTCGCGACGGCACCGTCGCCCGACGATCCGACGCTGTCATAGTCCCCGCGCTTAGTTCGCGAGCCAGCGATAGTGGCCGTGACCGGCGCAGCGGGCAGGCGGAGCGCGCGCGATGCCGACGGATCAGCCCTCGAGGCGAGCGGCTCTGTCACTCTCGCGCCCACGCCGGCACACGGCCTGCTGTGCTCGCCCGAATAAATTCCAGTCAACTTGTAAAGTAACGCCTGAATTCGGACCCGGTGCGGGTGTTCGAACGTGACGTCGCTCGACCTAAGATCGACACCGTCAATGGCCTTGTAATCACTCCCCGCGCACGGCGGTCGGCAATGCAACCCTGTTGATCGCAGGGCCGTGGGTTCGATTCCTACTCGGCGACTTGGTGCGAAGCGCCGCGCGATAGAAGCAATTTGGACTTGGCTAGGCAATCCACGCGCGCCTGGTACAGCGCCTGCCGGATCCGACGGAATCGACTTCGGCCGGCCAGGCCACTCGATGCTTCGAATGCGAATCCCGGTCACCTCCCGACATCGGTGAGGCCGGGGGCCGGCACGCGTGGCGTGACCGGCCCCGAAAATGACCCCGACGCCGTGGGTCAATGCTTTGGGTGAACGGGCGTCGGGAGCCGCGTCGGCGCCCTCGGTGCGCTCACTTGAGCGCTCGCTTGAGCGCTCACTTGAGCGCTTAGTGCACTGAGCTGTTGGCCGGGTACCGCGTCGTCCGACCCCGAAAGCTCGTCGGCCGTGATCCGAATCTCGACCGGCGCGGACGCGATGCCTGCGCCGACCACGGTCAGCTGGTACCTGCCCGGCGTGACCGCGGAATTGAGCCTGAAGTCGACTGTCTCGGGCTCATTCCCGCCCACGCTGACCGAATCCCAATTCGTGGTGCGGCAGTAGTAGACGTTACCCGTCCCCGGATCCCGAAGGCGAACGATCGGGTAGTTCTCGTTCATCTGATCGTCATCGCCATACGCGGCGCCGGCGGACTGACCGTTCAACTGGGTGCCAGTCAGCCTGAACCGTCCGTCGTCATCGTAGCGGACGTTCGAGATCGCGGGCCGCAGCGACTCCGGCGCCGAACCGTCCGGAGAGAAGACGTAGAGCTGGTTCGAGCTGTCACTGAGAAGCAGCTGGCCCGTGGGTAGCACCAGCATCCGGGTGACATACGCGCCCTCGGACGGGAGGAATGATCCCGCCGGCCCAGCGATCGGAGTCATGGTTCCGGCCGCCGGGTCGAAGTCGAAGACCTGCGTCGGAGAGCTGAAGATACCGCCAAGGACCAGCGCGATGTTCCGCTCCGTTGTTAGCGCGTTGATGGGCACGATGGTGCCGCTCGAATCGTAGGCTCCAAGCGTGATCGCCGTCGGGCTGTCGACGCTGTAGATGACCGCGCCCGCAGGAATAGCCGTGTTCGTGCCGTCGCTCTGTGCAACGCTCCAGGTTGGCTGGAACCCGGCGGTGGTGGGCACGCGTACGGAAGCCGATCCGGCTTTCGTTTTCGCGCGGCTGGAAATCGGATTCGGTCCCGGATCCGCGGTCAAGAACACATGACCATTCGGCAAGACCGCAGCGGCTGCATCGTCCGCCCCGAATAGCGCGTTGGCGAGCGTTCCTCCCGGCCCGGTCAGATCGGCGCGCATAGCGGGTCCGGCCTCCCACCTATTCCGCGAGGGCGTGTAGAGGGCGGTGTGCTGATTGGCGCCAATGACGAGCACGCGCCCGTCCAACAGCCGCAGCAATGGACCGAGTTCGTATCCGACCTGCGGATCGCTCAGGACGGGCAGTGTTCCGGTCGCGGTTCCATCCGCCGGGCTGACACTGGTCCACGTTCCGGTCGAAGGATCATAAGTTTCAGCGTAACCCGCGTTTGTCGCGATGCTCTGGAAGAGGTCGTAGCTAAGTATTTTTCCGTTCGGAAGAACGGCCCATCCCTCTTCGTCGCTGGAGTCGTTGTAGATCTTCGTCCCGGTCTGCGTGAAGGCGTTTTCCGCGATCGAGTACAGATAGGTCGACGGGGTGAGCAGATTGCCCGCCAGGATCTTGTGCCCGGGAACCAGGATCGAAGGATCGTCGCCGAAGCAACTCGTCGCATTCCCAACGAACTGAACAACGGCCGGTCCGCTGGCCGTCGCCGGAGCCGACATCGTCGCACTCGTTCCGGATTGCACCCCGACAACGCTTGCGTTGGCGGGAATTCCCGCGCCTGCGACCGTCCAGCCGGGAAGAATTCGATAAGTCGAGTAGATCCCGTCGATTGCGGCGGAACCGGCGGTCAGACTCACGCTGGAAGTGATCGCCGCGGTGGGGCAACCGGATTGAGGCGGATAGCTGGCAGCTTCGGACCAGCGATTCGTGAGCGGGTTGTAGATCTCGGCTTGCGGACCCCAGTTTGCATCAAAGAACGGCCCGGTATATTCGCCGCCCATCACCCACAGATTGCCGTTCTGCAGCACCTGCGAAGCAAAGTAGAGCCTTGGCGTGATCATCTTGCCGAGGGTCACCCACGTTCCATTGACGTAGCTGCCCTTCGCATCGGGAGTCAATTTGACCCATGTCTGGATGTCGTCAAACGTGTGCACCATGACCGACCCGTCGGTCAGCAAGACCATGAGTTGAATGCTGTTGACCGCTGGCTGGTTGACCAAGGGTGTCCAGCTTCCGCCGCTCGTTGCCGCGGTTGCGGAACTGGCGGTCAGGAGCAAGAGTGCCGCGAAGGTCGCCGCTCTCAGTTGCCCGACGCAAACGCCAATTGCTGTCTTCATGGAACGTCCCTCCCTGGGATTCGCAGAGCTGGCTGCGCCCCTCGTTGTAATATGAATAGTGAAACTCGGGAACCCCGGCGCGAAGGACGCCGCGTCCCCGGATCCACCTGCCCCATTGGTAGCACAGTGTCATTGCGGCTGCACGCACGACCTGTCTCACCCGGCCGCACGATCGTCCTCTCGGCTCCGGCCGTCGGGCCGGCCCCGAACTCGGTCACGGTGAACGGGAGTGTCTCCGGGGGGGGCCTCAGCGCGCGGCTGACCGTTCTTATAGAGGACGTGCGCAGACATCGTTGGCGGGCTCGGCAAGCGCGACCAAACGTGCGCTATTTTCCGGGGGCGAACGGAGCGAGCATCTCGGGCGGAAAGAGAAGCTCCTGGTGCTGCAGCCGACTGCCGTACTCATGGCACTGGATGCTCTGGTCATCAACGGGCCCGTGGAAGTCGCCGGCGACCGCCGCGCGCGCGTTTGCGAGGTCCGGGGTCCTCTCGGCCGGTAGATCGACGAGGCCGGGAACCTTGTAGCCGAGAATCCGCCAACTCTTGAACGCAAGCGAGTACACGCCCTGCGCGACCGGGAAAGCCCGGTCGCAGCCTTCCATCGTCGCCCCCATCACCGCGATCGCGTTTTTGATGTGCACTTTGCGTCGCAGCTCGGATCCGCCGAATCGACGGCGGCGAACGAGGCGGAGAATACGAGAACAAGGGTTCTGCGAAGCACGGTGCCAGCTCCTGCGCAGGGCTCTTGCATCGCCGCCGGAGCGGCCCTTATTCCGAGTGATCCCACGTTCGCGGCCCGCGCGGCGCCACCTCGCGACGAGCGACGCGTTCTTTTGCCACAGGCGCATGCATTGCACGTTCCCACTCATCGCCTCCGACGCGCGCCGCCGGCGGACGGATTGACAGTCGCATTCGCCTCCATTATTGTTTGGTTAACCAACCTATTTTGGTCATGCAACCAAATCAATGACTTTGAATGACCGTCGACAGCAGATCCTCACGGCCGCGCTCGCGACCCTGCGCGAGCATGGCTCCGCCGGCTTCACGCAGGCGCGGGTTGCGGCCCGGGCGGGTGTTCGCCAAAGCCACCTCACCTACTACTTCGGTACGCGACTCGCCCTCCTCCAGGCGGTCGCGCGGCTCGCGGTCGACGGCCAGCTCGCGGCCATCGACAGCGTTTTCGCCGGCCCGTCGCGCACGTCGGTGGCCAAGGCGCTCGCCAACGTCACCGTCCGGCACGAGAGCACGCGGGTATTGATGGCCCTCGTCCAGGCCGCCGACCAGGAACCCTCGCTCCGCGCGCTTTGCAGGGAACTTGCCGAGGGCATCGCCGAGCGCACGGAGGGCTTCGTGAAACGCCTCAACGTGCTGGCCACCCGCGAGCACGCCCACCTGCTGCACGCGCTCTCGGTGGGGCTGGCAGTCGTCGATCTTGCGACTCAGCGGCCGAATTCGAAGCGTCGCGCCGCCGCCATGCTCGACACGACTTTTTCACTGATGACGTCGAAGGCTAGGAGCTGAGCGGACGGACGCAGCGGCGCCGCTTTGCGGCCCACGCCATCGCGGACACCAACGTCGTCAAGGAGTGCGGGCGGGTGAACGCGACGGTGTCGGCACAGGTGCAGAGGCGCGAGCTCGGCAGCTTTTCAACCGCGACCGTCGGCCTGTCCGGCCCATGAACTGCTCCGGACCCCTCTACTCCCGCGTCGTGAAAGGCTTCACGGCGTCGCGGATCGCGACCATTGCGTTTCGGATCAGGGTCGCTTCCGTGACCGCCGCCGGCGTCTTGATGGAGTGCAGGTTCGCGTTGATGAAATCGATCTGATCGTTCGCGGATTCGACCGCACGGCGCGCGGCGCGCTTCAGGACCGCGTGCGCGACCGTGAGATCCTCGGGCGATTTCATGCCCGCGACGATCTCGCCGACCAGCGAGACCCCATCGACCGCCGAGTCGAAGGACGCCGCGACCGTCAGCACCACCTGGATCGGGGTCGACTCGCCGGCGGTACCCGAGAGCACCAGCGGGCGGAGCCGCCCGCAGGCGTCGAGGATCTCCTCGCGACGCGCGCTCACGAGGTCCGTCATCTGCTGGACCTTGTCGACGCCCTGTCCCGCCGCAGGGGCGGCGAACGCGAAGGCCGGCGCCAGGATGGCGAGCGCACCGAGCATGATCCCCCTCCTCACCGGCATTACCCCTGGGTTATTGGCGAGGCGTCGATTTTACGTGGTTCCGGCCGGGATGCCGCGGCGAATGCGCGGCGAGGGTCGCCGGGGCGTTAAAGCCGCTTTTCGAACCAGTAGTGGGCGTAGGGATCGTCGTTATAGCGCTCGATCTCGGCAAAACCGCAGGCGCGGTAGAGCGACCTTGCCTCGAGCAGCGATTCATTGGTGTCGAGGCGCAGGCGCTGGAGGCGCCGCGACCGGGCGATCCGCTCGAGCTCGCGGAGCAGGCGCCTGCCGATGCCGAGGCCGCGCGCCGACCGGCACACCCACATGCGCTTGATTTCTCCAATTCCCCGCCCGCCCGAGCGCATGGCCACGCAGCCAACTGGCTTGCCGTCGAGGCGAGCGAGCAGGAAAGTGCCGGCCGGCGACACGAACTCGGTGGCGGCCGCCGCGAGGCCGCCGCTCGCATCGAACCCCTCCCGGAAGCGTTCGTCGATCTCGGCGAAGTACTGGCGCAGGCAGTGGGCGGCGTCGCGGCTCGTCGGGCTGTCGGCGCCGATCTCGACGTCGGCCGCGCGCAGCAGTCTCTCGACGTCCGCCATCGCCGCGACAAGCCGGGTGCCCTGCCCGGGGCTGAGCGGCGCGAGGATCGAACGCGCGAGGCGGTCGGAGAGCCGATTGAGCGTCTTGAGCTCCGCCCTGCCCGCCCGGGTCAGGCGCGCGAACCGCGTCCGCCCGTCGGTGCCGGCACGGCGCAGCGTCGCAACGAGGCCGTCGCGCTCGAGTGCCCGGAGCGTCCGGCTCAGGAATCCCGAATCGAGGCCGAGCCGCGCCTTGAGCTCGCCGACCGGCGCGCCGGCGTTGCCGATCTCGTAGAGGAGCCTCGACTCGGCGAGCGGCCGGTCGCGGTCGAGGTAGCGATCGCTGAGCGCACCGACGCGCTGCGTCAGCGCACGGTGGAAACTCCGGATCGCTGCGATGTCGCGGGTCATTAGCTGACTTTAGTCAGCGAATTTCCTGAAATCAAATCCTGGCGCTCAGCGACCACGGAGCACCGCCGTTTCTTGTCGTTTCTCTACCGTTGTTGTACATCGACCGTCGAGTTCGTGCACGAAACGCCGGGTAAAGTGCGCGATGCTGTCAACGTCTGGCAGCCGGCTCGCGTTCGCGTATCAGGCACAGCGCGTACAGAAATGGAACTGCTCCCACACCTCGTGACTGGATGATGCCGCCATGAACTCCGCCCGCCTGTGCTTGCCCGGTTCGCGCGCGAGCACGATCGCGCTCCTCGCGCCTCTACTCGTCGCGCTCGGCGGCTGCGGTTCGATCGAGGTCGCGCTCGGCCTGCGCACGCGTCTCGACAAGCTGCCGGTCACCGCCGCCTCGGCAGCGCTCTCGCCAGGTCCCGCGCTCGCGCCCGGCCGTTCCGCGACCCTCGTGATCACCGCGACGACGAGCGACGACAAGTCTTACGTGACGGTCGGGCCGGGCAAGGGCAAGGTGCTGTTCGACAGCTTCACCTTCGATGCGCAAGCCGTGACGGTCAGCGCCAAGGGCGTCGTGTCGCTGCCGGCGGATCCGCGCGCGAGCGAGGGGAGCCTTCCGCACGTCAGGGTCTCGGTGGTGGGCCACCCCAACGTCGTCGCCGATCTCGACGTACCCATCCGCTACGACGTGCCTTACGCGGTCTCGTTCGGGGGTCGCTCGGGAATGGACGGCCTCAACGGCTCGGACGGTCTCGCCGGCACCGCTGGAACGATGGGCTCGATCGACCCCAACGGTCCCTCCCCCGGCGGCAACGGTACAAACGGCGGAAGCGGCGGTGACGGGCGCGACGGCGACAACGGTGGGCCGGGCCCCGCCGTCGCCGTGTCGGTGGCACTCAAGGCGACCGACCGTCCATTGCTCGAGGTGCGCGTCGCCGCCGAAGGCAAGCAACAGTTTTTCCTGGTCGACCCCAACGGCGGCTCGCTGTCGGTGTCCTCGAACGGCGGTCGAGGGGGTTCCGGCGGTCGTGGCGGCAGCGGCGGCATGGGCGGCTCGGCCGGCTCCGGCGCGCCCGCGGGCTCGAGCGGCCTCAACGGCTCGAGCGGCGTCAACGGACACGACGGGTTCGGAGGTGCCGCAGGAACGATCGTCGCGAGCGTCGACCCCGCCGCGGCGCCGTACATCGATCGCCTGCATTTATCGACCGCGAGCGGCGATCGCCGCGCCGGACGGTCGCCCGACGTTCGCATCGAACCCGTCCCCGCGCTCTGGTGAGCGAGCGAGGCGCACGCCGGCGCCCGGCGGCGACGCGCCGCCGCCGCGGGTCCCGGGGCCGGTCGCGGTCGAGGCCGCCTGTTCGATGGGGGCGCGTTGCACGAGCCGCGTCGAGTGGGACCGCGTCGCGACGGCGGCTGATGGCGACAGCGGCCTCGTGCGGCTTGGCATCGGCTGCGCGTCCTAGGCGCGCGACACCCGTGGGGGCGCTCGCGTAAGCTTGGCCGCGAGCAGCCGGGAGACACGCACGTGGACATGAATGACCAGGGCGAGAGTCAGAACGTCGAGGACGTGCGCGGCGCGGGCGGCGGCGGATTCAGGCCCATCCACGGCGTCGGCCTCGGCACGCTCGCGCTCGCTCTGATCGGCGGTTGGGTCTTCGGCGTGAGCCCGATGCAGGTGCTCGGCCTCCTGACGGGCGACGGCTCGCAGGGCGTGCAGAGCGCGCCGAGCGGGACCCAGCCCGCGCCGCCCGCGGATGATGCGCAGGCCAAGTTCGTCTCGCAGGTGCTGAGGAGCACCGAGACCGTCTGGACCGAGGCGTTCCGGGAACAGGGCCGGACCTACGAGGACCCGAAGCTGCGCTTGTTCCGCGACAGCTACCCGACTGCGTGCGGCGAGGGCCAGGCGGCGGCCGGGCCCTTCTACTGCCCGAACGATCGCATCGTCTACCTCGACCTCGGCTTCTTCGACGTGATGACCCAGCAGTTGGGCGCGCCCGGGCAGTTCGCGCACGCCTACGTGGTCGCGCACGAAGTCGGGCACCACGTGCAGAACCTGCTCGGGATCATTCCGAAAGTGAATGCCGAGCGCGCGCGCAGTTCCGAGGCCGCCTCGAATGCGCTCAGCGTGCGCCTCGAGCTACAGGCCGACTGTTTCGCGGGGGTGTGGGCGACGCGCTCGCAGAAGGAGCACGGCTGGCGGCTCGAGCCAGGCGACATCGACACCGCGCTGCGCGCGGCCTCGCAGATTGGCGATGACACGCTGCAGCGGCGCGCGCGCGGCACCGTGGTCCCCGAATCCTTCACCCACGGCACCAGCGCCGAGCGCGTCGCGTGGTTCAAGCGCGGCGTCGACTTCGGGCAAATCGGCCGCTGCGACACCTTCGCCGGCGATCTCTAGGCCGACGGCGTCGCGCTCAGCTCGGGCGCAGGCGGTCGGCCAGCAGCCGCGCGAGCACGTCCACGAACGCGGGCCCGAGCTCGGGATGCTTGAGTCCGTACTCGACGGTCGCCTCGAGGTAGCCGAGCTTGTTGCCGCAGTCGTAGCGCTTGCCCTCGAAGGCATAGGCGAACACGTCCTCCTCGCCGAGCAGCGCCGCGATGCCGTCCGTCAGCTGGATCTCGCCGCCAGCGCCGCGTCCGACCTTCGCAAGCTTGTCGAACACGGTCGCGCTCAACAGGTAGCGGCCGACCACGGCTAAGGTCGAGGGCGCGACGGCGGGCTTCGGCTTCTCGACCATCTGGGTCACGCGCGACACCCGCTCGTTGACCTTCTCCGTCGCGACGATGCCGTACTTGTCGGTCTCGCTGCGCTCGACCGTCTGCACGCCGAGCACGCTGCCGCCGAACTCCGCGTGCACGCTGGCCATCTGCTTGAGGCACGACACCTTCGCATCGATGAGGTCGTCCGCGAGGTGCACGAAGAACGGCTGGTCGCCGACCCCGGGCCGCGCGCACAGCACCGCGTGGCCGAGGCCGAGCGGCGCGGGCTGGCGGATGTAGATGCAGGTCGCGGAGGACGGCACGATGCCCCTGACCGAGCGCAGCAGTTCGTCCTTGCCCTGCGCCTCGAGCGCGGCCTCGAGCTCCGGGGAGGAATCGAAGTGGTCCTCGATCGCGCGCTTGCTGCTACCCGTCACGAACACGAGCTGGGTCGCGCCCGCCTGCAGGGCCTCCTCGGCCGCGTACTGGATCAGCGGCTTGTCGACGATCGGCAGCATCTCTTTCGGGCTCGCCTTGGTCGCGGGCAGGAAGCGCGTGCCGCGGCCGGCGACGGGGAAGACGACGGTGCGGACTGGCGATGACTTCGACGGCATGGCGGACCTTTCGGCGACGGTGGCGAAAAAACGGCGCGACGCGGCCGGGCTCAGGCCCCCGGCGAGCGCCCCGAACGCGGCCGCCCGTTGGCGAGCGGCGCGAGCAACTCGGTCGGTGACAGGGGCTTCAGGCTGTCCCAGCTCTTGCACCCCGGGCACTGCCAGAAGAATCCGGTGCTCGAGAACCCGCACTCGACGCACTGGAAGCGCGGCGCGCGCAGCGCCTGGCGGCGCAGCGCCGTGCACAGCCGCGTCAGCACCGCTGCCTCGAGGGCGGTCGCGGGCGGCAACAGCGCCTGCACCATCTCGGCGACGGTGGGTTCGCGCGACACGTAGTCGCGCGCAAGCTCGAGAAGGCCCGGCGTCTCGAGCAGGTCCGCGACGATGGCGGCGTAGGCGAGCGCATCGCCGACCTCGCGGCTCTCGCGCGCGAGTTCCTTGAGGATGCCGGCGAGATCTGCCTCGCGTCCCGCAGCCTTCAGCGTCTTCACGAGCCGCGGCAGCACCTCCCCGGCGAGCGTCGGGTTGTGGATCGCGACGCGCTTGAGGAGCGGCAGCGCAAGCTCGGGCTCGCCGATCGCGACCGCGAGGTCGGCGCGCAACAGCGCGCCGCGCGGGAAGCGCCGCTGTTCCGCGCGCGCCGCCGCGAGATGGCGCCGCGCGGTGTCGTAGTCCTTGTCCGCCATCGACATCGCGGCGAGCTCGCACCAGTAGTGGGCGATCGCGAGCGGCTGGGCGGGCTTGCCGACCTTGGCGAGCACTCGGTGCACCTCGATGGCCTTTTCCCAATCGTGCTCGACTTCGTAGACTCGGCACAGGTCACGAAGCGCCGAGATCCTGTAGGTGCCGGCCTCCGACAGCCCCAGCAGCAGCTTCTCCGCGCGGTCGTAGAGCCCGGCGCGCAGGTAGTCCTGGGCGAGGGCGTAGGTCGCCTGCTCGCGGTGCACCGGGTCGAGCTCGGTGCGCGTCATCAGGTTCTGGTGCATGCGAATCGCGCGATCGGTCTCGCCGCGGCGCCGAAACAGCGCGCCGAGCGCAAACTGCGTCTCGACGGTGTCGCGATCGACCGCGACCGCGCGCAAGAACGCCTCGACCGCGCGGTCGGGCTGCTCGTTCACGAGGTAGTTGAGGCCCTGCAGGTAGTCGCTCGAGGGCAGTCGCGAGGGCGTCGGCGCCGTGCCGATCCGCCACCGGCGCGTGGCGTACCAGCCGACGATCGCGCCGGTCAGGATCAGTACCCCTTCGACCCAGCTAGCGCGCATGCGCGGGCTGCGTGGCGCGCAGCGTGCGGACCTCGCCCTCGGCGAGGCGCAGGCGCTTGGCGAGCGCGGCGCGCTCGCGGGCGAGGCGCAAGGCAAGCGCAAGCGCGCCCGCCACACCGGCAATCCAGCCGACCACGAAGGCGACCACGAGCGCCTGGCCGACGGTCGCGATGACCGGTGCGAAATAGAGCTCGATGCGCGTCGGCACGTTGTTAAGCCGCACGAAGCAGGCGCAGACGAGCGCGAGCAGGACGAAGAGGATGGCGAACAGGAGACGGCGAGTCATGGCGCAAGCCCCCGGGGTCTGCACCGCAATCTAGCACGGCACCTTGAAGCCCCGCGGCCCGCGCGCGGGCTACTCGCGGATCGGAAAGTGCTGCCCGTCGTTGACCCGCTCGCGCAGGTCCTTGCCGGGCTTGAAATGCGGCACGTGCTTGCCGGAGAGCGCGACCGCCTCGCCGGTCTTGGGGTTGCGCCCCTGGCGCGGCGGCCGGAAATGCAGCGCGAAGCTGCCAAAGCCACGGATCTCGATGCGCTCGCCGGTCGCGAGTGCATCGCTCATGATCTCGAGGATCTGCTTGACCGCGAGCTCGACGTCCTTGGACGGCAGGTGCTTCTGCTTCGCGGTGATGATCTCGATCAGTTCCGACTTTGTCATGCAGGACCGTCCAGAGTCGTTCGTACTACTTTACGTCGAGATCGGCCGGCGCGCGACCGGCGCTTCAGCGCCGGCCGCCGTCCGCTATCAGTTGTTGTCCCGATCGGTCATCTGTTCCTTGAGCAGGTCGCCAAGGCTGGTTCCGGTCGGCGAATCCGTCCGGTAGGCCTGCATGGCTTCCTGCTCCTCGTGGACTTCCTTGGCCTTGATCGAGAGCGCAATGGCCCGCGACTTGCGATCCACCCCGGTGAACCGCGCCTCGATCTCATCGCCTTCCTTGAGCACCGTGCGCGCGTCCTCGACGCGATCGCGGGCGAGCTCGGAGGCCCTGAGGTAGCCGTCGATGCCGCCGCCGAGGTCGATGACGGCGCCCTTGGCGTCGACTTCCTTGACGGTGCCCTTGACGATGCTGCCCTTCGGGTTCTGCGCGATGAAGGCCGAGAACGGATCCTTGGCGAGCTGCTTGATGCCGAGCGAGATGCGCTCGCGCTCGGGGTCGATCGACAGCACCACCGCGTCCACCTGCTGGCCCTTCTGGTAGTTGCGCACGGCTTCCTCGCCGGGCACGTCCCAGGAGATGTCGGAGAGGTGCACGAGGCCGTCGATGCCGCCGGAGAGCCCAATGAAGATGCCGAAGTCGGTGATCGACTTGATCTGGCCCGAAACGTGGTCGTCGCGGTTGTAGTTCTCCGAGAACTCCTTCCACGGGTTCGGCTTGCACTGCTTGAGCCCGAGGCTGATGCGCCGGCGCTCTTCGTCGATGTCGAGCACCATGACCTCGACTTCCTGGCCGACGTGCACGACCTTCGCCGGGTTCACGTTCTTGTTGGTCCAGTCCATCTCGGAGACGTGCACGAGGCCCTCGACGCCTTCCTCGATCTCGACGAAGCAGCCGTAGTCGGCGATGTTCGTGACCTTGCCCCACAGGCGCGTGTTCGGCGGGTAGCGACGCGCGATGTTCTGCCAGGGATCGGCGCCGAGCTGCTTGATGCCGAGCGAGACGCGTTG
>JANXZZ010000141.1 GCA_025355245.1 Pseudomonadota bacterium | reverse complement strand
CGCGACGTTCGCCTCCTGATCGGCGAATCGTGGGTCGCCGGATCGGAGGGGCGATGGCTCCCCGTCGTCGATCCCTCGACCGGCGAGCCCGCGGGCCGGGTTGCGGTCGCAAGCGATTCGGACCTTGAGCAGGCGGTCGCGGCGGCCGAGCGAGGCTTCGCGGCCTGGCGTGCCGTGGCGCCGTTCGATCGCGCGAGGACCTTGCATCAGGCGGCTACCCTCCTGCGCGAACGTGCCCACGCCATTGCGGCCGTCCTCACGACCGAGCAGGGGAAGCCGTTCCCGCAGTCACGCCACGAGATCCTCGGCTCGGCCGACGTGATCGACTGGTTCGCTGAGGAGGGGAAGCGCTGTTTCGGCCAGGTGATTCCCGGCCGCACCGGCCCCACACACGTGCTGACGCGACTTGAGCCCGTGGGTCCTGTTGCGGGCTTCACGCCCTGGAATTTCCCGGTCTCGCAGTCGGTCAAGAAGGTGGCGGCAGCCTTGGCGGCCGGCTGCTCTATCATCCTGAAGGGGCCCGAGGAGGCCCCCGCCGCCTGCGCGGAGATGATCCGGTGCCTCGTCGACGCTGGCGTGCCTGCGGGAGCCGTAGGACTCCTCTACGGGAATCCGGCGCACATCTCCGGCTACCTGATCGCCCACCCGGCGATCCGCCACGTGACGCTGACGGGCTCGGTCGCCGTCGGCAAGGCGGTAGCGGCGCTCGCCGGCCGCCATCTGAAGCCCCTCACGCTCGAGCTCGGCGGGCACGCGCCCGCGATCGTGTGCGCGGACGCGGACCTGGGCCTCGCGGCAGCGGAACTCGCGCGGATGAAGTTCATGAACGCGGGGCAGGTGTGTCTTGCGCCGACCCGGTTCCTGGTGGCGCGCCCGGTCTACCGGGAGTTCCTCGGCCGCTTCCGCGAGCTCGCGCAAAGGCTCCGGGTCGACGCGGGGCACCTGCCGAATGTCGACATGGGCCCGCTCGCGAACTGCCGGCGGCTCGATGCGATGCAGGTGCTCGTCAACGATGCCGTTGAGTGCGGTGCCACCGTTGAGTGCGGCGGCCGGCGCGTCGATCGCCCGGGGTACTACTACGCACCGACCGTGCTCTCGGACGTCCCGGTCGCAGCCCGGGCCATGAACGAGGAGCCGTTCGGACCGCTCGCGCTGTTCCGGGCGTTTGACACGCTCGAAGAGGCGATCGCAGAGGCCAACCGGCTGCCGTACGGTCTCGGGTCCTATCTCTTCACGCGCTCCATCGCGACCGAGGCGTCGGTGACGGAGGGGATCGAGGCCGGGATGGTCGCCGTGAACCGCGTCTTCTCGTCGAACATCGAGGCGCCGTTCGGCGGGGTCAAGGACTCCGGGTACGGCACGGAAGGCGGGACGTTCGCGATTCGCAATTTCCTCCACGAGAAGATGGTGGCGCGATTTGTAGGGTAGCTCGCGGCGCAGCGCGCAAACGCACCCAACGCGGCTAGCCGGCCGTCGAGGGTACGGGCGAGCGCGGCGTTGCCGGATTGGACGAAGGCGAGGAGAGGCCGCATGACGGATTACACGACTACGAGGCAGGGCCGTGAGATCGCAGCGAAAGTTGAGAAGTTCGTCCGCGAGGTCGTCGTCCCGTTCGAGCGCGACCCGCGCTGGACACACCATGGCCCGAACCCAGAGATGGTCGACCAGATGCGGGCTAGCGCGCGCGCAGCGGGCGTCATGACGCCGCACATTCCTGCAGGTGGCGGTCACCTGTCTCACCGTGACACGGCGATCATCCTGCGCGCGGCGGGCCTGTCGCCACTCGGGCCGGTCGCGGTCAACGTCGCGGCGCCCGACGAGGGCAACATGTTCCTGCTCGGCAAGGTCGCGACTGCGGTTCAGAAGACTCACTTCCTCGAGCCGCTGCTCGATGGGCGTGTCCGGTCGGCCTTCCTGATGACGGAGCCTGCAGAGGACAACGGCGCCGGCTCCGACCCGTCGATGCTCCTGACTTTGGCCGAGCCGGATGGCGATCACTGGGTCATCAACGGTCGCAAGTGCTTCAGTACGGGGCTCCTTGGCGCCAAAGTCGGCATCGTGATGGCAAAGACGGCGGGCGGCGCGACGATGTTTCTCGTGGACCTTCCGAACGCGGCCATTCATGTCGAGTACGTGCCGGACACAATTGACTCGACGCTGCCGGGCGGCCACCCGACCTCCCGGATCGAGAATCTACGAGTGCACCGGAGCGCCGTGCTAGGCGAGGTGGGCGACGGGTTCAAGTACGCCCAGGTGCGCCTGTCCCCGGCGCGCCTCACGCACTGCATGCGATGGCTCGGCGCGTGCACCCGCGCGCAGGAGATCGCATCCGAATATGCGGTGAAGCGCCAGGCGTTCGGCAAACCGTTGATTGACCATGAGGGCGTGGGCTTCAAGCTGGCTGAGAACCGGATCGCGATTCAGCAATGCGAACTCATGATCGACTGGTGCGCCGGGGTTCTCGACAGCGGCGCGTCCGGAACGACTGAGTCGTCGATGGCCAAGGTCGCTGTGTCAGAAGCGCTCTTCACGGTTGTCGACAACTGCGTGCAGGTCATGGGCGGGACAGGCGTCACGCGCGACACGATCGTCGAACAGGTGTTCCGGGAAGTCCGGGCGTTCCGGATCTACGACGGGCCGACGGAGGTGCACCTCTGGTCGCTCGCGAAGCGGATCAAGAAGGAAACCCTGGGGCGCCTGCACCCGTGACGGGCACCGGATCCGACAATTCGGACAGGACCTCACCGATGACGCTACCGCTTGAGGGAATATGTGTACTCGACCTGAGCCGGGTGCTCGCCGGCCCCTTGGTCGCACAGATGCTAGGCGATCTCGGCGCCGAGGTGATCAAGATCGAGAAGCCCGGCGACGGCGACGACTCGCGCACGTACGGACCGCCGTTCCTGAATACCGCCGAGGGTAAGCGGACCCGGGAGTCCGGCTTCTACCTGTCCGCGAACCGGAACAAGCGCTCCGTCACGGTCGACCTCAGCAAGCCCGCCGGCCAGGACATCATTCGGCGGATCGCGCAGAAGTCCGACGTCGTGATCGAGAACTTCCGCGTCGGGACACTCGCGAAGTTCGGGCTCGACTATGCCTCGCTCTCGAGGCTCAACCCGCGCCTCGTGTACCTGTCCGTCACGGGCTACGGCCAGACGGGTGCGATGGCGGAGCGTCCCGGCTACGACGCGATCTTTCAGGCGGCCGGCGGCCACATGGCAGTGTCAGGTGCACCGGACCACCTGCCGGGCGGCGGCCCGATGCGCAGCGGCCTCAGCATCGTCGACATCCTGACCAGCCACTACGGCACGATCGCGATCCTGGCCGCGCTCAGCCACCGCGACCGGACGCCGGGCGGCAAGGGCCAGTACATCGACATCGCGCTACTGGATTCGATGGTCGCGACGCTGAGCCACCGCGGCGTCCAGTACCTGATCTCCGGCAAGACCTCGCCGCGCCGCGGTAACGTGGGCGGAGGCGGCTCGCCGTCACAGGCGTTCAGCTGCTCGGACGGCCAGATCGTCCTGACCGTCGGAAATGACTCGCAGTGGCTACGCTTCTGCGAGGCTATCGGGGAGCCCGGGCTCGCTGCCGACGCCAGCTTCACGAAGGCGACGAGCCGTATCGAGAACCGGGACCTGCTCACGCCGACGCTCGAGGCTAAGTTCGCGACCAATACCAAGGCATACTGGCTCGGCGTGCTCGGCCGGGCCGACATCCCGAGCGGTCCCGTCAACGAGCTTGACGAGGTGTTCGCGGACCCACAGGTACGGGGGCGGGGCATGGTCGTCCCGGTCGCGCATCCGATCTCGCCGACGCTGCCCTTGATCGCAAACCCGATAAGGTTCTCGGACACCCCACTGACCCGGTACGATCCTCCGCCTATGCTCGGCGAGCACACCGAGGCGGTGCTGCGCGAGGTCGTCGGTTGTACGGACGCGGAGATCGAGGAATTGAGACAGGCGAAGGCGATATGACCGGGCAACCCGCTGACGGTCGCGCCACCTCGGCGAGCGCGGCGCGCGAGCGGCTCGAAGCCGAGCTCGAACGCCGGATTGCGGCGCTCGAGTCGGGCACCGACGCGGGGGCCGACTTCGACGTGCGCAGCTGGTTCTGGATGGTGCTCCTCGGCATCGTGGGCCCGGCGGCACTCCTCGTCTGGGGCTGGTTCGGCTAGGCGGCGGGAAATAGCCAAATGACAAAGATTCGCAAAGCGGTTGCCGACACCGCGGTCTGGCCGCTCCTGCGCCACGAGCGAACCTGGAGTCCGTGGCGCCTCGGCATCGCACTCGCAACGGCGGCCGCAGCGACGTGGTGCTACCTGATCGGCGAGTACGCTGGCTACTACCTCAACTTCTTTCAGGGCAGCTTGGCGCTCACGGCGGGCAGCATGATCGGCATGCTGCTCGTGCTGCTCGCAGCGGGCCCGACGTGCATCCGGTTCGGCATCGAATCCGTCGCCTCGACGAAGCCGCAGTTCGGCTCGAAGGGCTGGGTGATCCCAGCTCTGATGCAGCTCTTGTCGATCATCGGCTGGAACGCGATGCTGCTGATCTTCTTCGCGAAATCGCTGACCCAGCTCCTCTCGGTGCTCGGCTGGCTGCCGGCCGGACTCGGGGTGATGCAGATCATCCCGTTCACGACGTTGATCGCCTGCGCGATCGTGTTCTTCGTCCTGCTGTGGGGCGCGAGCGGCGTCACGCACCTGTCGAACATCCTCGTCGTGCATGTGTTTGTGGGCCTGTGGATGCTGTATCTGCTCGTATCGCAACGCTGGCCGGACCTGATCGCGGCCAAACCCGCGCTCGCGCACCTGGATCCCGTGTGGAACTACACGACAGGGATCGAGATCGGCATTTGCTCGCTCTTATCCTGGTGGGCCTACATCGGGGCACTGATCCGCATGGCGCCGGACGGGCGCAAGATTGCGATTCCGGTGATGGTGGGCATGGGGCTGCCCGTGCCGCTGCTCAGCCTCATCGGCGTCGCGGGCATCCTCGTACTCAAGAACTCGGATCCGTCCTCCTGGCTGCGCGATGTCGGCGGACACGTCTATGCTGTCGTCGCGCTCACATTCGTGGCCGCGGCGAACTTCGGGACGGCGATCGCCGGGATCTACGCCTCCGCGATCGGCCTTCGTAATTTCCGCAGGCTCGAGAAACTTCCGTGGCTAGTGGTGCTCCTTGTGACGATCATGCCGGTCGCGCTCCTTGGT
>JANXZZ010000047.1 GCA_025355245.1 Pseudomonadota bacterium | reverse complement strand
CGTGTTCGTGCGGCGCGGCCAGCACGGCTGGGTGGTCGACCTCAATGCCGCCGCGCTGCCGCGCGTGCGCATCAACCAGGGCTACGTCGGCCTCGTGACGCGCGCCGCCGACCACGCCGTGCTGCGCTCGCAGCTGCAGGAGGCGCGCTGGCTGCTGCGCAGCCTCGAGATCCGCAACGAGACCCTGATCAAGGTCGCGCGCTGCATCGTCCAGCGGCAGGCCGAATTCTTCGAGCACGGCGATGAGTCGATGGAGCCGATGGTGCTGCGCGACGTCGCCGACGCGGTCGAGATGCACGAGTCGACGATTTCGCGCGTGACGACGGGCAAGTACATGCACACGCCGCGCGGCGTATTCGAGTTCCGCTACTTCTTCTCGAGCCACGTCGCGGCGACCGACGGCTCGGAGATGTCCTCGACCGCGATCCGCGCGAAGATTCGCAAGCTCATCGCCGGCGAGGATGCCTCGAACCCGCTCTCTGACAGCCGCATCGCCGAGTTGCTGGCCACCGACGGCGCGCACGTCGCGCGCCGCACGGTCGCGAAGTACCGCGAGGCGCTGCAGATCCCGCCATCGAGCGAACGACGCAAGCTACCGGTGCGGTAAATGGTTGAATGGCCCCAAGGAGAACGCGCATGCAGCTCACCCTGACAGGACATCACGTCGATATAACCCTGCCGCTCAAGAATTATGTCGAAAAGAAGCTCGACCGCATCGCGCGCCACTTCGACCAGGTCATCGACGTGCGCTGCACCCTCACGGTCGAGAAGCTCGCCCACAAGGCGGAGGCGACGCTGCACGTGCGCGGCGGGAACATCCACGCCGATGCGGCCGAAGCCGACATGTACGCGGCGGTCGACGTCCTGACAGACAAGCTCGACCGCCTGGTGAAGAAGCACAAGGAAAAGCGCGCCGACCACCACGCCGCGGAGGCGCCGCGCGGGCGCGTCTGAAGGCGCCTCGCCAGCCGCCCGTCGCCCGCGGCCGTCCCGGTACCGGCCCGGACCCGCGCTACAGCGCGCTCTGCTCGCGCGGCGGCGAGGCTAGCCGTACCATCGATGCTGCGGGCACGCGTGCCCGCGTCGCGAATGTCCCGGTAGAGCGATGCACCTCGTAATCGTCAGCGGCCTGTCGGGCTCCGGCAAGAGCGTGGCCCTCAACATGCTCGAGGACCTCGGCTGGTATTGCATCGACAATATCCCGGCGGGACTCCTGAATGCGTTCATCTCGCATTCGGTGCGCCTCAAGAGTCAAATCTACGAGCGCAGCGCCGTCGGCCTCGATGCGCGCAACGAGCCCGACGAAATCGCCAGCGTGCCGCAGATCGTGCGCGAGCTGCGCAAGAGCGGCATCGGCTGCGAGATCATTTACCTGCATGCCGACGAGAACATGCTGCTCAGGCGCTACGGCGAGACCCGCCGCCGCCATCCGCTCGCCCGCGAGGGCATCGACCTCAAGGGAGCGATGGCCGAGGAATTGCGCCTCCTCGAGCCCATCACCTACTCGGCGGACCTCGTCATCGACACCTCGCACACGAGCGTGCACGAGCTGAGGGAGATGATTCGCGCGCGGGTCGAGAAGCGCCGCGCAGGGCGCCTCTCGATCATGTTCCAGTCCTTCGGCTACAAGCACGGGATCCCGGGCGGTGCGGACTTCGTGTTTGACGCGCGCACCCTGCCGAATCCCTACTGGGATGCGGCGCTGCAGCCGCTCAGCGGCCGGGACGGCCCGGTCATCGACTTCCTCGAGGCGCAGCCGGCGGTGCGCGACCTCCTCGGGGACATCATCGGCTTCCTGGAACGGCGCATCCCGCTCTACCAGGAGAACAATCGTGGCTACCTGACCGTCGCGATCGGTTGCACCGGTGGTCAGCACCGCTCGGTGTTCCTGGTCGAGCGGCTGGCGGCGCATTTCGGCGCGCTCTACCCCGACGTCGTCGCGCGTCACGGCTCGCTGCGTAGCAACACCTGAATATCCGCGCGACGCGCCATCGCGTCGTCGTAGCCGAGCGCGATCAGTTCGCGCGCGAAGCTGCCCTGGAACAGCAGGTAGCTCAAAAGCGTGCGGCCGCCCGGGTTCGCCGCCCCCATCGTTCGCAGCAGGATCCTGAGCGCCCGCGGCACGTCGGTGGCGTGCCTTTGGGCGATCGGGCCGAAATCGGCCGTCGGCGTGATCGACACGACCTCGATGCGCTTGAGTCCCGCCGCCGTTCCGCCGGCCGCGGTGATTAGCAGGTTGTCGCGCTGCAGCCGCTCGAGGTCCGTCTGCACGCCGTCCATGAACAGCGTGTCCAGCATGAAGCCCAGGATCTGTCCGAAACTGGGCTCGCGGCCCGGGCCCGGATGCACGTGCGGAATCACTTCGGTCGCCGCCGCGCGCGGCGCGCTCGGCTGCGGGGGTGGGCGCACGCCGATCACCAGCAGCCGCTCGGCGCCCAGGTTGATCGCGGGCGACAACGGCGCGAGCTGGCGCATCGCGCCATCGCCGTAGTACTCCCCGTCCATGTAGACGGCCGGGAACAGGAACGGCACCGCGGCGCTCGCCATCAGGTGGTCGAGCCCAAGCTCGGCCGGTTCGCCGAGGCGCCAGCTGTGGAGCCAGGGCGCCGTGTCCCGCGCGCACTCGTAGAAGGCGACCGAGAGCGCGGTGCGGTAGGCCGAGGCGTTGATCGCGATTGCGTCGAGATGCCCGTGGTCGAGGTGCTGGCGGATGCGCGTGAAGTTGACGTGTATCTCGAGGAGCTCCCGCAACGGCTGGTTGTCGAAGATCGAGCGCGGCGGCCGCACCAGGAAGCCGCCGGATAGGAGCGCAAGCATCCAGTGCAGCCCCGCGCGCAGCATCGTGCCGGTGTCGGAGCGGAATACCTGGTCGGTGTGGAAATTCCGCCAGAATCGCTCGAGGCTCGAGACCCCCATCCGGAACTGCGGAGCGTGGGAGGCGAGGATCGCGGAAATGATCGCGCCGGCGGAGGTTCCCGAAATGACCCGAAACGGCAGCGGCGCATCGCGCGGTACCATCTCCGCAATCGCCTTCAGGACACCGACCTGGTAGGCGGCGCGCGCCCCGCCGCCGGGGAGCACGAGACCAACGCGCACCCCCGCCGGGACTGCCGGGACCGCCGGTCCGGACTCGAGAGCGGGAGCAGGATCGACGGGGGCAGGCACCAGCGCCATTATGCCCCGCGCGGCAGTACTATGACTCGCCGCGATCCGCTGCGGGTTTGCCCGACGGATCTCGACGGATACGCTCCGGAGACTACCGATGACACTGTCACGACGTCGCGCCGCCGCACTCCTCGCGCTCGCTTTCGGGGTCGTGCTGCTCGGCGCGTGCGCGAGACTCCCGCCCGCTCCGGCCCTCGGCGCGCTCGCGCCCGAGTTCCGACTGCAGGACCAGAAGGGCGAATGGCACCGGCTCGCGGACTACCGTGGCCAGTGGGTGGTGCTCTACTTCTATCCGAAGGACCAGACCCCCGGCTGCACGACCCAGGCCTGCGAGGTGCGCGACAACATCTTCGCGTTCCGCAAGGCCGGCGCCGTCGTGCTCGGCGTCAGCGTCGATGACGTCGCCTCGCACAAGGAGTTCGCGGAAAAGCACTCGCTGCCCTTCCCGCTGCTCGCCGACAGCACCAAGCAGACCGCGGCGGCCTACGGCGTGCTGGTCAAGATGCTGGGCGTGTTCGAGCTTGCGCAGCGCGACACGTTCATCATCGACCCGACCGGTCACATCGCGAAGCACTTCGTAAAGGTCGATCCCAAGGGGCACTCGGAGCGCGTGCTCGCGGAGCTCAAAACGCTCGGCTCCCAGCCTGCCGCCACCGCCGTTCCGGCGCCGACCACCGGCGGCTAGCGGCACCTTGGAGCGGAGCGCGAGCGCAGTTTACGGATCGGCTGCCCGGCACGGCTAGCGCGCGGCTCGTCCGTTGGGTGCCTAGCGATTGTTGAGAGCGCGCGTGGCGCGATCGATCCCGCCCAGTGTCAGCGGGTACATGCGATTCTCGAGGAGTTCACGGGCCACGCCGATCGACGGGACGTACTCCCAGCGATCCTCGGGCTCCGGATTGAGCCAGACGTGCTTCGGATACGCCCGGCGCAGGCGAGACATCCAGGTCGCGCCCGACTCGTCGTTCCAATGCTCGATGCTGCCGCCCGGCTGCACGATCTCGTAAGGACCCATCGTCGCATCGCCGACGAACACCGCGCGATAGTCGGTGCCATAGGTGCGCATCAGCTCGAGCGTCGAGAGGCGCTCCGCGTGCCTCCGGCGGTTGTCCTTCCATACCGTCTCATAGACGAAGTTGTGGAAGTAGAAGTACTCGAGGTGCTTGAACTCGCTGCGTGCCGCGGTGAAGAGTTCCTCGCACACCCGCACGTGCTCGTCCATCGAACCGCCGACGTCGAGGAAAAGCAGCACCTTGACCGCGTTGTGGCGCTCGGGGACGAGCTTGAGATCGAGCCAACCCGCATTGCGCGCCGTCGCATCAATCGTGCCGCCAAGGTCGAGCTCCTCCGCCGCGCCCTCGCGCGCGAAGCGCCTCAGGCGGCGAAGCGCGAGCTTCAGGTTGCGCGTGCCGATCTCGACCGAATCGTCGAGGTTCCTGAACTCGCGCTGGTCCCACACTTTCACGGCGCTGCGCTCGCGCGACGAGTTCTGGCCGATGCGCACGCCTTCCGGGTTGTAGCCGTAGGCCCCGAATGGCGAGCGTCCGGCGGTGCCGATCCACTTATTGCCACCCTGGTGCCGGTCGCGTTGCTCGCGGAGGCGCTGCTTGAGCGCCTCCATCAGCGCCTCCAGCCCGCCGAGCGCCTCGACGCGCGCCCGTTCCTCGGGCGTCAGCAGGAGCTCGGCCTGGCGCTTCAGCCACTCGGCCGGCAGCGTCGCGCTGAGCGCTGACTGGAACGTCGCCTCGACGCCGCGGAAATGGGCGGCGAACACCCGGTCGTAGCGATCGTAGTGGCGCTCGTCCTTGACGAGCACGGTGCGCGCGAGGAAATAGAAATCCTCAACGACCCGCTCGGCAACCTCGGCCTTGAGGGCCTCGAGGAGTGCGAGGATCTCGGTCAACGAGACGGGCACCCCGGCTTCGCGCAGCATCTGGAAGAAGCGGATCAGCATCTCGGCGCTCTGTCAGCGCGTGTTGCGCCGGTTCATGAACACGAGCTGCTCGAAGAGGTGTACGTCCTGCTCGTTCTTCAGGAGCGCACCGTAGAGCGGTGGGATCGAGGACTTGCCGTCCGTGGCACGCAGCGCCTCGGGCGGTATGTCCTCGGCCAGCAGCAGCTTCAGCCAGTCGAGCAGCTCGGAGGTCGAGGGCTTCTTCTTGAGGCCCGGCACGTCGCGCATGTTGTAGAAGGACTCGAGGGCCTCCTTCAGCAAATCGGGCTTCAAGTGCGGGAAATGCACGTCGATGATCCGCTTCATCGTCTCGACGTCGGGGAAGCGGATGTAGTGGAAGAAGCAACGGCGCAGGAACGCATCGGGCAGTTCCTTCTCATTGTTGCTGGTGATCAGGATGATCGGCCGGTGGCGCGCTTTCACGAGCTCGCGCGTCTCGTAGACGTAGAACTCCATTCGATCGAGCTCGCGCAGCAGGTCGTTCGGGAACTCGATGTCGGCCTTGTCGATCTCGTCGATCAGCAGCACCGGCTGCACGTCGAGCGTGAAGGCCTCCCACAGCCGCCCCTTGACGATGTAGTTGCCGATGTCCTTGACGCGCGCGTCGCCGAGCTGCGAATCGCGCAGTCGCGACACCGCGTCGTACTCGTACAACCCCTGCTGCGCCTTGGTCGTCGACTTGATGTGCCATTCAAGAAGCGGCCGCCCGAGCGAGCGAGCGACTTCCTCGGCGAGCTGCGTCTTGCCCGTCCCGGGCTCACCTTTGATCAGCAGCGGCCGCGCCAGCGTGACCGCGGCGTTGACCGCCATCGTCAGGTCGGGCGTCGCTACGTAGCTCTCGGTACTTGCGAAGCGAGTCGCCGTCATTGGGCTTCCTTCCAAGAATTGATGTCGCGCGCGCGCCGCCGCTCATGGCCGGTCACGGATTCCACGTCCATTCCTTGCTCGCGCGACGGCAGCCGCCGCCCGCCCTACCCTTCCACGCACGGCCGCGCACCACGCGCCCGGTCGCGGCGCCCGTGGGCTTGCCGTCCTTGAGCGCTAGGCGCCCGTTCACGAGCACCTCGCTGACGCCGGTCGCGAGCTGGTGCGGGCGCTCGTAGGTCGAGTGATCCGTGATCGTGGCCGGATCGAACACCACGACGTCGGCGATGTAGCCGGCTTTCAGCAGTCCCCGCTCCGCGAGCGACAGATTCGAGGCCGGTAGCGCGCTCAGCTGGTGGATCGCCGCGCTCAGCGTGAGCGCGTGCTCCTCGCGCACGTAGCGACCCAGCAGCCGGGCGAAGTTGCCGTAGGCACGCGGATGGTTGTTCGATTCGAGGAACACGCCCTCCGGTGCCGGCGCCGCCTCGTCGGATCCGAAGCTGACCCAGGGCAGCGCGGTCTCGCGACGGACGTTCTCCTCGGACATCAGGAAGTAGGCGACGCCGACGCGCGTTCCGTCCTCGATGACGAGATCGATCGCCGTATCCTGCGGGCTCGCGTGCCGCTCGGCGGCGACCGAGGCGAGCGTGCGCCCGGTGAGCGGCTTGAGCGCCGGATTCTTGAACGCGAGCAGCAGCGTTCCTTCCGGCCCCGCGCGCAGCGCAAGGTTCTCCCAGGCGGGCGCGGGGTCCTTCATGTCGGCGATCACGCGTGCGCGCGTCGCCGGGTCCTTCAGGTGCTGGATCCACGCCTCGAGGCCGCCGTCCTGGACCCACGGCGGCATCGCCGCGTCGAGTCCGGTGGCGCCGGCGGTATAGGTGTACATGTCCGCTGTGATGCGCGTGCCCTCGGCACGCGCCTTCTCCACGCGCGCGATCACCGCATCGAGCTTGCCCCAGTTGGGCTTGCCCGAGGCCTTCAGGTGGTAGATCTCAGCCGGCGCACCGGACACACGGCTGATGTCGATGAGCTCCTCGAGGCCTTCCATCAGCCGGTCGCCCTCGCTGCGCATGTGGCTGATGTAGATGCCGCCGCAGGATCCCGATTCGGTCGCGAGCGCTTCGATTTCCGGTGTCTTCGCATACGAGCCCGGGCTGTAGATGAGCGCCGTGGAGAGCCCGAGCGCGCCCTCTTCCATCGCCTGGCGCACCAGGCGCCGCATCTCGCCGAGCTGCTGCGGCGTCGGCTGCACGTTGCCCTCGCCGAGCACGTAGGTACGCACCGTCGCCGCGCCCACCGTCGAGGCGATATTGGGCGCGATGCCGCGCTTCTCGAGCGTCTCGAGGTAGCCGCCGAGCGTCGACCAGTCGACCGGGTACTTGATGTCGGACTGGCGCTGCACGCCGAGTGCGCGCATCTGCGCGTTGAGCGGCCCCATCGAATCCTCGCCGAGCACCTCGAGCGTCACCCCTTGCGCGATGTCGCTGAGCGCACGGCCATCCGCGAACAGCGACTCTTCCGGGTGCGCCAGCATGTTCACGAATCCGGGCGCGATCGCCTTGCCGTGCGCGTCGAGCTCGAATTTGCCGCGGCCGGGTGCATGCGGGCCGACGTAGACGATCCGGTCGCCGTCGATCGCGACGTCGCCCGCGACCCCCGGGCCGCCCGAGCCGTCGTAGATGACGCCGTTACGGATGATCACGTCGTGACCTGCGGCCGCGTAGGCGGCGCCGGCGAGCAGGGTTGCGAGGATCGCCGACAGGGTCAGCCGCAGCAGGATTCGCATGGAATTCTCCGTCAGTGTGCCAAGGGCGTGAGCTCGAGCGTGTGCTCGGTCGGCCCGGGCAGGAAGGGTGTGGCCGTGCCGTGCGCCCAGGCAGCGAAATCGGCAGCGTAGTACGGCGAGAGTGGATGCCCGCTCTGCCCGCCCGGCATGTGGAAGTAAGCCTCGCTCTCGTGCCCCGGCGAAACGCCGAAGCGCTCGGAGGCACCGAAGCTCGGCGCCATGACCCGGGGCATGTCCGAGTCCCCCGGCAGCGATCCAATCGGCATGTCGGCGAGGGATCCGAGCCCGGGCACGCCCGCGGACAGCGGGTGACGGATGCGCACGACGTTCTCGCGCCCCCAGGTGCATTCGGCCAGGATCGGGCAGTCCGCATCGAGCGCCGCGACTGCGGCATCCGCCGCCACGAGCTCGAAGTCGCGCCAGTTCTTGGAGCCCGGCGGCACGAGATTCGCGGGCTGCTGCTCGAGCAGCTGCCAGAGCGGGCCCTCGAACGACGCGGGCGGCTCGAAGCGGAACGCCGGACTCTGCGCGCGTGCGGGGGCGATCAGCGCCGCGAACACGCGCCGCTCGACCTCCTTGCGGAAGGCGCGCACCAGCCGGTAGGCGGAATCGTTGACCGCGGCGTGCCCGCGCCAGCCGGCGAGCGCGCGCCGCAACTCCTCGCGACGCGGATGACCCTGCATTGCCGACGCATCCAGCAGCGCCACCAGCCGCGTCCGCCAGCGCTCGAGGAAGACCGCGGTGTCATCGAGCTGCACCGCGAGCATGTCCGCGGGCGTCTGCTTGTCGCCGCGCCCGGTGAGATCGGTCGTGATGCGCCCGGCCCTCACACCCCGGTCGTAGCCGCCATCGCCGATCAGCGCGAGATCCGCGCCGCCCACCACGCGCGCGTTGGCGGTGGCGATCTCGCCCGAAGCCGGGTCGACGACACGCGGGTGATCCGCGGGGGCGAGCCAGCCGATGAAGCCGACGCCGGGGTCGGTCGACAGGCGCGGCGCGCTCGCATCCCCGGGGTGCCGGAGCGGAATCTGTCCCGCGATCGTCCAGCCGATGTGGCCCGCAGCGTCGCCCACCACGAAATTCTGCGCCGGGATGCCACTCGCGGCCGCGATGGTGAGCGCGTCGCCGACCGAATCGGCGGTCTCAAGGCCCATGAGCGCGAGATTGAGCGCGGCCGGATCGTGGGCCGCCCACTCGAGCGCGAGCGCCCGCCCCGCCGCGTCGTGCGCGATCACGGGACCCCACTCGGTGCCGACGACGTCGAGATCGACGGCCGCTTGGCCCCGTACGAAGATGCGCTCCGGCGCGTGCGAAAACGCCCGCGAACCGGAGGGCCCGAGGTAGTGATCGGCGGCCGCGGGATCCGGTACCGCGATGATCACGTCCTCGTAGTCGCCGTAGCTGTTGGTGAATCCCCAGGCCACGTGCCCGTTGCTGCCGGCGACGACTGCGGGCGTTCCCGGGAGCGTGACGCCGGTGATGTCGATGGGCGCGCCCGCGGGCGCCTCGAGGTGCAGGCGCGCCCGGTACCAGGTATTGGGCGCGCGGATCGTCAGGTGCATGTCGTTCGCGATCAGCGCCGCGCCGCTCGCGGTGCGAGATCCGGCGACCGCCCAGTTGTTGCTGCCGGCGACCGGGCGCGGCCGCTCGCGCCCGTCCTTCGGTTCGAAATCGAGATCGCCAAGCGCGCGCAGGTCGTAGTCCGCGGCGGCAGGGATCGGCGGCACGTCGCGATGGCTGCCGTCGAGCGCCGCGTCCCACTCGACGGCATCGCCGTAGACGAAGGCCGCGGCGCTCGCCGGCAGCGTGTCCCGCACGAGCCCGCGCTGCAGCTTGCGATGCCCATCGGCCTCTTGCAGCTGGATGAACATCGTGAGCATCACGAGTACCGAGTCCTCGGGTTGCCATTTTTCCGGCGTGGCATGCAGCAGCAGGTACTCGAAGGGCCGCGCAGTCAGGCCAGCGGCGCCCGCGTTAACGCCCGCCGCGTAAGCCTCGATGAGCGCCCGCTGTTCCTCGGGAGCTGCGGCGACCGCGGCGTGCGCCACCGCGCGCAGCCGGTGGACGCGCATCTGCCGGTCGGTGACCAGCGTCGCAGCGCCGAGCAGCGCGGAGAGCTCGCCCGCACTCGCTCGCCGCATCAGGTCCATCTGGAAGAGCCGGTCCTGCGCATGCGCAAAACCGAGCCCGAAGGCGAGGTCGGTACGATGCGTGCCGGTCACCGTGAGCGCGCCGCGCGCGTCACGTTCGAGCGCGACCCCGGACTCGAGCCCGGCAACGGCGAAGCTGCCGTCGAGGCGCGGCAGGCTGTTGCGCAGCGTCAGCCAGCCGCCGACCGCGACCAGCAGCAGTACGAGCAGCAGCCCGGCGCCGGTGCGCAGCAAGAGCTTGGACATGCATCAGTTCCTCAGGCTCGAGGCGATCATCGTCGCCGCTGGTGCCGGCGCTGGTAAGTCGGACTCGGCACGGCGACGACACCGCCGCTAGACGCGAACCTCGAGAATCTTCATTGAATTGGTACCGCCCTGGACGCCCGTGAGTTCACCCTTGGTGACGATGATGAGATCACCGATCGCGCACAGGCCGAGCTCGACAAGGAGATGGAAGATCGAGCGATACAGGATCTCGGGATCGGTGTGGGTGACATCGAAGGCGACCGGGTAGACGCCACGGTAGAGAGTCACGCGCCGGCGCGTGACCTCCTGGCGCGTGAAGGCGTAGATCGGGATGTCCGAGCGGATGCGCGACATCCAAAGCGCGGTCGAGCCCGTTTCCGTCAGCGTGACGATAGCCTTCACGTCCATGTGGTTCGCCGTGTACATCACGGCCATCGCGATCGCCTCGTCGGTCGCCGTGAACGTCATGTCGACGCGATCGCGTGCGCGCACGCCGCGCTCGAACTGGTACTTCTCGGCACCGAGCGTGACCTGCGCCATCGCCTCGACCGCCTTCACCGGATACTTGCCGACCGCGCTCTCGGCGGAGAGCATGACCGCATCGGTACCGTCGAGCACGGCATTTGCGACATCCGACACTTCCGCACGCGTCGGCACCGGATTCTGGATCATCGACTCCATCATCTGCGTCGCGGTGATGACCGCCTTGAAGTGGTGACGGGCCGAGGAAATGATCCGCTTCTGCAGGCCCGTCAGCTCCGCGTACCCGACCTCGACCCCAAGGTCGCCGCGCGCGACCATGACCGTATCGCTGGCCGCGACGATTTCGTCGAGATGACGGATCGCCTCGGCGCGCTCGATCTTCGCGCAGGTGCGGCCGTTGCCGCCGGCGGCCCTGAGCAGCTGGCGGGCCTCCTGCATGTCGTCCGCGTTCTTCGGGAACGACACCGCCAGATAGTCGACCTCGAGACGCGCGGCGATGCGGATGTCCTCGCGGTCCTTGTCGGTGAGGGCGCCGGCCGAGAGGCCGCCACCGCGGCGGTTGAGCCCCTTGTTGTTGGAGAGCTCGCCGCCGACGACGACCCGCGTACGCACGCGCGAGCCCGAGACGTCGAGCACCTCGAGCACGATCAGGCCGTCGTTGAGGAGCAGCGAATCGCCCGCGTGCACGTCGCGGGGCAGGTCCTTGTAGGCGCAGCCGACCACCTCGACCGTGCCCGCGGCCGGGTCGAGCGCGACGTCGAGCGTGAACGTGGCCCCCTCAATGAGGACGACCTTGCCCTCGACGAAGCGGTCGATGCGGATCTTCGGCCCCGCGAGGTCACCGAGAATGCCGACGTAACGGCCGACGCTGACCGCGGCATCGCGCACCAGCGCCACGCGCCGCGCGTGGTCCTCGAACTTGCCGTGCGAGAAGTTGACGCGCACCACGTCCGCGCCGGCGCGGATCAGCTCGGCGAGCACGCGAGCATCGTCGGTGGCGGGTCCAAGCGTCGCGACGATCTTGGTCCGGCGCGGCATGCGAATAATCGTACTCACTGGCGAATCTCCCGCGCACGCGTCTCGAGCATCACGACCGCCGGCAGCTCCTTGCCCTCGACGAACTCGAGGAACGCGCCGCCGCCGGTCGACACATAGGAAATCCCGTCTTCGATGCCGTACTTCTCGATCGCCGCAAGCGTGTCGCCGCCGCCAGCGATCGAAAAGGCCTTCGAGCTCGCGATCGCGGTGGCGAGCACCCGCGTGCCCTCCCCGAACTGGTCGATCTCGAATACGCCCATCGGCCCGTTCCAGACGATCGTTCCCGCTGCACTGACGATCTTGGCGAGTCGCTCGGCAGTATCGGGGCCGATGTCGAGAATCATTTCATCGGCGCCGACGTCGGCGACCGCTTTGACGTCGGCCTCCGCCTTCGGCGAGAACTCCTTGGCGACCACGACGTCAGTCGGCAGCGGGATCTCGACGCCCTTGGCAGCCGACTGGGCGAGCAGGCGATTGGCGATGTCAACCATGTCGGGCTCGGCGAGGCTTTTGCCGATCGACACGCCGCGCGCCAACAGGAAGGTATTGGCGATGCCGCCGCCGACGATGAGCTGGTCGACCTTGGCGAGCAGTGACTCGAGCACCGTGAGCTTGGTCGAGACCTTGGAGCCCGCGACGATCGCCACCAGCGGGCGCTTGGGCGAGTCGAGGGCGGTATCGAGCGCCACGAGCTCGTTGACGAGCAGCGGCCCGGCGCAGGCGATCGCGGCGAAGCGGGCGACGCCGTGGGTACTCGCCTCGGCGCGATGGGCGGTCCCGAAGGCGTCCATCACAAACACGTCGCAGAGCGCGGCAATCCGCCGCGACAGCGCCTCGTCATCTTTCTTCTCGCCGTTGTTGAAGCGCACGTTCTCGAGCAGCACCGCTTCGCCCGGCTGCACCTCGATCCCGCTGAGCCAGTCGGTCACGAGCGGCACCTTGCGACCGAGCAGGTCCGAGAGCCGCACAGCGACCGGCGCGAGCGAGAGCTCCGCCGTCACCTTGCCCTCCGCCGGGCGGCCGAGGTGCGACATGACCATGACCCGTGCGCCGGCATCGAGGGCAAGGCGGATGGTCGGCAGCGCCGCGCGGATGCGCGCATCGCTGGTGACCGCGCCGTCCTTGATCGGGACGTTCAGGTCCTCGCGAATCAGTACGCGCTTGCCGGCGAGCGCGACGTCCTGCATGCGGATGATCCGCGTCGAGACGCCGGCGCGTGCGCCGGTGGCTGGCATCACTTGGCGCGGCTCCACGCGAGCGTCGTGTCGAGCATCCGGTTCGAGAAGCCCCACTCGTTGTCGTACCACGAGCACACCTTCACGAGCGTGCCATCGATGACCTTGGTCAACGAGGAATCGTAAGTCGAGGAAGCCGGGTCGTGGTTGAAGTCGACCGAGACGAGCGGCTGGTCGGTGTAGGCGAGCACGCCCTTGAGCGGTCCCTCCGCGGCGGCCTTCAGGATCTTGTTGATCTCCTCGATCGAGGTTGCGCGCTTGGCGATGAAGGTGAGGTCGACCATCGAGACGTTGATCGTCGGAACGCGCACCGCGAAGCCGTCGAGTTTGCCCTTGAGCTCGGGCAGCACGAGGCCGACCGCGGCGGCGGCGCCGGTCTTGGCCGGGATCATCGACATCGTCGCCGATCGGGCGCGACGCAGGTCCTTGTGGAAGACGTCGGTCAGGACTTGGTCATTGGTGTAGGCGTGGATCGTGGTCATGATGCCGGCGACCAGCCCGATGGAATCGTGCAGCGGCTTCACGAGCGGCACGAGGCAGTTGGTGGTGCAGGACGCATTCGAGATCACCGTCATGTCGCTGCGCAGGACGCCGTGGTTGACGCCGTAGACCACCGTCGCATCGACGGCGCCTTCGGCCGGCGCCGAAATTACGACCTTCTTGGCCCCACCCTCGATGTGCTTGCTGGCCTTCTCCTTGGTCGCGAAAAGCCCGGTGCACTCGAGCACAATGTCGACGCCGAGCGAACCCCACGGCAGCTTCGCGGGATCGCGCTCGGCGAACACGCGGATGCGATCGCCGTTGACTACGATCGAGTCGCCGTCGGCGCGCACCTGGCCCGGAAAGCGGCCGTGCGCGGTGTCGTACTGCGTCAGGTGCGCGTTGGTGGCCGGATCGCCCAGGTCATTGATGGCGACGATCTGGATGTCGCCGGTGCGCTTGCCCTCGTAGAGCGCGCGCAGCACGTTGCGACCGATGCGACCGTAGCCGTTGATTCCAACTTTGATAGCCATCGTGAAGTCCTTGGGGGGTTAGCGTCTGAACCGGGCATCAGCCGCCGAGCGCGGCCTCGGCCACGCTGACGAGGTGCTCGGTCGTGATTCCGAAATGCTTGAAGAGATCCTTGGCCGGCGCCGATGCGCCAAAGGTGTCCATGCCGACCACGTGGTCGCGGCTCGCGACGTAGCGGCACCAGTAGTCGCGCACCCCGGCCTCGATCGCGACGCGCGGCACGCCCTGCGGCAGCACCGCGGCGCGATAGTCGGCGGGCTGCGCATCGAACACTTCGGTCGACGGCATCGACACGACCTGCACGCGCCGGCCGCGGCCGGCGAGCACCTTGCCCGCCTCGACCGCGAGCGCAAGCTCGGAACCGGTCGCGATCAGCACGATCTCGGGCGCGCCCGGCGGCACGACCAGCGCGTAGCCGCCGCGGCGCACGTTGGCGAGCTGCTCGGCGCTGCGCGGCTGGTGCGGCAACGCCTGGCGCGTCAGGATGAGCCCGGTCGGACCGCTGCGGCGCTCGATCGCATCGGCCCACGCCGCGTGCGCCTCGACGTCATCGCCGGGACGCCACAGCGTCATGTTCGGAATTAGCCTGAGCGCCGCCAGGTGCTCGACCGGCTGGTGCGTCGGGCCATCCTCGCCGAGGCCGATCGAATCGTGCGACCAGACGAAGATTGAGGGCACGCCCATGAGGCAGGCCATGCGCACGGCATTGCGCGCGTAGTCGGAGAACGTCAGGAAGGTGCCGCCGTAGGGAATGAGACCGCCGTGCAGCGACATGCCGTTGAGCGCCGCCGACATGCCGAACTCGCGCACGCCGTACCACACGTAGTTACCGCTGAAGTCGCCGCGGGTAATGCCCTTCGAGTCCTTGCGCCAGGTGTTGTTGGAGCCGGTGAGGTCGGCCGACCCGCCGATCAGCTCCGGCAGCTTCGGTCCGAAGACATTGAGCGCCGCCTGCGAGGATTGGCGCGTCGCGACCGCGCCGCCCGTCGCCTGCACCGACTCGAGCGTCGAGGCGACGAGCGCGGCCCAGTCGTCCGGCAGCCGGCTCGCAACCCGGCGCTCGAACTCTGCGGCGAGTGCGGGATAGGCCGTGGCGTACTCCTTGAGTAGGCGCGTCCACTTCGCCTCGAGGCGCTTGCCCTTCGCGCGCGCGTCCCACGCCGCGCGAATGTCCTCCGGAATCTCGAACGGCGGATACGGCCAGTCGAGGACCTTGCGCGCCTTGGCAATCTCCTCGGCTCCGAGCGCCGCGCCGTGCGCGGCCTCGGTGCCCTGCTTGTCGGGCGCGCCGTAGCCGATGATCGTCTTGCAGCAGACCAGCGTCGGCTTCGCCGTTTCCTTGCGGGCCTTGCGGATGGCGCGCGTCAGCGCATCGTCATCCAGGCCGTCGACCGCGCGGATCACCTGCCAGCCGTAGGCCTCGAAGCGTTTCGGCGTGTCGTCGGTGAACCAGCCCTGCACGTGGCCGTCGATCGAGATGCCGTTGTCATCGTAAAAGCAGATCAGCTTGCCGAGGCCGAGGGTGCCGGCGAGCGAGGCCGCCTCGTGCGAGATGCCTTCCATCATGCAACCGTCGCCGAGGAACACGTAGGTGTGATGGTCGATCAGCGTGAAGCCGGGCTGGTTGAAGGTCGCCGCGAGGTGTTTCTCCGCGAGCGCGAAGCCGACTCCGTTCGCGAGCCCCTGGCCGAGCGGCCCCGTGGTCGTCTCGACGCCGCGCTTGGGATCGTGCTCGGGGTGCCCGGGCGTGTGCGAGCCGAGCTGGCGGAACTGCTTGATGTCCTCGATCGAGAGCGGATAACCGGTCAGATGCAACAGCGAATAGAGCAGCATCGAGCCGTGGCCGTTCGACAGCATGAAGCGATCGCGGTCGAACCAGGTGGGGTTTCCCGGGTTGTGTTTCAGGAAATTCCGCCACAGGACTTCGGCGATGTCGGCCATGCCCATCGGCATCCCGGGATGCCCCGAGTTGGCTTTCTGGACTGCGTCCATGCTGAGCGCACGGATGGCGTTGGCGAGTTGCCGACGGGTGGGCATTGGGGAAACTTCTCGGGTGGGGTGAGCGGAGCCCGGCATTGTCCAATACCCTCTCGACAGGGGCAACGGCGCTGTTTGCCCTGTATACTTTGCCGGCTACCGGACACGGAGGCGCCTCGTTGGCGCGCGACCCCGCAGATGAGTGTGAACAGCTTCCTTTTCACGTCGGAGTCGGTCTCCGAAGGGCACCCGGACAAGGTCGCCGACCAGATTTCCGATGCGGTACTGGATGCGATCCTCCTCCAGGACCGCAAGGCGCGCGTCGCCTGCGAGACGCTGGTCAAGACCGGCTGCGTAATCGTCGCTGGCGAGATCACGACCTCGGCGTGGGTCGACCTCGAGGCGCTCGTCAGGAAGACCGTGCTCAGGATCGGCTACGACCATTCGGACATGGGCTTCGACGGCGCGAGCTGCGCGGTCATCAACATCATCGGCAAGCAGTCGCCGGACATTGCGCAGGGCGTCGACCGCAAGGACCCGCGCAAGCAGGGCGCCGGCGATCAGGGCCTGATGTTCGGCTACGCCAGCAACGAGACCGACGTGCTGATGCCGGCGCCGATCACCTACGCGCACCGCCTCGTGAAGCGCCAGGCGTCGGTGCGCCGCAGCGGCCGCCTCCCATGGCTGCGTCCGGACGCGAAGAGCCAGATCACCTTCCGCTACGAGCACGACCGCCCGGTCGGCATCGAGGCTGTCGTGCTCTCGACGCAGCACTCGCCCGACATCGGGCAGCGCAAGCTGCGCGAGGCGGTCATGGAAGAGATCATCCTGCCGGTGCTACCGAAGCGGTGGGTCGACAAGCACACGAAATTCCACATTAACCCGACCGGCAAGTTCGTGATCGGCGGCCCGGTCGGCGATTGCGGCGTCACGGGGCGCAAGATCATCGTTGACACCTACGGCGGCTATGCACGCCACGGCGGCGGCGCGTTCTCCGGCAAGGATCCGTCGAAGGTCGACCGTTCCGCCGCCTACGCGGCCCGCTACGTCGCCAAGAACGTGGTCGCCGCGGGCCTCGCCGAGCGTTGCGAGGTGCAGGTGTCCTACGCGATCGGCGTCGCCGAACCCACCTCGGTCATGGTCGAGACCTTCGGCACCGGCAAGCTCTCGCGCGAGAAGCTGACCAGGCTCGTGCTGCGCCACTTCGACCTGACGCCGTACGGGCTGAGGCAAATGCTCGACCTCGCCCGCCCGATCTACGAGGCGACCGCCGCCTACGGCCACTTCGGCCGCACCGAAAGCGAGTTCACGTGGGAGCGCACCGACAAGGCGCGCGCCCTCAAGGCCGACGCCCGGTAACTGAATCCAAGGAACCGTCCCACCGAGGGGCGCTGCAGCAGACCGGGGGCCCCGCCCCGCGGCCTGCCAGGCTCGGAGCGACGGTCGACCCGACAACGGCGCCCATTCCTTCTCTTAAAAGGAGAGATTGAATGAGCGCCGCTGTCACATTGAAGAGCGATTTCCGCGTTGCTGACCTCAAGCACGCGGGCTGGGGCCGCAAGGAAATTGCGATTGCCGAGACCGAGATGCCCGGTCTCATGGCGGTACGCGAGCAGTACGCCGCCCGCCAGCCGCTGAAGGGCGCCCGCATCGCGGGCTCCCTGCACATGACGATCCAGACCGCCGTCCTCATCGAGACGCTGAAGGCGCTCGGCGCGGACGTCCGCTGGGCATCCTGCAACATCTACTCGACCCAGGACCACGCCGCCGCGGCGATCGTCGAGGCCGGCACGCCGGTGTTCGCCTACAAGGGCGAGACACTCAAGGAGTACTGGGAATACACGCACCGCATCTTCGAGTGGTCGGATGGCGGCACGCCGAACATGATCCTCGACGACGGCGGCGATGCGACTCTGCTCGTGCACCTCGGGCTCAAGGCGGAGTCGGACGCGTCCGTCATCGCGAAGCCCACCAACGAGGAGGAAGTCGCGCTCTATGCCTCGATCGCCGAGCGCCTCAAGCAGAAGCCCGGCTTCTACGGCCGCCTGGCCAGGAACATCCGCGGCGTGACCGAGGAGACGACCACCGGAGTCCACCGCCTCTACCAGATGCAGAAGGAAGGGCGGCTGCTGTTCCCGGCCATCAACGTCAACGACTCGGTCACGAAGTCGAAGTTCGACAACCTGTACGGCTGCCGCGAGTCGCTGGTGGATGCGATCAAGCGGGCCACCGACGTGATGATCGCGGGCAAGGTCGCGCTCGTCGCCGGCTACGGTGACGTCGGCAAGGGCAGCGCCCAGGCGTTGAAGGCGCTCTCCGCCCAGGTGTGGGTGACCGAGATCGACCCGATCTGTGCGCTACAGGCGGCGATGGACGGCTATCGCGTCGTGACGATGGACTACGGCGCCGACAAGGCCGACATCTTCGTCACCGCGACCGGCAACCTGCACGTCATCAACCACGGACACATGGCGCGGATGAAGCACAATGCGATCGTCTGCAACATCGGCCACTTCGACTCGGAGATCGACATCGCGAGCCTCGGCCAGTACACCTGGGACGAGATCAAGCCGCAGGTCGACCACGTGATCTTCCCGGACGGAAAACGGATCATCGTGCTCGCCAAGGGCCGGCTCGTGAACCTCGGCTGCGGCACCGGCCATCCCTCGTTCGTGATGTCGAACTCGTTCTCGAACCAGACGCTGGCGCAAATCGAGCTGTGGACGCAGCCCGACAAGTACAAGAAAGAGGTCTATACGCTGCCGAAGCACCTCGACGAGCACGTCGCGCGCCTGCACCTCAAGAAAATCGGCGCCGACCTCACGCGCCTGTCCGCGGAACAGGCGGCCTACATCGGTGTAGGAATCGACGGACCCTACAAGGCGGAGCACTACCGCTACTGATCCCACGCTCCGGATTAGGTGA
>JANXZZ010000019.1 GCA_025355245.1 Pseudomonadota bacterium | reverse complement strand
CGTGTTGAGGTCGCCCTTGCCGACCGCGCGGGTGCCGGCGATCAGGTCCTGCACCGGCTTCACCAGCCGGGCGGCCCAGAAGAACGCGCCGTAGACCGCCCCGAGCGCGGAGATCAGCAGCACGATCGTCAGGGTCAGCGTGAACGTCGACTTGAGGTAGGGGCGCTGGTAGATGCGCTGGCCGTACTGCGAATAGGCGCTCTGCACGCCGTCGGCAAGCACGCCCAACTGCTCCGGCACCTCGTAGCTCGCGACCAGCACGCGCGCCTCGCGCGACGCGGTCGGCGCGAGCGCGGTTGCGGTCAGCACGCGATAGCCGCCGGTGGGCCCAGGATCGAGGCTCACGTAGCTGCGCCCCTGGCGCGCCTCGAGCAGCACCTCGTCGGCCGGCGCGCCCGGCAGCGCCGCGCTCGAGAAGTCGGTGCTCGCCGCGACGATGTGGCCGTGGTCGCCCACAACGATGAGCTCGGCGGCGCCGACCACCCGACGGAAGCGGTCGAGCTGCGAGGGCAGGTCGAACTCGCGCGCGGTGCCGAGCTCCTCGGCCATCTTGACGGTGCGCCCGGAGAACTCGCGCATGCGCAGGCTCAAGGCCGCGCGCGACAGCGCGAGCGCATCGTCGAGTCCGCGGCCGACGTTGCCGGTGAACCAGGTGTCGATGCCGCGGTTGATCGCATTCACCGAAAAGAAGTAGACGACCAGGATCGGCACCAGCGCGAGCCCGCTGAAGGTCAGCACCGCGCGCGCCTTCATTCGCGAGCCCGGGATCTGCTGGCGCCAGTCGTGGATGAGCTCGTAGAGCTTGCGGCCGATCAGCGCGAGCAGCACGAGCACGCCGGCGAGGTTGATCGCGAGCAGCCAGGGCTGCAGCTCGTCGAAGCGTCCCGCGTCCTGCGCGGTGCCGGCGAGCAGCACCAGGGAGGCGAGGCTCGCCGTCGCGCCGAGCGCGGCGACCGCGGTGAGCGCGAGGCGCCTCCAGCGCGAGCGCGGGCCGGGAGCGGGCGCGACGGCGCCCGGCGGGCGCGTGTCGGCGGCGACGCTGCGCAGCGCCGCCGTCTCGGCCGCGGGGTCGGCCGCCGGCTCAGTGCTGCGGTCGGAGGGGGTCATGGCAGCACCACCCAGGTGTACCACTCGGTGCTGCGCTTCCAGTCGATCCAGAACATCATGACGCGGAGCGCGTTCGGCAGCCCGCCCTCGATAGTCGCGACGGCGCGCAGCGAGCCCTCGTAGTTCTCACCCTTCTGTATAAGAGCCTCGTCGACGACCGGCAGGTCCCGCACCTGCGAGAGCGCGGTGAGCGCGGCCGCCAGCGTCGAGTAGGAGGTCTGCTCGCCGCTGTTGAGGCTGTTGACCACGTAACGCTCCGAGAGCGCGTGGTAGCGGATCTGCCAGCGCTCGGCGAGGTAGGCGACTTCCTGGTCCTTCCAGTAGCGGCGCTTGCGCGCGATGCTGAGGTCGAGCTCGAGCGCGACCGGCACACCTTCGCGGATCGCCTGCTGCGCGCTCTTGCTGAGCGCGAGGTTGAGCGTCGCGTTCAGCTGGTAGACGTGCTCGGTCGGCTCGAGGAAGGCCGAGCGCACCTCGAAGCGACCGCCGTCCTCGAGCGTGACGTCGTCCGCGCGGGCGAGGCCGGCGAGCAGCGCGAGCGCACCGAGCGCGAGCAGCCGCCATGGGCGGCTGACGACGGGACGGCGGGAGGCGACGACTGGGTTCATATCGAGCGAGCAGCGAATCCCGTCACGTCGATGGATCAGCGAATGCGCCGCTCGAGGCAGGCGTAGTAGAACCCGTCGGTACCGGCAATCCCGGGCAACAACGCGATCCCCGCCGCGCCCGCGGCCTTCGGCGCGGGGAGTCCGGCGAGCTCAAGGCTAGCAGATTCCGTGACGGCCACCGCCTCGGGCGTTTCCCGAAGGAATGCGTCGATGACGCCGCCGCACTCGGCCTCAAGGACCGAGCAGGTGGCGTACAGGAGGCGACCGCCGGGCGTGAGGTGCCCCCACAGGCTCGCAAGCATCAGCCGCTGGCGTGCGGCGAGCGGGGCGAGGTCCGAGGGGCGCCGCAGCCACTTGATATCCGGGTGGCGGCGGATCACGCCCGACCCCGAACACGGGGCATCGAGCAGGATGCGATCGAAGCTCTCGCCGGCGAGGACGGCAGGATCGGTCGCATCGCCGACCTCGACGCGGGCCTCGAGGCCGAGGCGGCTCAGGTTTTCGACGATGCGCTCGGCGCGGGCGGCATCGACGTCGAGCGCGACCAGCTCGGCGAGGCCCGGAACCGCTTCGAGCAGGTGGCAGGTCTTGCCGCCGGGCGCCGCGCAGGCATCGAGCACGCGCATACCGGCGCGTACGCCGAGGAGCGGCACCGCGAGCTGTGCGGCCGCGTCCTGCACCGAGCACAGCCCCTCGCGGAACTCGGCAAGCTCGCGCACGTCGAGCGGGCGGTCGAGCACGACCGCGGCGGGCGCGAAGGGCACGAGGCGCACGGCCTCGCCCGCGGCCTCGAGCCGGTCGGCGAGCGCACTCGCCGAGGTTTTCAGGACATTGGCGCGCAGCGCGAGCGGCGGGTGCTCGTTGTTGGCCGCGAGCAGGCTCGCCGCGCCCTCGCCTTGCTCGCGGACCAGCGCCTCCGTGAACCACTCGGGGTGCGAGAGGCGCCCGGCGAGCGTGCCGTCGGCGCCCGCGAGCAGTGTCTGGCGCTCGCGCTGGAAGCGGCGCAGGCAGGCATTCACGAGGCCGGCGGCGCGGCCCTGGCCGAGCGCACGCGCGGCCTCGACCGTGGTGCTGACGGCCGCGTGTGGCGGGGTGCCGGAGTACTCGAGCTGGTAGAGACCGACCAGCAGCACCGCCTGCAGCTCGGGCGCGTGCTGGTCCCAGGGGCGCCCGAGGAGCTGCGCGAGCACGTGCTTGAGGCGATGGCCGAACCTGAGCGCGCCGAAGGCGAGCGCCTGGGCGTGCGCGCGATCGCCCGGCGCCAGCGCCCGCGCGCCGCGCGCCGCGCCGAGCGCGGTGCCGAGCGTCTGGCCCGCACCGATGACGGCCGCGACGGCGCGCGCGGCTGCGGCACGACTGTCGACGCCCTCGCTCATGCGCCCGCGTCGATGCGCCGGCCCACCTCGAGGCCGTGCGCGCCGCGCGCGAACTCGGGCGCGCTCACGATGCCGCGGCCGGCGAGTTGCACGCGCTCGAGGCGCAGGCGCCCCGCTGCCGTCGCAACCTCGATGCCGGCGACGTCGATGCCGAGCACCGTGCCGGGCGCGGCCGTCGCGCCCGCGAGCGCGCGCGCCGCGTGAATGCGCAGCACCGCGCCCTGCCACGTGGTCGAAGCGACGGGCCAGGGGATGAACGCGCGCACCTGGCGCTCGAGCTCGGCGGCGGTTCGCGACCAGTCGAGCGGCGCCTCGGCCTTGTCGAGCTTCTTCGCATAACTGACGCCCTCGGCGCGCTGCGGCGTGGCCGCGGCGGTTCCAGCGGCGATCGCGCCCAGCGTCGCGACCAGCAGGGTTGCACCCTCGAGCGCGAGGCGCAGGGTCAGGCTCGCGGCCGTGTCATCGGCGGCGATCGCGACCCGGCGCGTCGCGAACACGGGGCCCGTGTCGAGGCCCGCCTCCATCTTCATGATCGCAACGCCGGTCTCGGCGTCGCCGGCAAGGAGCGCGCGCTGCACCGGCGCCGCGCCGCGCCAGCGCGGCAGCAGCGAGGCGTGGATGTTGATGCAGCCCAAGCGCGGCAGCGCCAGCACGGGCGCGGGGAAGAGGAGTCCGTAGGCGGCAACGACAATGGCATCGGCCTTGAGCGCCTCGAGCATCGCGAGGCTCGAAGGGTCGCCGAGCTTCGTCGGCTGCTCGATGCGAAGGCCGAGCCGCTCGGCGGACGCCTTGACCGCGCTCGTCGCGAGCTTGCGGCCGCGTCCGGCGGGGCGGTCGGGCTGCGTGAGCACGGCCCGGACCGGGATGCCCGCGGCCACGAGCGCTTCGAGCGCCGGGACCGCGAACTCGGGGGTCCCGGCGTAGACGACGCTCGGCGGCACGGCGACTAGAACGCCGGCGCGCGGCCGGGCGCGCTGTCGGTCACGCGCTGGCGCTGATCCTTCTCGAGCTTGCGGCGGATGCGGTTGCGCTTGAGCTCCGACAGGTAGTCGACAAACAGCTTGCCGTCGAGGTGGTCGATCTCGTGCTGCACGCAGACGGCCAGCAGGCCCTCCGCGTCCATCTCGAAAGTCTTGCCGTCGCGTCCGGTCGCCTTTACGCGGATCCGGTGGGCCCGGTTCACGTCCTCGTAAAAGCCGGGCACCGACAGGCAGCCCTCCTGCATCGTGCCGATCTCCTCGCGCGACAGGACCTCCGGGTTCACGAACACGAGCGGGGTGTTCTTCTCCTCGGAGACGTCCGCGACCAAGAGGCGCTTGTGGACGTTGACCTGGGTGGCGGCGAGGCCGACCCCCTTGGCCACGTACATCGATTCCAGCATGTCGTCGATGAGGGTCCTGAGCCGGGCGTCGACCTCGGCCACGGGGGTGGCCTTGGTGCGCAGTCGGGGGTCGGGATATTCCAGAATCGTGAGGCGGGTCATGTTTATAAGCGGGGCAGTTCGTGCAACCGGCGCAATAATGCTGCTAAAGTTTGGGTGACATTGGACTTAATGTCGCCCGCGTGGCGACCGTACGGCCGGATTATAGGGTCGCGAGCCACGTCGGGTCTTCCTCGGATGGGCCTTTATCGGGGTCCACAAGCGGACATGCAACTCCATGAAACAGTTCCCTAAGTTCGCAACGCTCCTGGCGCTCGGCGCCCTGACCGCCCAATGGGCGTTCGCTGCCGATCCGGCCGCGCCGCCGGCGCCGCAACCGGGCCACAGCACCTCGGTGCCGCTGGTGGCCGACGCCCCCTCCGCCTACACCGTCCAGAAGGGCGACACGCTGTGGGGGATCTCCTCCAAGTTCCTGTCCCAGCCCTGGTACTGGCCGGAAGTCTTGTACCTGAATCCCGAGATCCAGAACCCGCACCGGATCTATCCGGGGGACACGCTGCGCCTTGTCTACGACGCGGCGACCGGCAAGCCGCAGATCCGCGTGGAGCGCGGCGACTCGGTCCGCCTCGAGCCGCAGATGCGCTCGACCCCGCTCAACGAGGCGATCCAGCCGATCCCCTTCGAGATCGTCGCGGCGTTCATGTCAAAGCCGAGCGTGGTGACCGAGGAGGAAGCCAAGAGCCTGCCGTACATCGTCGCCTTCGACGGCCGCAAGGTCGTGGCCGGCGCCGGCGACATCGCTTATGCGCGCGGGCTCGAGGGGGTCGATCCCGGCAACCGTTTCAGTGTGGTGCACGTGGGCGAGCGTCTGAAGGACCCGGACGACGGCCACTTCCTCGGCTACCTCGGGCTATACACGGGCGCGGCGCGGCTCGACCGCGCGGCGGGCCCCGGCAAGAACGATTTCGCGAAGCTGATGATGACCGCCTCCGCGCGCGAGACGCTGTCGGGCGATCGCCTGGTGCGCGATCGCATGGAAGTGCCTCTCGACTTCGTGCCGCACGCACCCGCGCAGACCGTCAACGGCAGCGTGATCGCGGTGGTCGGCGGCACCTCGGTCATCGGCCAGTACCAGGTCATCGTGCTCAATCGCGGCAAGAGCCAGGGCCTCGAGGCCGGCAACGTCGTCTCGATCTGGCAGGCGGGCGAGCTCGTCAAGGACCGCGGCCCCGGCGGCGCCTCGAGCACCACCCAATTCAGCGAGCCCTTCAAGCCCACCGTCAAGCTGCCGAGCGAACGCGCCGGCGAGGCGATGGTGTTCAAGACCTACGAGCGCATGAGCTACGCGCTCGTGATGAGCGCCGTCGACCAGATGCACGTGGGCGACACGATCAGGAATCCCTGAGCGCGCTGCGGCGCGCGGCATCGCCCGGGGCGATGCCGCGCACAATCACTGCACAATAATAGTCGGCGTGCGCGCGCCGCCTGCGCGCGCAAGCTCCCGCCGAGGCTTGCAATACGTTGAATTGCCCGCATCATGTGCGGGCCGTGGTTGGACAAGCCCGGCGAAATGCTGTTGAATGCGCTCGGCTTTGAACCGCTGGACGACGACACGTTGGTCAACCCTTCGGGCCCCGCCGCCCAGACCGTGTCCTGCGTGCACCTGATCCGCCGCAAGCGGGATGAGGCGCACGCCGCTGCCGTTCAGGGCCGCCACCACAAGCGCGCGGCGTGTGCGAGACGCGCAACATGAAAGACCCGATGAACGACAACGTGCTCGACATCCTGATCTACCTGTTTGAAAACTACCTCGAGTCCGACGACGTGCCGCAGCCGAGCCGGGACGTGTTGCGCGAGGAGCTCGAGCATGCGGGCTTCGCCGAGAGCGGCATCGAACGGGCGCTCGAGTGGCTGGAAGGCCTCTCGGGCGAGAGCGCGCCGCCCGTGGGCGATGCGAACCAGCGCTCGTTCCGGGTGTTCAACGGCTACGAACAGGCGCGCCTGGCCGCCGAAGTGCGCGGCTACCTTGTGCAGCTCGAGAATATCGGCATCCTGTCTACCCAGCAGCGCGAGCTCGTGATCGACCGGCTGCTGGCGCTCGAGGCCGAGGAAATCGACATCGAGCAGGTCAAATGGGTCGTGCTGATGGTGCTGTTCAGCCAGCCGGGACAGGAGCAGGCCTACCAGCGCATGGAAGATCTGGTGTTCGAGAGCCAGTCGGACGCCCTCCACTGAAGCTGGGGGCGCTCCGCCGAACGGAGTCGAAACGAGCCGCGGCCTCAGGGTCCGCGGTTTAGTTTTTTTGGGGCAATGAGCAACAACCTAGTCATCGTCGAGTCGCCTGCGAAGGCCAAGACCATCAAGAAGTACCTGGGGAAGGGCTTCGAGGTGCTGGCTTCCTATGGCCACGTGCGCGACCTCGTGCCCAAGGAAGGCGCGGTCAACCCCGACAAGAACTTCGAGATGCGCTACGCGCTGATCGAGCGCAACGAAAAGCACGTCGATGCGATCGAGAAGGCGATGCGCAAGGCCGACAACCTCTCCCTCGCGACCGACCCCGACCGCGAGGGTGAAGCGATCTCCTGGCACCTGCACGAGATCCTCAAGGAGCGCGGCGTCCTCAAGGACAAGGAGGTGTTCCGCGCGAAGTTCTTCGAGATCACGAAGAACGAGATCCAGAAGGCGATCGCCTCCCCGGAGAAGCTGTCGAAGGAGCTGGTCAGCGCCCAGCAGGCGCGCCGCGCGCTCGACTACCTGGTCGGCTTCAACCTCTCGCCGCTGCTCTGGAAGAAGATCATGCCGGGCCTGTCGGCGGGGCGCGTGCAGAGCGTGGCGCTCAGGCTCATCTGCGAGCGCGAGGCCGAGATCAGCGCGTTCGTGCGCCAGGAATACTGGACGCTCGAGGTCGACGCGGCCAAGGAAGGCCAGGCGTTCAAGGCACGCGTGGTCGAGGTCGACGGCGAGAAGCTCGAGGCCGACGTCGGCAGGAGCCGCTTCAGCCTGACCGCCGAGAGCGCGGCGCGCGACGTCGAGAAGCGCCTCAATGCGGCCTGCGGCGGCAAGCTCAGGGTGGTCGACGTCGAGGCCAAGCCGCGCTCGCGCAGCCCGCAGGGGCCGTTCCGGACCTCGACCCTGCAGCAGGCCGCCGCCAACCGCATGGGCTTCAGCGCGCGTCGCACCATGCAGCTCGCGCAGAAGCTCTACGAGGGCGTCGACTTCGGCGAAGGGCCGGTCGGGCTCATCACCTACATGCGTACCGACTCGACCTCGCTGTCGGCGGAGGCGATCGGCCAGATCCGCGAGACCATCCTCTCGCTCTACGGCAACGAGGCGTTGCCCGAGGCGCCGCGCAGCTACGCCAACAAGCAGAAGAACGCGCAGGAGGCCCACGAGGCCATTCGCCCGACCGCGGCGGCGAACACGCCCGAGAAGCTGCGCGGGCACATCGACGAGGACATGTGGCGGCTGTACTCGCTGATCTGGAAGCGCACGGTGGCCTCGCAGATGACCAACGCGCTGTTCGAGCAGGTCAGCGTGACGATGCACCCGGCCAAGGCGCCCGCGAGCGCGTCCCCGGTCGGCGTGATCCGTGCGAGCGGCTCGACGCTGATCAAGCCCGGCTACCTCGCCGCCTACGAGGTCGACAGGAACGACGACGAGGACAGCGAGGACGGCGCTGGCCGACTGCCGGCGCTGGTCGCCGGGGATGTCGCCGAGCTCCTCGAGCTGCGCCCCGAGCAGCATTTCACCGAGCCGCCGCCGCGCTACACCGAGGCCGGCCTCGTCAAGGCGCTCGAGGAACGCGGCATCGGCCGGCCCTCGACCTACGCCGCGATCATCGAGACGCTGCGCGCGCGCAAGTACGTCGAGGACGAGCGCCGCAACTTCCTGCCGACCGACACCGGCAAGATCGTCAGCGGCTTCCTGGTGCGCTTCTTCCCGACGTACGTCGACTACGACTTCACCGCGCGGCTCGAGGACGAGCTCGACGACATCTCGCGCGGCGACAAGGAATGGGTGCCGGTGCTGCGCGAGTTCTGGACTCCGTTCATCGAGCTCGTGAAGCACATCGAGAAGACCGTCACCCGCGAGCAGGTCGCGCAGTCGCGCCAGCTCGGCATCGACCCCGTGAGCGGGCGCCCGGTCAGCGTGCGCATCGGCCAGTACGGGCCGTTCACGCAGCTGGGCACGAAGGACGACGTCGAGAAGCCGAAGTTCGCGGGGCTGAGACCGGGGCAGAAGATGGACTCGATCACGCTCGAGGAAGCCCTCAAGCTGTTCACGCTGCCGAAGACGCTGGGCGAACTGCCGACCGGCGAGACGGTCGCGGTCGGCATCGGCCGCTTCGGGCCGTACGTCAAGTTCGGCGCCAAGTACGTGTCGATCAAGGTGGACGATCCATACACGATCGAGTTCCCGCGCGCGCTCGAGCTCATCGAGGAGAAAAAGGTCCTCGATGCCGCGCGCCTGATCAAGGACTACGGTGTCGATGACATGCAGGTGCTGAACGGCCGGTTCGGGCCCTACCTCACCGACGGCAAGAGGAACGCGCGGATTCCGAAGGACCGCGAGCCCGCGAGCCTGACGCTCGAGGAGGCGCGCGCGCTATTGGTCGATGCGCCGCTGCGCGGCACCACGCGCTTCGGCCGCCGCAAGGCAGGCGCCAAGGCGAGCCCGGCCGCGGCCGCCGCGGCGGGGGCCACCGCGCCCGCGGGCGGCGCCAAGGCCGGCCGGCGCAAGGCCGTGCCCGGCAAGGTCGCCGCAGCGGGTGCCATTCTCGCGCCCGCGGTCGCGCCCGTCGCCGCCGCGAGCGCCGTCAAGTCGCGCGCCAAGGCGGGGCGCAAGGCCGCCCCGAAGAAGGCGGCGCGCAAGGCCGCGCGCAAGCCCGCCGCCAAGAAAGCGGGGCGCTGAACGATCCCGAAGCGCGTGGGCGTAGGCGATACTTGGGATCCGATGACTCCCGACAAAATCCAGGTCCGGCTCTACCTGCAGGCGCTCCAGGAGCGCCTGACCGCGACCCTCGAGGCGGCGGACGGCGGCGCGCGCTTCGGCAGGGACGCCTGGCAGCGTCCCGAAGGCGGCGGCGGCGAGAGCCGGGTGCTGAAGGACGGGCACCTGTTCGAGCAGGCGGGCGTCGGCTTCTCGCACGTGTTCGGCCCCTCCCTTCCCCCCGCCGCAACCAGCGCGCGTCCCGAGCTCGCCGGTGCCTCCTTCGAGGCGCTCGGTGTGTCGCTGGTGCTGCACCCCTTGAATCCCTACGTGCCGACCACGCACATGAACGTGCGCTTCTTCATCGCCGAAAAGGCGGGGCAACCGGCGGCGTGGTGGTTCGGCGGCGGCTTCGACCTGACGCCGTGCTATCCCTTCGACACGGACGTGCTCCATTGGCACCGCGTCGCGCGCGCGGCCTGCGAGCCCTTTGGCGCCGCGCTCTATCCGCGCTTCAAGGACGGCTGCGATCGCTACTTCTACCTGCCGCACCGGGCCGAGACGCGCGGCGTGGGCGGCCTTTTCTTCGATGACTTCGCCGAGGGCGGCTTCGAGCGCGCGTTCGGCTTCCAGCAGGCAGTCGGCGATGCCTTCCTCGATGCCTACCTACCCATCGTCGCGCGCCGCCGCGACTTCCCGTTCGGCAACCGCGAGCGCAGCTTCCAGCTCTACCGGCGCGGGCGCTACGTCGAGTTCAACCTCGCCTTCGACCGCGGCACGCTGTTCGGCCTGCAGTCGGGCGGACGCACCGAATCGATACTGATGTCGCTGCCGCCGCTGGTGCGCTTCGAGTACGGCTGGCGCGCGGAGCCGAACTCGCCCGAGGCGCGACTCGCGGCCGATTACCTGCGGCCGCGGGACTGGCTCGCCGAGCTCCACGACTGAGCGCGCTCGCGGGCCCGGCCGGTTAAGCTCGCGCCATGAACTACCGCCACGCCTACCACGCCGGCAACTTCGCGGACGTGCTGAAACACGTCGTCGGGGTCGCGATACTCGATCACCTGAAGAAGAAGCCAGGCCCGCTCTTCTTCCTCGACACGCACGCCGGGCGCGGCAACTACCCGATCGATGCGATCGAGACGCAGCGCACCGGCGAGTTCCGCGCCGGGATCCTGCCGCTGCTCGCGGCCGCGTCGCCGCCCGAGCCCGTCGCGCGCTACCTCGACATCGTGCGCCGCCTCGGCACCCTGGACGGCAAGCTCGTCTCCTACCCCGGCTCGCCGCTGCTCGCGCTCGAGTGCCTGGGACCCGAGGACCGCGCGGCGTTCGCCGAGCTCGAACCCACCGAGGCGGCGACGCTCAAGCGCGGGCTCGGGCGCGATGCGCGCGCGCAGGTGCACACGCGCGACGGCTACGAGGCCCTGGGTGCGCTGCTGCCGCCGCGCGAGACGCGCGGGCTCGTGCTGCTCGATCCGCCCTACGAGGAACCCGGCGAGTTCGAGCGCCTGCAGGGCGCGCTCGAGGCGGCGATCGCGCGCTGGGCGGTCGGTGTCTACGCCATCTGGTACCCGATCAAAATGGGCAATGCTACCGGCCGCTTCCTCGAGCGCATGGCGGCCACCGGCATCCGCCGCCAGCTCATCCTCGAGCTGTGCCGCGAGCGCGACGACCTGCCGGGCGGCCTGAACGGCGCCGGGATGCTGATCATCAACCCGCCGTGGCAGCTCGACGAGCGCCTCGCGCCCGCGTTGCCGTGGCTCAGGGAACACACCGCGCCCGCCGGTCGCGGCCGCTCGCGGGTCAGCTGGCACGTTCCTGAATAGCCGAGCGCGCGCCGCGCCCGTTGGCGCGCGCGCGCGGCTTGTGCTCAGATTGGGGGTCGGGGTGACGGATCTGACGGTCCGGCCCGTTCGCTGAGGAATGCCATGCGCCCGATCCCCGGTTCCTTCCCGCGCGTTCGCATGCGCCGCATGCGCCACGACGAGTTCTCGCGGCGCCTGATGCGCGAGACGCGGCTCTCGACCGACGATCTCATCTACCCCATGTTCGTGATCGAAGGCGAGCGCTCGCGCGTGCCGGTGCCCTCGATGCCGGGCGTGGAACGCGTGTCGATCGATGAACTGGTGAAGGAGGCGCTGGGGCTGCTGGAGCTCGGCATCCCTGCGCTCGCGCTGTTTCCGGTGCCCGCGGCGACGACCAAGTCGCTCGACGGCCGCGAGGCGTGGAACACGGACGGCCTCGTGCAGCGCGCGGTACGCGCGGTCAAGAAGGCGGCGCCCGGCCTTGGCGTCATCACCGACGTCGCGCTCGATCCGTACACGACCCACGGCCAGGACGGCATCATCGACGCCGCCGGCTACGTCGTGAACGAGCCGACGGTCGCCGCGCTCACGCGCCAGGCGCTGTCGCACGCGAGCGCCGGCGCCGACATCCTCGCACCCTCCGACATGATGGACGGGCGCATCGGCACGCTGCGCGATGCGCTCGAGAAGGGCGGGCACATTCACACGCGCATCCTGGCCTATGCCGCCAAGTACGCCTCCGGGTTTTACGGGCCGTTCCGCGATGCGGTCGGCTCCGCCGGCAGCCTCGGCAAGGCCGACAAGCGCACCTACCAGATGGATCCGGCGAACTCGGACGAGGCGCTCTACGAGGTCGGGCTCGACCTCGAGGAAGGCGCCGACATGGTCATGGTGAAGCCGGCGCTGCCCTACCTCGACATCGTGAGGCGCGTGAAGGACGAGTTCGGCGCGCCGACCTTCGCCTACCAGGTGAGCGGCGAGTACGCGATGCTGAAGGCTGCCTGCGGCAACGGCTGGCTCGACGAGCGCACGGTCGTGCTCGAGACGCTGACCGCGATCAAGCGCGCCGGCGCGGACGGCATCCTCACCTACTTCGCGAAGGATGCGGCACGCTGGCTCGCGGAGCGCGCGCCCGCGTGAGCAGCGCGCCGACGCCGCCCGATCGCTACGCGCTGGTCGGGCATCCCGTCAGCCACAGCTGGTCGCCGTTCATCCACGGCATGTTCGCGCGCGCGACGCTGCAGCACATGCAGTACCGCCTGATCGACGTCGCCAGCGACCGGTTCCGCACCGAGGCGGTGCAGTTCTTCGTCGATGGCGGCAAGGGCCTCAACGTCACGATCCCGCACAAGCAGACGGCCGCGGAGTTCGTCAACGAGCTCACGCCGCGTGCCGAGGAGGCGGACGCCGTCAACACGATCAGCCGCCTGCCGTCGGGTGAACTTGTCGGCGACAACACCGACGGCGTCGGTCTCGTGATCGACCTCGAGGACAACCTGAAGATCGCCCTCGAGGGGCGGCGCGTGCTGATCCTCGGCGCGGGCGGCGCGACCCGCGGGGTCGTGGGCCCGTTGCTGGCGCGCAGGCCCGCGCTACTCGCGATCGCGAACCGCACCCGCGCGCGCGCCGAGCAGATCGCGGCGCGCTTCGCCGGCCGCGGCGCGATCATTGCGAGCGGCTTCGAGTCGATCGACGAGGGCGCCTTCGACCTCGTCATCAACGCAACCGCGGCCGGACTCGAGGGCACGGTGCCGCCGATCGCGCCGACCACGATCGGCGCGAACACGGTGTGCTACGACATGGCCTATGCGCCCGGCGACACGCCGTTCACGCACTGGGCGAAGGCGCAGGGTGCGCAGGCGACCTACAAGGGCTGGGGCATGCTGGTCGAGCAGGCGGCCGAGGCGTTCCTGGTGTGGCGCGGCATCCGCCCGCAGACGCGCCAGGTGCTCGAGCTCCTGACGCGCAAGGGCCCCGCGGCCGTGCGCATCATTCCGCCGGGCGGTAGCGGTCCTTGATCTTCACGTAGTGCTCGGCGAGGTAGGCGAGGTACTCGATCTCCGCCGCACGCAGTGCGCGCACCTGGCGCGCGGGATTGCCGAGCCACAGGGTGCGCGTCGGCAGGCGCTTCCCCGGCGGCACCAGCGTGCCCGCACCGATCAGCACCTCGTCCTCGACGATGACGCCGTCGAGCAGGATCGAGCCCATGCCGAGCAGGCAGCGGCTGCCGACCGTGCAGGCGTGCACCATGACCTTGTGGCCGATCGTGACGTCATCGCCGATGACCAGCGGCCCGCCGCCCGGCGAATAGGGTCCGTCGTGGGTCACGTGCAGCACGCTGCCGTCCTGGATGCTGGTGCGCGCGCCGACCCGGATCGCCGCGACGTCGCCGCGCAGCACCGCCATCGGCCACACCGAGCTGTCATCGCCGAGCGTGACACGCCCGATCACCGCAGCGGCGGAGTCGACGTAGACGCGCGCACCGAGGCGGGGCGCGATTCCCTCGAAATCACGGATGTGCATCGTTAGCCTTCGCTCAGCGCATCGTCACGAGTTCTTCGGCGACGGTCGGGTGGATCGCGATGGTGTCATCGAAGTCGCGCTTGCGCGCACCCATCTTCACGGCGACCGCGAAGCCCTGCAGCATTTCGTCCGCGCCGGGGCCGATGACGTGCAGGCCGACGATGCGCTCCTCCTCGCCCACGCACACGAGCTTCATCTCGGCGCGGCGCTTGTGCTCGGTGAGCGCGTAGTACATTGGCACGAAGCCGCTCGTGTAGGTCTTGACCGCATCGCCGTACAGGTCGCGCGCCGCGGCCTCGGTGAGCCCGACCGTGCCGATCGGCGGGTGCGAGAAGATCACGGTCGGCGTCAGCTTGTAATCGAGGAAGCGCTCGGGCTGCCCACCAAAAAGGCGGTCCGCGAGGCGGCGGCCCGCCGCGATCGCGACCGGCGTCAGCGCATCGCGCCCGGTCACGTCGCCGATAGCGTAGATGCCGCCGACGTTCGTACTCTGGAACTTGTCGGTGATCACGACGCCGTCGTCGTAGAGCGCGACGCCGGCGCGGGCGAGGTCGAGCGAGCTACTGGCCGGCTGGCGGCCGATCGCCCACAACACGCAATCGAAGCCACCAAACACGCGCCCGTCGGTCAATTCAAGCTCGCTGCCGGACTCTGCCGCGCGCAGCCGCGCCGGTACCGCGTGGGTCTCGAGGGTGATGCCGTCGGCGCGCATCTCGCGCATCAGCGCCAGCGCCAGCATCGCGTCGAAGCTCCGGAGCACGCGGTCCTGGCGCACGAAGCTCGTGACCTTGCTGCCGAGGCCCGCGAAGGCGCCGGCGAGCTCGACCGCCACGTAACCGCTGCCGATGATCGCGACGTTGCGCGGCTTCTCGGCAAGCGCGAAGAAGCCGTCCGAGGTGATGCCGAGCGCGGCGCCCGGGATGTCCGGCAGCTGCGGTGCGCCACCGGTCGCGATCGTGATGTGCGGGGCGCTCACCACCTCACCGCCCACGGTCAGCGTGTGCGCATCGAGGAAGCGCGCGCTGCCGTCGAGCCAGTCGATCTTCTTTTTCTCGAGATTGGCCGCATATATGCCGTTGAGGCGCGCAACGTAGGCATCGCGCGCCGCCTTGAGGCGTGCCCAGTCGTGGCCGTGCACAGTGAGGTCGAAGCCGTAGCCGTGCGCGTCCTCTGCGGCGTGGGCGAGCATCGCCGCGGTCCACATGATCTTCTTCGGCACGCAGCCGACGTTGACGCAGGTGCCGCCGAGGCGCCCGGGCTGGATGACCGCGACGCGGGCGCCGTACTCGGCAGCGCGCTGCGCGGTCGCGAGACCGCCGCTGCCACCGCCGATGGCGATGTAGTCGTAGTGGATGGGCATCGGGCGCTTCGGTCTCGACGTGGCCGTGGCCATCATAATCCGCGGCCGGGCGCCGCGTCCGCTCTGGTAGGATTCCCTTGCAACGTGAGACCCAAGGATCGCCGATGGCAAACCCGCTGCTCGCTGCCGAGGGCCTGCCCGACTACGCCGCGATCCGCGCGGAGCACGCCGAGCCCGCGATCCGCGCACAGCTCGCCGCCAATCGCGCGCGACTCGCCGAACTGCTGGCGGCACCAGCGCCCTCGTTCGCGACGCTAGTCGAACCCTTCGAGGAGCTCCAGCACCGGCTCAATCGCGTGTTCGCGCCGATCGGCCACCTGAACGCGGTCGCGAACAGCGACGAGCTCAGGCTCGCCTACAACGTCTGCCTGCCGCTCTTGGCCGAGTACCAGACCGAGGTCGGTCAGAACGATGCGCTCGCGCGCGCCTACGAGGGCATCCTCGCGCGCGAGGCCGCGAGCCTCACCCCCGCGCAGCAGAAGGTGCTCGAGTTTGCGCTCCGGGAATTCAGGCTCGCGGGCGTCCGCCTCGAGCCCGCGCAACAGGCGCGGTTCAAGGCACTCATGCAGGAGCTCGCGCGCCTGCAGTCGAAGTTCGAGGAGCAGGTGCTCGATGCGACGCGGGCGTTCTCCTGCCTGGTCACGGACGAGGCCGAGATCGCGGGCCTGCCCGCGCACGTGACCGAACGCGCGGCGCTCGAGGCGCGCGAGCGGGGCACCGCGGGCTGGCACCTCACGCTCGAGCAGCCCACCTACCTCGCGATCGTCACCCACGCGCACTCCGAGGCGCTGCGGCGCCGCTTCCACGAGGCCTGGGTCACGCGCGCCTCCGATCGCGGCCCGAGCGCGGGGCGCTTCGACAACGGCCCGGTGATGGCCGAGATCCTGACGCTCAGGCACGAGGCGGCGGAGCTCCTCGGCTTCGAGAACTTCGCCGGGCTTTCGCTCGCGACCAAGATGGCGGGCACGGTGCCGGGCGTCATCGGCTTCCTCGAGGACCTTGCACGCAGCTACGTGCCGGCCGCGCGCCGCGAGTTCCGGGAACTCGAGGCCTTCGCGGGGCGCAGCCTCGCCGCCTGGGACGTCGCCTACTACGCCGAGAATCTGCAGCAGGAACGCCACTCGGTGTCCGAGGAGGCGCTGCGGCCCTGGTTTCCGCTGCCGCGCGTGCTCGCGGGACTGTTCGAGATCGCGCGGCGCCTGTACGGCATCCGCATCGAGGAGCGCGCCGGGGTCGCGCTCTGGCATCCGGATGCGCGCTTCTACGAGATCCACGCTGCGGATGGCACGCGCGTCGGCGGGTTCTACGCCGACTTCTACGCGCGCGAGCGCAAGCGCGCCGGCGCCTGGATGGGCGAGGTCACGGTCAGGAAGCGCCTCGGCAGCTTAAGCGCGCAGCCGATCGCGAACCTGGTCTGCAACTTCGCGCCGCCCGCGCCCGGGCAGGCCGCGCTGCTCACGCACTCCGACGTCGTGACGCTGTTCCACGAGTTCGGGCACTCGCTGCATCACCTGCTGACGCGCATCGACTACCCGAGCCTGGCCGGCATCAACGGCGTGCCGTGGGACGCGGTGGAACTGCCGAGCCAGCTGATGGAGCAGTGGGCGTGGCGCGCCGAGGTGCTGCCGCTCGTGTCCGCGCACGTGACGAGCGGCGAGCCGCTGCCGGCCGTGCTGCTCGGGCGCCTGCTCGGCACGCGTACCTTCCATGCCGCGCTTGCGGCGGCGCGCCAGCTCGAATACGCGCTCTTCGACTTCCGCCTGCACTCGGCCGCGCGCCCGGCGACGCTTGCCGACGTCGCGCGCGTGATTGCCGAGGTGCGCGCGCAGGTCGGCGCGATCCCGGCGCCGGAGTTCAACCGTTTCGGGCACAGCTTCATGCACGTGTTCTCGGGCGGCTACGCGGCGGGCTACTACAGCTACAAGTGGGCCGAAGTGTTGGCCGCGGATGCCTTCGCGGCCTTCGCCGAGTCCGGGGTCTTCGATGCCAGCACCGCGCAGCGCTTCCTCGACGAGGTGCTCTCGCAGGGCGGGCGCTGCGACCAGATGGAGGCGTTCGTCGCGTTTCGCGGCCACCGGCCGGACGTGAAGCCGCTGTTGCGCCAGGACGGCATCCTGCAATGACCGCGCCGCTGTTCAACCTCGCGACGTGGAACGTGAATTCGCTGCGCGTGCGCCTGCCGCACCTCGAGGCCTGGCTCGCGACGACCGGCATCGATGCGCTCGCACTGCAGGAGACCAAGCTGCGCGACGAGGAGTTCCCGGCGAGCGAGCTCGAGCGCCTCGGGCTCCCGGGCGTGTGGCACGGCCAGCGTACTTACAACGGCGTCGCGCTCCTGTCGCGAACGGCCGCGAGCGAGGTGGTGCGCGGGATACCGGGCTTCGAGGACGCGCAGGCGCGGGTCATCGCCGGCACCGTCGGCGGCGTGCGCATCATCGACGTCTACGTGCCGAACGGGCAGAGCGTCGGCTCCGACAAGTACGAGTACAAGCTGCGCTGGCTCGAGGCCTTGCGAAAATACCTTAACGAGGCCCTCGGAGCGCACGAGCGGCTGGTGGTGCTCGGCGACTTCAACGTGGCCCCGGAGGACCGCGACGTGCACGACCCGAAGGCCTGGGAGGGACAGGTACTCGTGAGCCCTGCCGAGCGCGAGGCACTGGGGCGGCTCTCGGCGCTGGGCCTCATCGACGTTTTCCGGTCGTTTCCGCAGGCGGATCGCGCCTTCAGCTGGTGGGACTACCGGGCGGCGGCGTTCCGCCGCAACGCAGGTCTTAGGATCGATCTCATCCTCGCGAGCCCGGCCCTCGCGAGGCGCTGTACGGCCTGCCGGATCGACCCGGGGCCGCGGCGCGCCGAGCGGCCCTCCGATCACACGCCGGTGATCGCCTCGTTTGACTTATCCCCCTGACATATCGCTGGCGTTTTGCTCGATTTTGAGGCCGCTTCTGTGGCGGCGGTGTTGATTTTGCGCATAGACTTGGCCGGCCATGAGTACCGCAACCGCCGCGCGTCCGCAGTTTTCGCGCCACCGGCGCAGTGACTTCGACGTTACCAACACCGTCCAGGTGAGTTCGACGGCCGCCGTCACGCGCGCGGTTGAGCAGCTGTTCGCCGCCGAGTGGCCAGGCGAGTCGTTCGCGCCGATCGCGACCGCGCTCTCGACCTTCGATCTCCTGTTCACCGGTCGCCTGCCCGGCTACAAGGGCGTCGACACCGTCTACCACGACCGCCAGCACACGCTCGACGTGGTGCTCGCGATGGCGCGCCTGCTGGTCGGCTACGAGCAGACGGTCGCGTCCGAGCAGCGCCTCGGGTTCGCGCGCGCCTCGATGGGCCTCGTCACCGCAGTGTTCCACGATGCCGGTTACATCCGCGAGAGCGCGGACACGATCAAGAACGGCGCCGAGTACACGAGCTCGCACGTATCCCGCTCCGCGCGCTTCATGAGCAAGTTCATGCCGACCATCGGCATGGCGAACTGGGTGCCGGTGGCGACCCGCATCGTGCACTTCACGGGCTACGAGCTTCCCTTTACCGCGATCGAGGTCGACGACTGGCGCGACCGCAAGGTCGGACACCTGCTCGGCACCGCCGACCTCATCGCGCAGATGGCGGATCGCTGCTACCTAGAGAAATGCCGCGACCGCCTCTACCCCGAGTTCGTGCTCGCCGGAGTCGCGACCGGTCGCGGCGATGACGGCAGCCTGCGCGTCCGCTACGGCTCGGGCCTCGATCTGCTGAGGCAAACCCCGGAGTTCGTGCGCCAGACCATGCGCGAGCGGCTCGATGGCGAGTTCGGCGCCGCCTATCACTTCGTCGAGAAGCTGTTCGAGGGGCAGAACCCCTACATGCAGGCGATCCAGCAGCACCTCGCGTTCCTGCGCCAGGTCATGCGCACCGATGCATGGCCGCTGCTCAGGCGCAACCCGCCGTGCTTCACCTTCGATCCCAATCCGCTCCCGAACGTGCGCCAGCTGATGCTCGGGCACCTGCGCGAGCTCTGGGGCCGCAGTTGAGTCGAGCGGCGACGCCGCTCACCGCGGTCCTCAGTGGCCAGCGCGCATTCATCACCGGCGGCGCCAGCGGTCTCGGCCTCGCCTTCTGCCAGCTGCTCGCCCGCGACGGCTGGCACCTCGGGCTCCTCGATCGGGACGCGGCGCGCCTCGCGAGCGTGGCCTCCGAACTCACCACGCTCGGCGCCAAGGCGGTTCAAAGCTACGTCGCCGACGTCACCGACGAGGCGGCGTTCACCGCGGCGATCAATGATTTCGCGGCGCGCGCAGGCGGCCTCGAGCTCATGATCAACAACGCGGGCGTTGCCGTCGCCGGCGACCTCGTCGACACGCCGGCGGCCGACTGGCGCTGGGCACTCGAGATCAACGTGGTCGGCGTTGCGATCGGCTGCCGCGCAGCGCTGCCGCACCTCAAGCGGGCCGAGGCCGCCTGCGTCCTCAACATCGCGAGCGCGGCCGCCTTTGCATCGGCCGCATCGATGTCGACCTACAACGCCTCCAAGGCCGCGGTGGTCGCGCTCACCGAGACGCTCGCGCAGGAACTCGAGGACACGCAGGTCCACGCGGCGGTCGCGATGCCGGGGTTCTTCCCGACGCGGCTGCTCGATGCGGCGCGCGCACCGGCAGGGCCGCTCGCCTCGGCGCGGCGCCTGATGACCTCGAGCAGCTACAGCGCGCCCGAGGCCGCCGCCGACATGCTTAGCGCCTGCGCAGCCAGGCGCCTTTACATCGTGCTGCCGAAGTCCTACGTGCGGCTGTGGCTTCTCAAGCGCTTCTGGCCGCGTGGCTTCATGGCGCTGCTCACGCGCACGCGCCGGCGCGCGCTCGCGCGGCGGCGCTCAGCGCCTTGAGCTTGGCGGCGCATCGACGCTGCGCACGTAGCGCGCGTAGATGCCCGGCAAAGCCTTGAGGAGCGCTGCCTTGCCCTCGATCTCACCCATAACGATCGCCGCGCGCAGCGTCGCGAGGCGCAGCCGTCGCGAGGCCTCGCGCGCGCTCGGCGCGTGGGAGAGGTGCCAGGGCTCGGGCGCGACGCCGCCGCGATCGGTGTGGTACGGCCGGTAGAAACCGAAACGCGCCATGTTCTCATTGAGCCAGTCGCTCAAAGGCGCGAACGGGCCGCCGCCGCGATATTCCGCGGGCACGAGGCCGAGTCGGTAGTCCGCCGGCACCGCCGCGCGATCAAACACATCGAAGTCGGTGCCCCAGTGATGGCGGCTCGCACCGGGCGCCGCCGACCACGCGAGGATCGCCGCGACGCGCGCTGCGGGCGCGAGTGCGTTCGCATCGAGCGTGCGGCCGCCGCGATCCACGAGCTTGCGCCGGCCGGTCCACTTTTCGTTCCAGATGCGCGCCTGCGTTTCAAAGTCGCGATATGTCGAAGCGAGCGCGATCTCGATTCCCGCGCGGCGCGCGGCCGCGTGCATTCGACAGAGTGGCTCCACGAGCGCGCGGTGGACGACGCCCCGCGGATGGGCGAGCTCGACGACGTGGCGACGCGTACGGCCCGTGAGTTCGAGCGCGTCGAAGCGCAGTCGCCCCCTCACCGCGTGCCGCCAACGGCGCTGTGCGGTGCTCCCAGCCCGTGGTGCGGCGCACCATGACCTTGGGGGAATTCCTTATTTCGAGGGGTGGGATTGCTGGTTGTCGGTGGTGGGCGTCGCATTCTCACTACTGATGGCGGGGGGGCGTCTATATGATGCTTCTATGCGGCTGACCGGTCCATTCCGTTCCAAATACCGCTCGGCGCTAGTGGCAGGGCTCGCACTCGTCGTGGTCACGGGTGTTCCACTCGTGGTCGCCGCCGTCGCGGCATCGCACGGCGCCATCCGCGACCACGTACTCCTGCTCGGCGGCGTCGCGGTCACCTGCCTCTTGACGGGCGCCCTGTCCGCCGGCTTTCTCGTCCGGCGCCTGCACCGCCCGATGCGCTCGCTGGTCGGCACCATCGACCAGCTGGGCGATGGCGACTACACGCAGCCGGTCGCGGCCGCGACCCGGCACGAGTTCGCCGAGCTCTCGGAAGCCGTCGAGCGCATGCGCGAGAAACTGCGCCAGACGACCATCACCAAGAACTACCTCGACGTCGTGCTCAACAGCATGACCGATGCCGTGCTGGTGACGACGCCGGACGGCCACATCACGCGCGCGAACGACGCGGCCGTGCAGCTGTTCGGCTGGTCCGAGACCGAGCTCGCCGGACGCGACGTCGCTTCGCTCTTGTCGGTGGATGAGCGCCGCAATTTCGTGCTCGAGCGCGCGGTGCGCGAGACCCGCGAGTTCGTGATCAAGACGCGCGGCGGCGATTCGGTGCCGGTGTCGATGTCGGGCTCGACGATCGTCGACGGCCAGGCACGCGAGGCCGCCGCCGATGCGCGCCCGGGCGCGCGCTTCGAGGGCTGCATCTTCGTCGCGCACAACATCACCGAGCGCAAGCGCGCGGAGCGGCGCATCCGCTACCTCGCGCGCTACGACACGCTGACCAAGATCCCGAACCGCATGCAGTTCCAGCACCTGCTGCAGCAGGCGATCGCGCGCGCGCATCGCGGCGGCACGGGGCTCGCGCTCATGTACCTCGACCTCGACCGCTTCAAGGACGTGAACGACACCTTCGGCCACTCGGCCGGCGATCGCACGCTCGAGATCCTGAGCGAGCGGCTGACGCGCGTGGTGCCGAAGGGCGCGGTGGTCGGTCGCCTCGCCGGCGACGAGTTCGCGGTGTTCATCGAGAACTTCGAGTCCGGCACCGATCCGCGACCGGCACTGGCCGCGATCGCGCGCCAGCTTCTCGATGACGTCAGCCGCGCGTTCTTCCTGAACGACACCGAGGTCTACCTGACGCTGTCGATCGGCATTGCGATCTGCCCGGACGATGCCAGCAACACGATCGACCTCATCCGCAATGCCGATGCCGCGATGTACCACTCGAAACAGGGCGGCGGCAGCAACTACACCTTCTACGTGCCCGAGATGAACGCCGCCGCGGTCGAGCGGCTCATCTTGAAAAGCAAGCTCAGGCGCTCGCTCGAGCGCGACGAGTTCGTGATCCTGTACCAGCCGAAGGTCGACCTCGCGACCGGACGCATGGCGGGTGCCGAGGCGCTGCTGCGCTGGCGCCTGCCCGGCCACGGCGACATCCCGCCCGCGTACTTCATTCCGCTGGCCGAGGCAACCAACCTGATCCTGCCGATCGGCGAATGGGTCCTCAGGCGCGTCTGCACCGACTATCGCAAGTGGGGCGATCGCGTGCCGAACCCGGGCCGCGTGTCGATCAACCTCTCGCTCAAGCAGCTGCAGCAGGCGAGCTTCATCACGCGCTTCGCCTCCGTGTTCCGCGAGCTCGGCGTCGCCCCCGACTGCCTCGAGCTCGAGATCACCGAGACCACCCTGATGTCGAACGCGCCGCGCACGGTCAAGATGCTGGGCGAGCTGCACGACCTCGGCATCCGCCTCTCGATCGATGACTTCGGCACCGGCTACTCCTCGCTCTCGGCGCTGCAGCAGCTGCCGGTCGAGACCCTCAAGATCGACCAGTCCTTCGTCCGCAAGGCCGCCTTCGACCACGAGGACGCGACGCTGGTGAAGACGATCATCGAGATGGGCCGCAACCTCGACATGGAAGTGGTCGCCGAGGGCGTCGAGACGCGCGAGCAGCTCGAGTTCCTGCGCGCGCGCGGCTGCCACTACGCGCAAGGACGCCTGTTC